>JAFXUM010000241.1 GCA_017524965.1 Lentisphaeria bacterium | reverse complement strand
GGGCCGGAGGAATTCCGCGCGTTTCTGGCTGACGTGCTGGAGCACGGCGGCATGGTGATTACGCGCGGCGACTGGGTGGCCAAACTGGGGGAATCCGAGGAGGGGAAGGAACTGCTGAAACTGCTTCAGGACGACAGGATGGTTCTTTTCGCCTCGCCTCTGAACATCATACAGGAGTCCAAGCTCGAAGCGATGCGGAAGAAATCCGGCTGGCCGGATGACCCCAAACTGATGCGCAAATACAACAAACTGAACGGCAAACGCGTTCACGTTTACTACCATATTTCCGAATCTGTCGCGCAGCCCGCCGCCGAGGCGGACGCCGCGGACGGAACAGAAGGGACCACGCAACCATGACAACGCCCGAAATCGAACTCTCCCTCGTCATCCCGGTGTACAACGAGGAGGAAAACCTGACGGAACTCATCGCCCGCACGACCGCGGCATGCGACAAGCTGGACTGCACGACCGAGATCATCCTCGTGGACGACGGCAGCGCCGACCGCAGCATGGACATGATCATCGAGGCGTCGCAGAAGGACCCGCGCATCGTGGGCGTGATCCTGACCTCGAATTTCGGGCAGCACGCCGCCGTGACCGCCGGACTCCAGACGTCGCGCGGCAAATACGTCGTCACGCTCGACGCCGACCTGCAGAACCCGCCTGAGGAAATCTATAAGCTCCTCGAAAAACTGCGCGAGGGCTACGACGTCGTCGGCTCCATCCGCGAAAACCGCCAGGACACGCTGTTCCGCAAGGTCGGCTCGAAGATGGTCAACCTCATGGTCCGCAAGCTCTGCAACGGCAAGACCATGACCGACTACGGCTGCATGCTCCGCGGCTACAGCCGGAACGTCGTGGACGCGATCCTGCTGTGCCACGAGAACGGCAAGTTCATCCCGATGCTCGCGATGTCCTACGCGCGCAAATCGGTCGAGGTGCACGTGAAGCACGCCGAGCGCGCCGCGGGCGTCTCCAAATACAGCGTGATGAAGCTCATCGCGCTCCAGTACGATCTGCTGACCGGCACCAGCACGTTCCCGCTCCGGTTGCTGACCTTCTTCGGGTTCGGCGTCGGCGCGTTCGGCGTGCTGTTCGGCCTGTACGTCTTCATCCGGTCCCAGATCGACAAGGACTGGGGCGCGTTCGGCACGTTCGCGATGTTCGCCGTCGTCTTCGTGCTCATGGGCATGCAGTTTGCGTCCATGGGGCTCCTCGGCGAGTACATCGGCAAGATCCACCTGAACTCGCGCGCCCGCCCTCAATTCTTCATAGAATCGATTCATCGCAAAGAAAATACCCAACCCCAAGAACAGGAGTGACACCGCATGAAAGCTGTCGTCTTCGCTTACAACAACATCGGATGCATCGGCATCGAACAGCTCGTCAAGGCAGGCGTGACCGTTCAGGCCGTCTTCACCCACGCCGACGATCCCAACGAAAACCTCTGGTTCCGTTCCGTCGCCGAAACCGCCGCCTCCCTCGGCATCCCGGTCTTCGCGCCCGAGGACGTCAACCATCCGCTCTGGGCGGGACGCATCAGGAAGATGGCGCCCGACTTCATCTTCTCGTTCTACTACCGCAAGGTCATCGGCAAGGACATCCTCGCCATCCCGAAGAAGGGCGCGTTCAACCTCCACGGCTCGCTCCTCCCGAAATACCGCGGCTGCGCCCCGCTGAACTGGGCCGTCATCAACGGCGAAAAGGAATCGGGCGTGACGCTCCACAAGATGACCGCGAAGGTCGATGCCGGCGACATCGTGGCGCAGGAGAAGTTCGCGATCGCGGATTCCGACACGGCGAAGGACGCCCACCTGAAGGCCGCCGCCGCCGCCGAAAAACTGCTCAAAAAAGTCCTGCCCTCCGTGCTCGCCGGCAAGGCGAAAGGCAAAAAGCAGGATGAAAAGCAGGCGACGTACTTCGGGCACCGCTGCCCCGCCGACGGTCTCATCGACTGGACGAAGGACGCCGTCTCCGTCCGCAACCTCGTGCGCGGCGTGACCCGTCCCTTCCCCGGCGCGTTCACGTTCATCGCCGCCCAGAAATACTTCATCTGGGACGTCACGGTCGTGCCGCTGAAGAAGAAAGCCCCGGCGGGCACCATCGTCTCCGTTGCGCCGTTCGTGATCGCCTGCGGCAAGGGCGCCGTGCAGGTGAACTTCGCGCAGAAGGACGGCGGCCTGTACACGACCGGCGAACAGCTTGCCGCGGACAGCCGGTTCACCCCGAAGATGGTCCTCACCAATTCCCCCATCGTCGGCCCGAAGCGCAAGAAGAGCGTGCTGATCCTGGGCGTGAACGGCTTCATCGGCAGCGCCATCAGCAAGCGTCTGCTCGATGACGGCAACTACGAGGTGTACGGCATGGACCTCCGCAGCGGCTACATCACCGACCTGCTGTCCCATCCCGACTTCCACTTCTTCGAGGGCGACGTGCAGATCAACCACGAGTGGATCGAATACCACGTCCGCAAGTGCGACGTGGTGCTGCCGCTGGTCGCCATCGCCACCCCGATCGAATACACGCGCAATCCGCTCCGCGTCTTCGAGCTCGACTTCGAGGAGAACCTGAAGATCGTCCGCTACTGCGCCAAGTACAACAAGCGCATCATCTTCCCCTCCACCTCCGAAGTCTATGCCATGTGCGACGACGAGAACTTCGACGAGGACAACTCCCGCCTCATCCTCGGCCCGATCCGCATGCAGCGCTGGATCTACTCCTGCAGCAAGCAGATGCTCGACCGCGTGATCTGGGCCTACGGCTCCACACGCGGCCTCAAGTTCACGCTCTTCCGCCCGTTCAACTGGATGGGACCGAAGCTCGACTCGCTCTCCTCCGCCCGCATCGGCAGCTCCCGCGCCATCACCCAGCTCATCCTGAACCTGGTGCAGGGCAACCCGATCCTCCTCATCGACGGCGGCGCGCAGAAACGCTGCTTCACGCACGTGACCGACGGCATCGAATGCCTGTTCCGCATCATCGAGAACAAGGGCGGCCTCTGCGACGGCAAGATCATCAACATCGGCAACCCCGACAACGAAGCCAGCATCAAGGAGCTCGCCGAGATCCTCGTCGAACTCTTCAACGAGCATCCGCTCCGCAAGAAATTCCCGCCGTTCGCAGGCTGCAAGGAAGTCGAAAGCGGCACCTTCTACGGCGCGGGCTACCAGGACTGCCAGCACCGCAAGCCCAGCATCCGCAACGCCATGAAGTACTGCGGCTGGAAACCCGTCGTGCCCCTGCGCGAATCCATCAAGCAGACGCTCGACTTCTTCCTCCAGCAGGCGATCTCCTCCGGCGAATTCGGAATTAAAAAATGAAAATCGCCATCCGTGTAGACGTCGATACGTTCCGCGGCACGCGCAGGGGGGTGCCGTCCCTCCTGCGCACGATGGACCGCCACGGCGTCCGCGCGGCGTATTTCTTCTCGGTCGGCCCGGACAACATGGGGCGCAACCTCTGGCGTCTGCTGAAGCCGACCTTCCTGTTCAAGATGCTCCGCACGAACGCCCCCGGGCTGTACGGCATGGACATCCTCCTCATGGGGACGGCATGGCCGGGACCGGCGATCGGGCGGCGCAACGAACAGGTCTTGCGCGACTGCGCCGCCGCCGGGCATGAGATCGGGCTTCACGCCTGGGACCACTGCAAGTGGCAGAACCGCATCACGTCGTTTTCGCCCGAGCTCATCATGAAGCATCTGCGCCTCGCGTACGACGAGATCGAACGCATCACAGGCAAGCCGCCCGTCTGCTCCGCCTCCCCCGGCTGGAAGACCACCGACGCCGTGCTCGCCGCCAAGGAGACGTTCCGCTTCCGCTACAACAGCGACTGCCGCGGCAGCTCCATTTTCCGTCCGGTCGTGAACGGCAAACAGCTCGAAACGCCGCAGATCCCGCTCAACATGCCGACCTACGACGAACTGCTCGGACGCGACGGCGTCACGCGCGAAAACTACAATGAACGCCTCCTCGCCACCGCTTCGCCCGACGGCATGAACCTGCTGACCATCCACGCCGAGGCCGAGGGCGGCATCTGCGCCGACCTCTTCGACGACTTCCTCAGCATGGCGAAGGCGCGCGGGATCGAATTCTGCGCCCCCGGCGACCTGCTGCCGCAGGATGTTTCTACAATTCCGTCCGGCTCCATTCGGTCCGGCGTGCTCCCAGGCCGCGAGGGCTGGATGGCGCTGCAATCCGAATAAACGCGTCCCGGAGGCGATCTATGGGCGGTTCAGGGCAATACACGGTCATCCTGGCGAACGGGAGTTTCCCCCGCCGCAAATGCCTGCTGGAGACGCTTTGCGCCGCCGCCCGGATCGTCTGCTGCGACGGCGCCGCGTCCGCGCTGCTCCGTGCCGGACTGGAACCCGACCTCGTCGTCGGCGACCTGGACAGCCTTGACCCCGCGTTGAAGAAACGCTTCGGGAAGCGCCTCGTCCACGAATCCGAACAGGAGACGAACGACCTCTCGAAGGCGTTCCGGGCGTGCATGGCGCGCGGGTGGAAGTCGATCGTGATCCTCGGGGCAGGGGGCCGCCGCGAGGACCATCTGCTCGGCAACGCGTCCCTGCTCCCGCTCTTCGCCGCCGCCGGGGCCGACGTCCGCATGGAGACCGATTACGGCACGTTCCTGCCCGTCCTCAAATCCGCCTCGTTCCGCCGTCCCGCCGGCACGAAGGTCTCCATCTTCAGTTTCCACCCGGAAATGCCGGTCACGGCGACCGGGCTGAAATACCCGCTCGACAAGCTCCGCCTGCCCTTCTGGTGGTGCGGCACGCTGAACGAGACGAACGCGCCTGAGTTTTCCCTCGCGTTCGACGGCCGCGCGCCGCTTCTGCTGTATTTCCCGCGCTGAGGAGAAGCCACCCCGCTTTACATGGCGGCTGAGCTCTTTTCCCCTCAGAGCACCCAGACGGCAAACTTGCACCACAGAGCGTATGCCATATCCGGAAGCGTCTTCAGCCACGCCACAATGGTATTGGCCCAGTATTCGAGCAGGGAATCGTATTCGGGGTGACACCAGACCCTGCCGGTCCATTCCATCGCCTCGAGCCAGTGCAGGAGGCTGCCCGACCAGAGCGCGTCGCGCAGCAGTACCATCGCATAGAGTTCCCTCATTTTCGCGGCTTTTCTCAGCCAGCCGACCGCTTCCGCCCGGTCCCGCGGCGCGGTCGTGCCTTTGAGGAGGCATTCGCCCAGCAGATACTGCGCGTAGGGATCGCCGAATCCCGCGAGCTTGCGGAGCAGCCTGACGCCCTCGGCCTGTTCCTCGGCCGTGCCGGACAGCAGATCTTTCGCGTAATACCTCTGTTGAGGGTAAAACCCGGACTCCGCGAAACGGCGGTAAACCGTTGCGGGGGCCAGAGCGGAGACGGGAGCCGAACCCCTGGAGAACCGCAGGGAAAGCGTTTGGATGACTTCCGGCGCGAACTCGTAGTCGCCCTGCCCGACCAGGTCCCACAGGCGCGGTAAGACCCGGTTCGCGAAATCCTCCCCGCTCTCCCCTCCGGTATAGTCGCTGATACGGTCCGCGAAGGAATCCGAAAAGCAGCAGTTCAGCAGATCCTCGGCGCTGCCTTCGTCCAGGCGTTTCAGGGCGGTTTCGAGCGCCTTCTCCCTCCAATGCCGGATCGTGCCGGCGTCCGCCAGCTCTTCATCGTATACCCTCTTTCTTTCCTCGCAGAAGTCCGCGTACAGGCGCATCCCCGCCACGGAGCCGAGTTCGGCGGCCCTGAGATACCACGCGGCGGCCTCGTCCGTCTCCGTACCCGTGCTGCTGCCCGCCACGATGAGCATCGCCTTCACGTCGCCCTGTTCGGCAAGCGCGCGGTAGAATGCACGCCCGGCCTCGATGCACTGCTTTGCGCTCGCATACTTTTCCGGCGGACCGTACCACGCCAGCATGGCGTCGGGATTCTCGTTCTTTCCGGCCTTCCTGAACCATTCCTCCGCTTCGCGGCTGACCCGGATCGCCTGCCTTTCCGTCGGCAGATCCGCGTTTTTCGCGACCGGGTGAGGAGACCAGGTCATCGTCATCGTAAACGGGAAATTGCCGCTCATGAGGTAACACCGGCCCAGATAGAATTGCGCGCCGGCGTGTCCCCGCAGGGCGGCGCGGCGGAACCATTTGGCGGCCTGCACCTCGGATTTCAGGATGCTCCGGCCGAGGGCGTGGTCGAAATCAATGTGCCGGATCGTCTTTTTCCGCAGATAGAAGCATCCGAGCCTGAACTGCGATTCCGGGTCGCCCGCCTCGGCGGTCCGCAGCAGTGCCCGCATCGGGTCGTCCCAGAAGGATTTCTCCGGGAAACGCTCGCGGATGAGGCGGATCTTTTCCCTGTCGGGGACGTCGAGCAGCGCGATGTCCTCAAGCTCCTTCAGCGCCGCCGCACGCGCGGGCGATTCCGGGTCCGGGTTGGCGCGGATGAGGTACATCTCCGTCCGCCACGCGAGGTCGCGGAGGCTTTCCGGGTCGTCGTAGTCGATCGAGTCCGGGGCGGCGTTGGACTCCAGCCTGATCAGCGCTGCCGCGGCGAAGAGCAGGGCGAGCGCCGCGGGGAGGATCAGGACGATCAGCAGGATTTTTCGGACCTTCTTCATGGACGGGGGCAGGGGGATGCTTTTTTGCGGAAAACGACGGATGAAATCTGAATTTGTCATAACTATACCACCCGGACGAAAAGAATGCAAGCGGGAACCGCCGAGAATCTTCCCAATCGTGATTTGCCCGGAGGCGAAAAGACACCGGATTCAATTCACAGACGTGCCCTCAAAATGGCAATTTCGAAAAAAACGGGAAAAAAACGGGAAAAATAAACGTTTCCGGCTTTCATAAATCGGGATTTGTGCTATCTTACTTTATTATGCTGTAACGAAACGACGGAGAGAAAGCAGAATGGAACTGGATCAGGGCATGGAAGAACGCAGCGTGTGGAATTTCGGAAATTACCTCCGGACCGCATTGTTTCTGCTGTTCGCCTGCGCGATTTTATCTCACGACAGAACGGACCTGGCCCTGCTGGAAGGCGGGATCAGCGGCCCGGCGGTTTATCACAACTGGATCGGATTCCTCGGCGCGCACGCCGCCCGGGCGATGTTCTATACGTTCGGACTTGCCACGTATCCCTTCCTGCTGATCGTGTTCCTGATGCTGATCCGGCGGTTCATCCCCGGCCTGCCGCGGCGCGGCAC
Source organism: Lentisphaeria bacterium (assembly GCA_017524965.1). Lineage (GTDB taxonomy): Bacteria > Verrucomicrobiota > Lentisphaeria > Victivallales > UBA1829 > UBA1732. Next base: position 8,030 of record JAFXUM010000241.1, on the reverse strand, counting down.
GCTGTGGTGGGCGCTGCCGGCGATCCTGCTCGGCGCGTCCATGCTGTTCGCCATGTGGCCGCAGCAGTTCATCGCGGAGACGGATCACCTGGGCATCGGGCGCATGGAACAGTCCGCGCTGGCGCTGTCCGGCGGCGTGGCCGGGGCGTCCCTGGCGGCTCCGCAGGCGTCCGCGGCGCTTGACGCCGGACTGGTCCGGCGTTACATCGGCGACGTCGGCACGATCCTCGTGGCGCTGGCGTTCCTGCTGCCCGCGCTCGTTTTCCTGTTCATCCGCGACTGGCTTCCGCTCCTGAAAGTCGCATTCCGCGCCGATCCGAAGCAGCCGGAACCCGAGGTCGCGGAAGAACCCGCCGAAGTCCAGCCCGTGCCCGCCGGACGCACCGGCCGCATCTACACGCCGGGCAACCCCGAAGGCGAGGTCTGGACTCCGCCCGCGTCCGCGCCGGAGATCCATCAGTACGGCGAGGAAGCGTCTGAAGAAGACGGCGAAGCGGAGATGGCGGCGGAAAAGAAACCGTCCGGGTTCAAGACCGCCCTCGGCAGATTCCTCGGGCTCCGCACGGTCCCCGCGCAGCCGGAACAGGCGGAGAACGGGAATGAGGACGACGAGCTTATCGTGCCTCCGGTCCGGCCTCCGGTCCAGCCCGCCCAAAGACCCGCGCAGGGCGCCGTCATCCGCGATCCCGATGAGCTGGTCGTCGCGCCGCCTCCGGTCCGGCCTGCCGCGCAGTCCGCGGCCAGACCCGCGCAGGGCGCCGTCATCCGCGATCCCGACGAGCTGGTCGTCACGCCGCGCCGGAAGCCGTGTCCGGCCGTTGCTCCTGCCCCTGCTCCTGCCCCGGCCCCCGCGCCTCAGCCTGTCCCCGAACCCGTTCCCGCGCCTCAGCCGCTGGAGACATACGACGAACCGGAAGAACCCGCCGCTGCGGAGATTGCTCCCGAACCGGAAGAAGAGATCGCGGAAGAGCCTTCGGCCCCTGCCCCCGTGCCCAAACCCGCGCCGCGCGTCGTCCCCGTGCAGACTTATGCCGAGAACAAAAAGAAATTCGACAATACGCCGCCTCCGCCCGCGCCCGCGAACGAGCCCGCGCCGCCGCCTCCGGTCTACGAGGAATACCGTCTGCCCAGCCCGATGCTGCTGGACCGCCACGGCGACGACATCGCCAAGGAGGACCAGGCGTACATCCGCGAAGCGGGCGCCAATCTGGAAAAAACGCTGACGGATTTCGGCGTCGGCGGGTATGTCTCGAACATCACCGTCGGGCCGCGCGTCACGCAGTTCGAGATCGCGCTGAATCCGGGCGTCCGCGTGGAGAAGGTCACCAGCATCCAGAACAACATCGCCATGGCGATGGAGGCGCAGAGCATCCGCATTCGTGCGCCCATCCCCGGCAAGGACGCCGTCGGCATCGAGGTCCCGAACAAGGCGTCGAGCACGGTCTATCTGCGTCCGCTGCTGGAATCCGCCACCTGGCGCGAATCCCGCGCCGCCATCCCGATCCTGCTCGGACGCGACATCGCGGGCGAGGTCTACCTGACCGACCTCGCGAAAGCGCCGCACCTGCTGATCGCCGGCTCCACCGGCTCCGGCAAGTCCGTCTGCATGAACACCCTCATCATGAGCCTGCTTTTCCGGTTCTCGCCGGACGAGCTGAAGCTCATCATGGTCGACCCGAAGGTCGTGGAGCTGGAGATGTACCGTCCGATCCCGCACCTGATCACCCCGGTCGTGAACGACCCGAAGAAGGTCCCGCTGGCGCTCCGCTGGGGCGTGAACGAGATGGAACGCCGCTACATGGTGCTGGCGAAGGTCAAGGCGAAGAACCTGGCGGCGTTCAACTCGCGTCCGCCGGATCCGCAGCCGGTCATCGACGACTACGGCGAGGTGGTCCCGCCGAAACTCCCGATCCTGATCATCATCATCGACGAGCTCGCCGACATCATGATGACGGACGCGAAGAGCGACGTGGAGACCAGCATCTGCCGCATCGCGCAGAAGGGCCGTGCCGCGGGCGTCCACCTGGTCATCGCCACGCAGTCGCCCCGCAAGGACGTCGTCACCGGCCTGATCAAGACGAACTTCCCGACCAAGATCGCGTTCCGCGTCAGTACCGGCATGGACAGCCGCGTGATCCTGGACGCCGTCGGCGCGGAAAAGCTGCTCGGCAACGGCGACATGCTGTTCAATCCGCCCGGCGCCGCCAACCTCGAACGCATTCAGGGCGCGTACGTTTCCGACCCGGAGATCGCCAAGGTCATCGACGAGGTCGCGGCGCAGCGTCCGCAGGCGTTCGACGAAGGTATTTTCGCGGGCGGCGACGAGGAGGAAGACGACGAAGAGCCGAAAGGCCGCCGCGGCAAGGGGAAAGTCTCCAGGGGCGGCTCCCGCGACGGCGGCGGTTACGACGACGAGCTGGACGACTACGACGAGGTCGGCGGCATGGCGAATTCCGACATCGTCAGGGCCGCCGCGGACAAGTATCTGGAGCCGACCGATCCGCCCATCATGGTACGTGCGCTTGAGATCATCATCAACGAGCAGCAGGTCAGCACGTCCTATCTTCAGCGCAGACTCGGCATCGGCTACAACAAGGCCGCCGACATTATTGATAAACTCGAACAGCGCCACGTGATCAGCGCCCCGCTTCCCGGCGGACAGAAACGCGCCATCCTGATCACGGACGGCCTGGAAATGCCCAATGACTGAGGTATCGAACCATGACAGATCCAGAAGATCCCGAAGCAAAGAACGAACAGGAACTGAATCTCTTTTCCGATATGCCCCGCCAGGATGAAACCCCGGCGGCGCAGGAATCCGGCGCATTCGGTCTCTCCGCGCAGGAGACTCCGGCGGAACCGGCGCCCGGCGAACCCGCGGCTTCCCCGGAAATCCGGGCTGAAGACATGCCTGCGCCGGAACCCGCCTGTGAGACGCCGGAAAAGGCCCTCTCCGCCCCGGCAGGCTCGGAGGATGATATTCCGGTCGTCGCGCCCCCGCCGCCCCGCAAACAGCCCTCTCCCGCGCGCCCCGGCATCGTCATGCCGCGCGCCGGACGTCCGGCCGTTCCCGCGCCGTCCGCGACCGGCGCCGCGAAAACGCGCCGTCCGCTTCCGCTCGCGCTTCAGCCCGCCCAGTCGCTGGGACAGATGTTCGCCGCCGTCCGCAACGCGCGCGGGATGACTCTGGAGGAGGTCGCGGCCGCCACGCGCATCCGCACGGAGTACCTGGTCGAACTCGAATCCGACATGCTTCTGAAGACGCTTCCGCCCGTTTACGTCTCCGCCTACGTCCGTAAGCTCATCGAGGTCTACGATCTCCCCGCGGAGGACGGCGACCTTCTGCTCGAGAAGATGCACGGGGCCGCGCCGAAGAACACCGAGGAGCTTCCCGACAAGCTCATCGAATCCGTGAACGAAGGCGCGCTGGTGAACGAAGACGAAAACAAGCGCATCCGAAAATACACCATCGTCATTTTCATCGTGATCGGTTTCATCGCCGCCGCGCTCCTCTGGCTCGTCGTCCTCGTGATCGTCCATTACGTCCGGACGCCGGATCCCGCCCCTACGCACGATCCCGCGGCCGTGACTTCGGGCGCGGTTCAGCCCGCCGAGGAACCCGTCTCCCGGACGGTCCGCCTGGACGAATCGGAGCTGGACGCCCTGATTGTCCCGGAAACGCCCTCCATCTCCGTGCTGAAGATGAGCAAGACGCCCGGCGTGCGCGAGTCGCTGTAACGCGGACAGCGCGCAGCAAAAACCCGAACACGAAAAAAGCATGTCCGGCCGATTGACCGGGCATGCCTGTTTTTTACGGGGAAACCGCTTCGGCGGAGCTTACTTGCCCTGAAGCATCGTGTCGAGCGTTTTCTGCGCGGCCTCGAGCTTCAGCTGCAGGTCGATCACGTCCTGCGCCTGGTTGTCGCGTTTCACGCTCAGGGTATCCGCTTCCTTCATGAGTTTGTTCCTGACGGCGCCGTTGTTCTCGCTGGTGATGCGGCCGACGCCCCACGGGGTATCGACGGTGACCCGTTTGGAGTCGAGCGTGGACACGAGCGCGCCGCGGTCCTGGCTGACGGTCTTTTCCGTGTTATCCAGCTTTTTCTTCGCTTCTTCGAGCTGAAGTTCGAGCTTGGAGACCGTCTGCTGCTGCTGGCTGATCCGCCGATCCCTGTTGTGTTTGTCCCGGTCTTCCTTCCGCTTCTGTTCCCTGGCTTTCTCTTCGTCCTGCTCCATTTTCAGGACCTTCTTCTGCTCGTCTATCTTTCTTTCATAGCGGGCGGACTTGATCGGGTCGTAGTTGAATCTCTTCTGGATGTCGGTCGGCATGTCGGAGAAACGGATGAACATGCAGCCGTTTTTGTAGGCGAGCGTGATCCCGTTCGGCTTCTTGTCGAGGATATAGGCGTCCTCCAGGACTCTTCCGTCTCTCAGCGTGACGGTCTGCTTCTTCGGAGTGTTTTTGTCCGAATCCGCGGCGGACACCGCGGTGCAGCCGGCGAACAGAACGGCCGTCAGGATCGCGAAACGTGCGGTATGGTTCATCATTCGTCTCCTTTCACGGCGCTGAGTTTTTCGGGCTTCCGGAACACATAATCCGGAAATTCGATGTTCGTTTCAAACGAGATCAGCGACAGCTTCACGGCTCCGTCCGGCGAGAATTTGTACATGTACACGGGGAGCGTGACGTCGCCGTAGGTCCTGTAGGTGAAATACTGCATCGTATGGACGCCGTCTTCTCTTGTGACCTCGAACTGGCGGAGCAGATCGGTTTTCTTTCCGATCCAGAGTTTGGCCCCGATGTCCCGGTTGCGGCGGAACACCGCGCTGATCACCTTGCACTCCTCGCCGCATGCGTCCTCGGTTTTCTCCTGAAGCACGGCGTCGGTGAAGATGTCCTGGTAATTCACGTTGAACGGGATCGTCTGAAGCAGGGCGCCGTGCATTTCCGCGATGTCGTCCGCGGTCATGGAGAACACTTCTCCGCCGAGATAGATCCAGCCGGATGCGCCGTTCAGGCAGAACACGGCGGAGTTTTTGCCGTCCAGCACGTCGATGCGGGCCTTGCCCGGGACCTGGAACCGGATCGTGGCGGTCTTTCCGTCGCCGAATTCATATTCGAACTGCGCGGTTTCGATGCCGGATGCGGCCCAGTCGGTCGCGATGGCGTCTTCGGCGTCGTCGAACACGCTGTCCGCGGTGTCGCGGAAGAGCGCGCAAGCCGAAAGGAACACGCCGGAAATCACTGCCGCGGCCGCAAGCGCGGCGCGGCTGATACGATGATTCATTGTCTGCTCCTGATTTGCAGTTTGTCCCGGACGGAATCCGCCTCGTTTTCATTCGATGAAACCCGTTGCCGGAAATGATGGATTTGTTTCATAATATATCACGGAACGAAAAACAAGTCAAGAGGCGCGGGGAAAAAAGATGCCGGACTGGCCCCGCGACCGCAGCTCGTTCCGGGCGTCCGCGAACCGCCGCGCCGCCGCATTCCGTAAGCGCAAAAAAAGCATGTCCGGCCGTTTGACCGGGCATGCCTGATTTGTTTCGGGAAATCCGTTCGGAAGACGCTCAGTTGCTCCCCTCCTTGAGCTTTTCGAGCGTTTTCTGCGCGGCTTCGAGCTTCAGCTGCAGGTCGATCACGTCCTGCGCCTGATTGTCGCGTTTCACGCTCAGGGTGTCCACTTCCTTCATGAGTTTGTTTCTGACGGCTCCGTTGTTATTGCTTGTTCTGATGCTGCCGACGCCCCACGGGGTATCGACGCGGACCCGCGTATTGTCGTTGAGGGTGGACACGAGCGCGCCGCGGTCCTGGCTGACGGTATTTTCCGTATTGCTGAGTTTCTTCTTCGCTTCTTCAAGCTGAAGTTCGAGCTTGCGGACCGTCTGCTCCTGCTGGGCGATGCGCCTTTCGTGGTTGCGCTTGTCCTGTTCGGCCTTCTGTTTCTGCTCTTTGGCCTTCTGTTTTTCGGCCGCCTTTTTGTTGGCCGCCTTCTGGCTTTCTATTTTCTTCTCGTATTTTTCGGCCTCTTCGGGATTATAGTTGAAATACTTCTGCGCCTTCTCCGGCATGTCGGAAAAACGGACGAAAGAGGCTCCGTCTTTGTATCCGAACGTGACTCCGTTCGGCTTCTTGTCGAGGATGACCGCATCCTTGAGGACTTTTCCGCTTTTCAGCGTGATGTCATGCTTTTCCGCCTTGTTCTTGTCCGAATCCGCGGCGAATACGGCGGTGCAGGCAAACAGAAGAGCCGCCAGAACGGCAAAATGTACGGTATGGTTCATTTTCAGTCTCCTTCCACGCTGTATTGTTCGGGCTTCAGGAAAACGGCTTCCGGGATCTCGGTGTTCGTTTCGAACGAGACCAGCGAAATTTTTGCGGCTCCCTCGGGCGTGAAACGGAACATCTCCGACGGAAGCGTGATCCCGTCGAAGTCACAGTAGTCGAAATACTGCATCGTGTAAACGCCGTCCTCGCCGACGAACTCGAACTGGCGGAGCAGATCGGTGTCCTTTCCGATCCAGAGTTTTGCCTTGACTTCCGGTGCGAGGCGGAAGACCGCGCCGATCACTTTGCACTCCTCGCCGCAGACGTCCTCGGTTTCTTCCTGAAGTTTGGCGTCGGTGAAGATCTCCTGGAAGTCCGCCCTGAACGGGATCGTCTGGAGCAGGGCGCCGTGCATTTCCCTGATGTCTTCCTTCGTCATGTCGAGCACTTCCCCGCGCAGATACATCCAGCCGGATTTGCCGTTCAGGCAGAACACGGCGGAATGTTCGCCGTCCAGCACGTCGATGCGGACATTGTCCGGCGCCTGGAAACGGATCGTGGAGGTCTTTCCGTCGCCGAGTTCGTATTCGAACTGCGCGGTTTTGATTTTGGATGCGGCCTCTCTGGCCGCAATGGCTTCCTCGGCGCTGTCGAACACGTTGTCAGCGGGACTGCGGAAGAGTCCGCATGCCGACAGGAACACGCCGGCGGTCGCCGCCGCTGCCGCAAGCACGATGCGGCTGATACGATGCTTCATGATCTGCTCCTTGTTTTTTGTTTGTCCCGGCCGGGAAACCGCCTCGTTTGCGCCGGACGGGAACCGCTGCCGGAATCTGTTGAATGTTGAATTGTGTTTAATATAGCGTAAGAAAAAAACAATGTCAAGCGGCGGATGGAACAAATATGAGAACTCCCGGCCCGGGATCGCGGTCCGGAATCACGGGAAATGCGCCCGGTTATTCCGGAAGCTTGATCCCCGCGAGTTTGGCGATCTGCTCGAGATACGCTTTTTTGTCCGGCGCGCCGGGGATGACCCCGAGGAGTTTCTTGCCGTCGGACCCGAGCACGACCGTGCACGGATAGACCGCCGGCACGCTCAGCGCCTTCCGCAGGGACTGATTGGCGGAGACCTGTTCCTCCGGCGCGTCGGTCTTCACGAAATGCTGGACGTACAGCCCGACTATGGCCGGACGGACCGACGCGGCGAATTCCTTGGAATGAAGCACGGAGGATTCGAACTTTTTGCTGGCGGGACTCCAGTCCGGCCCCGAGAAAACGATGAGGATGGGCTTGTCCTCCTTCGCCGCCTCGGCGCGGGCATCCTTCAGGCGGAGATGCCAGCCCGTTCCGACGTTCGTGCCGGGGAGGATCCAGCCGGCGTTGTCGGTCTTTGGCGCGGGATCGGCGGCGCGGAGTCCGGCGGGAACGGAAAACAGGACCGCGCAGGTCATGATCGAACAAAGAAGAAACCGGGAAAACGCTGATCTCATATTGAACTCCGTGAAACTCAGTTCGGAACGGAAAAGGAGCAGGGGCCGTTCTGGCAGCCGCCGCTGCATCCGAGCACCTCGATGAAGTTCGCGTGCGACCGTCCGAACAGGAAGAGGTGGAGCAGTTTCAACGTCTGGGCGTTGATGCCGTCGATGAACTTCTCCTGAAGCTCGAGCTCGGGTTCGGACTCGAGCGCGGCGGCGAGCATGGCGCCCGTGGCGGCGCAGGTGCGCGAGAAATCATGCTCCATCACGTCCGGATCCTGCGGGAT
>JAFXUM010000240.1 GCA_017524965.1 Lentisphaeria bacterium | reverse complement strand
GTCTTCCTTGTCCGGGTAGATCGGCATGATCTCCACGTCGACCGTCACCTTGCCGGGTTCCGGGATGTAGACGCGGTATTCGAGCGTCGGCGCGGGTTCGGGCGGCAGGACGGCCGGCGTTGGCAGCGGGAACACCGCCATCGCGCCGCCGTAGTTGGAAATGTTGCCCCAGCGCCCCAGTCCGACGACCTCTTTCCAGTTCGCGCCGTTCGCGCCGGTTTTGTTCACGTAATCCCATGCCGGGATCACGATCGGAGCGGGGGCGGCGGTCGCGTAGACTTCATTCATGTCTTCGCGATACTTGGGGGCGTCCTTTTCGGGGGCGACCGCGTTCACGGCGATCCTGACCGGATCCCCGACCGGCTTTTTCTCGATCACCCCGTTTACAGGCGTTACGGTGAGCGTCGCGGACGCTTTTCCGCCGGGGTATTTACTCCAGTCGATGCCGACGAAGACCGTCACGTCGTTCGTGCCGTCCACGGTCACGAATTCGAGCGTCTTCACCCACGGCTGGTCCGCCTTCAGCATGCAGGTGATCGAGCCTTTGTCCGAACGGTTGAACAGCGTGACGGGCCAGCCGCCGTCCTCCACGGCCCAGACCATCTTCCCCGGCCTCAACACAGGCTCGGCCGGATAGGTGATACAGTTCTCCGCGCTGCTGCGGTTGAAGCTCGATACCGAGAGACTGTCGAACGTCGGCAGCGTCAGGCTTTCGACCTGATGCGGCGCGGCCTTCTCGCTGCCCTCCACGGCGACGCCGAGCGTCGGTTCCGCCGTCGGTTCCGGCATACGCGAGACGCGCGGCAGGGAGTTGTCACGCGGCATGCTCCACTGCGTGTAGCCGATGTGCTTGTCCGACATCATGTTCTTCCACTTGCCGCCCGCCATCTTCTCGCTGTTGTAGAAGTCTGAAAGCTGCTTGTCCTTCTCGAAGAGGTCCTGCGCCTTCTTGAGCGCGACCGCCGCGCTGGAACGGCCCTGTTTCGCGTACTGGTCGGCTTTGGCGAGCTCCGTGTAGATCTCCGCCGTGCCCGCGCCCGCCACGACCGGATAATACACCAGCTGATAGAACGCGTCGGCGTATTCGGGCGGCATCTTTTCCTTCAGGTCTTCCGCGTATTTGGCGAGGCTTCTCCATTCGCGGGCGAACCGGTCCGCCTCGGTGTAGTTCACGGCGCTCCAGATGCGCGTCTGCTGGATCTCCGGCTTGCGGATGTAGTTCAGCCGGATGTACTCCGAGATCAGATGCGCGCACGCCTTCGCGTGTTCCGCCGGGAAGATGGTCTTGCACCAGTCTTCCATCCAGTGTCCGACCCTGTAGTACGGGATCCGGTCCGGGTCCCAGGCGTAATCCAGGATGAAGTCGATCTCGGCCTCTTTCGGCTTCAGGTCGCCCACGTTGATGATCCACAGCCCGCGCATGCCGTACTGGTACGCGATGTACAGCTGATGCCAGATCTGCGGGATCGGGCGCGTGCTGATCCAGCGGTCGTTCCACGGGCCGCCGTTCATGTCGATGTGGTAATACAGCCCGAGGCGTTCCGGGTGGTTCCGGTCCTCCTCGGCGGGGAGCTGCAGCAGATAGCCGAAATTGCTGTCGCAGATCGCCATGATGACGTCGTCCGGCGGACGCACGCCGCGGTTGTAGAAGATCACGATCTCGTTGAAGACGACCCAGATCTGCGGCACGGTGGCGGGGTCGCGTCCATACGCCTCGCGGATGAGCTCGCGCTGGTCGTGGAAGAGCAGCTGGTGCAGCAGCTCCTTGTTGCTTTCGAAATTCGCGCCGGGGTCAAGCGGCAGGTCGCCGTCGCCGCGCAGTCCCACGGTCGGCAGGTTGTCGTACTTCGCGTTGCGCTTCAGTCCCTCCAGCCAGAACTTCCGCATGTTCTCGCCGTTCTGACGGTAGTTCCACTCGCCGAGCTCGCGGCTGCGCTTCGTCCATTCCTCCTGGTTGCGCATCAGCGGCTCGTGGTGGCTCGTGCCCATGATCACGCCGTACTGGTCCGCCACGACCGGGTTCAGCGGGTCGTCCTCGTTGAACGCCTTGCCCCACATCGCGGGCCACAGATAATTGCCTTTCAGACGCAGGATCAGCTCGAACATGTGCGCGTACATCTTCGAATTGATGCCGCCGAAGTTGGCGCGCGACCAGTTGCCGAACGACGGCTCCTCGTCGTTGATGAAGATGCCGCGGTATTTCACCTTCGGCGGGTCCTGCACATAGGTCCCCGCGACCGCCTGGACCTCGTCCCGGTGCGCCACCGGCACGTCCGCCCACCAGTACCACGGCGACACGCCCATGCGCTTCGAGAGCTCGTAGATGCCGTAGATCGTGCCGCGTTTGTCGCTGCCCGCGATCACCAGCGTGTCCTTGCTGACCTGGATCAGATACGATTCCCACTTGCCCTTGATCGCGTCGACGTTGAGCTTGTTTTCCTTGACCAGACCGTCGATGAGCGCGCTTTTCCCGACCGTGCCGACCAGGATCGCGCCCGGACGCGCCTTGCCGTCCGTTTCCACGGGCGACGCCGTCCCGGTCACGCGCTTCACGTCCTCGCTCAGATCCTTCGCGGCGCGGATCACGGGGCCGTACTCGTCTTCGCTCAAAACGATCGTCGCGGTCTGGCCGCCGGATGCAATGCGGAACAGCTCGTCGGCGGCGTTCGGTGCGTCGGAGATCAGTGTCTCGAAGGATGCGGCGGACACCGCAGGTCCGGCGGCAAGCAGTGCTCCGGCGAGCAGTCCGGTCACGCGGTTCGGGAATCTCATTTTCCTCATGCGTCTTTCTCCTGTGCATGGTTGCGTTTTGAAAATGTGAAAAAGTATCGGAAAAGTGTTGAAAACGGACATGGCGGCAATCCGTATCCGTTCACTTTCCTGTGATTTTCTGTGCGATTAAGAATATAGCATACTATTTTCCGAAAGTCAAGCGGGCGGGGCAGAAATGTAGAACGCGGGCGCAGGGGAAAAGAAATAAATGACGATCGGAACGCGGCCGGGACGGAACGTCAGAGCGGCGCGCCGGGGAGGGGGATGACGCCGGATTCGGGCGACGGCTTTTCCTGCTTGTCGGGGTTCAGCAGGGCGTCCAGAAACTCGTCGCCGGAACGGAGCAGGATGACGTTCGTGCCGGCGTCCTCGCGGAGTTCGTTTTCGGCGCGGGGCAGGGGGACGGTGCGCAGACCGAGCTTTTTCGCCTCGGCCTCGGTGAAT
>JAFXUM010000239.1 GCA_017524965.1 Lentisphaeria bacterium | reverse complement strand
CGGCGTCGTGCGGCCCCGGAGCTGCCTCCGGGTGGTACTGCACGCTGAACGCGGGGAGCGTTTTGTGGCGGATTCCTTCTATCGTATTGTCGTTGAGATTGATGTGCGTGAGTTCAAGTTCGGCGGGCAGGTCCGCCAGCGCGAAGTTGTGGTTCTGGCTGGAGATCGCGACCTCGCCGGTCAGGATGTTCTTGACGGGGTGGTTGCAGCCGTGATGCCCGAATTTCAGGCGGCCGCACTTCGCGCCGCACGCCAGGCCGAGCAGCTGGTGCCCGAGGCAGATCCCCATCATCGGGATGTTGTGTTTAAGCAGGACGCGGATGTTTTCGATGGCGTAGGTCACGGCGGACGGGTCGGCGGGGCCGTTGGAGAGGAATATGCCGTCCGGGTTCGCTTCGAGCACGACTTCCGGCGGCGTCGAGGCGGGGACGACCGTCACGCGCATGTCGCGCGCGGCGAGCATCCGCAGGATGTTGTATTTCACGCCGAAATCGTACACGATCACATGGTATTTCCCCTCGTCGTTCCAGTCGTACGGGACCGGCGTCGTCACGATGGAGGCGTAGTCCTGGCCTTCCAGGCCCTCCCACGCCTGCGCCCGCTTTACGGCCTCCTCTTCCGAGACCGCCTCCTCACTCACATGCAGATAGGCTTTCTGGCTGCCTTTCGTACGCAAATGCAAGGTCAAAGCGCGGGTGTCGACTCCGGCGAGGCCGGGCTTGCCGTAACGCCTCATGACCGCGGACAGCTCCTCGCGGGAACGCCAGTTCGAGGCGGGGTTGAGTTCCTGCACGATCAGGCCGTTCAGGAAGAGGCTCCGCGATTCCATGTCCTCCTGCGTGCAGCCGTAGTTGCCGACCTCGGCGGTCGTGAGCGTCACGAACTGGCCCGCGTAGGACGGGTCGGAAATGATCTCCTGGTATCCGGTCATGCCGGTGTTGAACACGGCTTCGCCCGTGCGGTCGTGCGGATCGCCGAACGCATAACCGTGGAAGACCGTTCCGTCGGCGAGCGCGAGGAACGCCCTGCGTTCGCGCTGCTGTTTCCACAAATCCTGATATTCGTTCATTTCAGTATGCTCTTTCCTGATTGTTTTCCATGAAGTTAACCAGCGCGCGGTTGGCAGTGCGGACGCCGCCGGGCGTGGGGTAGTCCCCCGTGAAATACCAGTCGCCTGGGTAGTCCGGGCAGCAGGAGCGCAGCGCCTCGACGGTCTGGTAGACGACCTTGAGCTCCGCCTTGAGTCCGGGCGGGGTGAGGAGGCGCGCGATCTCCGCGTGAAGGTCTTCCTCCTCGACGGCGTCGTAGATGTCGCGCATATGGTTTTCGCTGGGCGCGTCGCCGGACAGCGCCTTCCTCGCGGCCTCGCAGGCGCGGTTCAGCACGCTTTCGCGGCCGGTGCGGCGCAGGATCGCGACCGCAGCCTGAAACGCCGCCAGATCGCCCGCGCACGCCATGTCGATGCCGTAGCAGTCGGGGTATTTGACCGGGGGCGCGGAACTCGCCACGATGACGCGTTTCGGTCCGAGGCGGTCGAGGATCGGCAGGATCGCGTTGCGCATGGTGTTGCCGCGCACGATGGAGTCGTCCAGCACGACCAGCGTGTCCACGCCCGGCCGGATCAGCCCGTAGGTCACGTCGTAGACGTGCATGTAGAGCTCGCGGCGGCTGTCGGCGTCGGCGATGAACGTGCGGAATTTCGCGTCCTTGACCGCGATCTCGCCGAACCGCACGCGGCTGTCCTGATGCGCCGCCATCGTGAAGAGCGTTTCGAGCATGCCGTGGAAGCTGACGCGCGCGGAGTTCGGGATGTAGCTGAAAAAAGTCGAATCGAAATCGTTGTCCGCCGCCTGGAGCACCGCCGGGACCAGTGATTTGCCGAGGCGTTTGCGCTCGCGGTGGATGTCCGCGTCGTTCGGGCGCGAGAAATAGATGCGCTCGAAGACGCAGCTGCGGCGTTCCGCCGGGTCGAGGCAGTCGAGGATCTCCACGCCACCGTCCGCACGCGCGATCACCGCCTTGCCGGGCGGGACCTCCATGACTTCGGACGTGGCGCAGTCGAACGCCGCCTGGATCGCGGGGCGTTCGCTCGCCGCCGCGAAGACCTCGTCGTCAAAATAAAAATATCCGGGACGTATCGCATGGGGGTCCCGGATCGTAAACGCGTCGCCAGCGCCGTTGAAGCCGCAGAGCGTGAACGCGCCGTCAAGGCCGTTCAACGCCTGCCGCAGGATCTTCGCCCAGTCCGGCGAACCGGGGTGAAGATTGGAGTCCTGTTCCAGATAGTGCGCGATGATCTGGAGGATCAGGTAGCCGTCCGCCTTGCTCTTCGGATGATGCCCGAGCCTTAAGAATTTATCAAAGAGTTCGTGCGCGCTCGTGAGGTTGAAATTGCCCGCCAGCAGCAGGGTCCGGCGCAGGCAGTTCGAATCGTGCACGAACGGGTGGCAGGCGGATTCCTCGTGCCGTCCGTAGGTCGCATAGCGCAGATGCCCCAGCAGGAGCCCGCCGTCGAATCCAGGCGCGCCGGCGCACCGTCCGAGCAGATCGGCGAGCGGGTCTTCCGAAGCGGCGGAACGTTCCACACGGTATGCCGGCAGGCCGGGTTCCGGCGCGAGGTCCAGCGATGCGATTCCGGCGCCGTCCTGTCCGCGGTTGTGCTGTTTTTCGAGCAGGAGCGCCATCTTGCTGAATCCGTAGTCGGCGCTGCCGTACTTGCTGAAATAGTATTCCTGAGGTTTGCGAAGCCGGAGCAGCGCGACCGCGCATTCGTGTTTGACCGCATCAGACATTGCGGTACTCCTTTCCGTGCGGAGATGAGAAGATTCTGTTATTGTTTTCCGGGGGATGGTAAAGCATAAAACATGCCAAACGGGTTTGAGGCGGGGAACGGCGAACGGATGTTACAGAATGTGTAAATCGCGGATTACATGGTTACAAATCGTGTAAAACCACCGGTCATGTTTTCCGCTGAAACGAGCATTGGCACGGGATTTGCTTAATCGTCTCCGGTCTATTTCAATCTGAACTTGACGAAGAAAGGCAAAAAACATGGAACAGCAAATCTTCCGACAGCAGCCGCAGGGACTCTACGATCCGCGGCAGGAACACGACGCGTGCGGCGTCGGCATGGTCGCCGACCTCAACGGGCGCGCGTCGCATGATATTGTAACGAAAGGCATTACGATCCTGTGCCGTCTGATGCACCGCGGCGCGGCCGGAAGCGACCCGGAGACCGGCGACGGCGCCGGACTTCTGCTCTCCATGCCCGACGAATTCTTCCGCGCGAAATCCGGCGTGAAGCTGCCCGAAGCGGGCAAATACGCCGTGGCGATGGTCTTCGGCGGACTCGGCGCGGAACAGGAAGTCGAAGAAGTCGTGCGCGCGGAAGGCGGCGGCGTCCTCGGCTGGCGCGAAGTTCCGGTCGTGCCGGAAAAGATCGGCCGCACCGCCCGCAAGAATATGCCTGTGATCCGCCAGCTCTTCATCGACGGACGGAATTTCGAGGACAACGCGGCGTTCGAGCGCAAGCTCTTCGTGATGCGCCGCCTGATCGAAAAGCGCAAACTCGACCTTTACATCTGCAGCATGTCGTCGCGCAATATCGTCTATAAAGGGCTTCTGCTGGCGACCCAGCTGGAACAGTTCTATCCCGACCTCGACGACGAGCTGTTCCGGTCGCGCCTCGCGATCGTGCACCAGCGCTACAGCACGAACACCTTCCCGACGTGGCAGCTGGCGCATCCGTTCCGTTACCTGGCGCACAACGGCGAGATCAACACCCTGCGCGGCAACCTGAACGCCATGCGTGCGCGCGAGCGCCTCCTGAAAAGCGAGCTGTTCGGCGACGACCTCGCGAAACTGCTCCCGCTGATCGAGCCCGGACAGAGCGATTCCGCCTCGCTCGACAACATGTTCGAACTGCTCGTCGCCGCGGGGCGTTCCCCGGAACACGCCATGCTGATGCTGATCCCGCAGGCGTGGGGCGCGAAATATTATATGGG
>JAFXUM010000238.1 GCA_017524965.1 Lentisphaeria bacterium | reverse complement strand
GATCCCCGACGCCTTCACCGGTGACGTCAACGGCGCCCTCAACCACAAGCGCGGCCGCATCCTCGGCATGAGCATGAAGGACGGTCTCCAGGTCCTCGAAGCCGAAGTCCCCGAAGCCGAAATCCAGAAGTTCGCCACCGAACTCCGCTCCATGACCCAGGGACAGGGCTCCTACGAGGTCGATTTCGCGCGTTACGAAACCGTTCCGCCGAACGTCATGAACGACATCATCAGCAAGTTCCACGACGATTCCGACGAGGACGAATAAGCAGCGTCCCGAAGTTTCCGATCGAACTTCAGCGCGTCCGGGGTTTCCGCCCCGGGCGCGTTTTTTTCTTCTTTTCTTCCGTGTTCTGCTTGCATTGCGGGAAAACACGGCATATATTATCGCGGCTTTCAACGGATCCGCTGTGACATTTCGTGTCGCGGTCCGCGGTGTATAGTAATGACAGCCGCCCCGGATGCACCGGACCGAAGAGGCGGACATACGACAGATCGAACAGGAGGACACAGTGGAAAAAGATTACACAAAACGGAAGTTCGAAGACATCGTGGAACTCGCCAACCACGGGGACGCCGAAGCCCAATACGAGCTCGGCTACCGGTTCGACAACGGGCTCGACGTCGAACAGGACAGCAGGGAAGCCCTGAAATGGTATCTGAAAGCCTCGGAGAAAGGCTGCGCGGACGCGTTTCTCGCCGCCGCCGAGATCTATTACTGGGGGCACGGGATCAGACGCGACAAGGAGAAATCCCAGTGGTTTTTCCTGAAGGCGTGCTCCTGCTTCGAGCGCGATTACAAGGCGGGCGTCAGACCCGGTTACAGCGCGTTCCGCGTGTATGAGATCCTGTACGGCGGATATACCGGCGACAGGTACGTCGAGCCCGCGAACGAATGGCTCAAGAAAGCCATCGGCGCGAAGTACCCGGAAGCCTTTTGCGAGCTCGCGCGCCGTCATTTCCTCGGCGAAGATGCCCGGGAAAGCAACATCAGGGCCGCTTTCATGTACGAACAGGCCATTTCGCTGCTGGACCCGGAAAAGGACGGAAGTGTGATCTCCAGGCTTGAGGAAACCGTCAGAGAACTGAAACGGTATGAAAACGGAACAGGAGAAAAACAATGAACAGAATTCACAAACGGACGCTGACGGAAGAAGAGAAAGAAAAAAACGAACAGCTTCTCAACGAGCTGACGGATCAGTTTATCGCTGCGGATCCCGATGACGGGCAGGAGGAATACCGGATCCTGGAAGAACAGTCCGATCTCGGCGACACGGATGCGACCTGCCAGTTGATCTCTTCCGCCGAATTGTTCTCCAGTATTTCGGATCTTGCCGAGTACGAGGCGGAAAAGAATGGAAAACAGCCGCCTGAACGGAAAAGAGCTTATGATGCGGAAAAACTGAATGAATTCCGGAAACGGGCGGTCTTTCAGCTGAAGATGGATTGCGACCGCGAATCCAGGACTCCGGATAAAGAAGAGGCGTTCTGGAATATTTATGAGTATTTGAGGCCGCTGAAGCGGAATGAGGAGGCGGTCGTCTGGCTGAACCGCGCATTGCGCTACGGCGGATTCATCCGGGCAAACGGCGATAAGGAGCTGCTCCGGGAGATGCTGCGCGGCAATTGGTCGGATGAGCTCGAAGAACGGTTCAATGAAAGACATTGCGAATATATGCAGAGGTCAATGGATGAAACGGCCAGGGAACTCGAAGAGCTTTTCAGAAAAGACAAAACGACGGAACCGAATATCCTGGTCTGCGGTCCCGTCAGATCCGACTGCGACGGCCTGGTCGAACGTGTTTTGCGGCCGGACGATGAGCCATGCGTCGATGAATCCGCGTCCGAAAACGAAGACTCTGCCGGTCATCTGATTTGCAGAACCGTGTATACCATTCAAGCTCACTTCATTGAGACGAAGACGGTCTTCGGTTCCGATCCGGAGCTGAAGATCCCCCGCGGGAAGACGATGAAGGAGTTCGTGCGGGATGTCGAACTGGAAATTCATGGCTCCGAGGTGGAAGACGATTCCGAGCTGTCCTGGTCCGACCGCATCGACGCCGTGTGGTATGTCACGAACGGGGATGTCGAGTCGATGGGCAAACAGGAACGCGAGTTCATCCGTTCCCTCATGGAACTCCCCAACGCCCTGCTCGTCGTCGACCTCTCCTGCACGGTCGTGAACCGTGACCGCCTCGTGGCGGCCATCGACGGCCTGACGGAGCTTGTCGACCCCGACCGCATCGTCCTGGTCGACTGCGAATACTGCGGACTGGCGATCGACGCCAGATGGAAGCTGATCGAGACCACGAAACAGAAACACAGGGAAAGCGGCGTGTTCGCCTCGGACGAGGAGAAGCAGAATCTGGAAAACGAATGGGCGGCTTACTTTGGATCCATTCTCGAAAAATCGCATGCCAAATCGGAAAGGAACGCGGAACGCTGCATCCGGCATGCCGCCGGGCGTGCGCGGTTCATCGTGGAGCAGAAAGACGACGTGAGCTTCTCCGATCTGCTGGAGGGCGGACGCTCCCTGCTGAAAGATCTTCTCGATCTCATCCGGGGCAAAGGCGAAGACGAGCCGGAGCTGAAGAAAGACCTCTCGCATACGGCCGAACTCCTGCGCAACATCACCATCATGATCTACGAGCTGGGCGGATGCTGCGGCTATGCCGCGACCGGGGACGATGTGACCGCGATCCTCACCGGGTGCAAGGCGAGCGACCTTCCCGAAGACGCCGCCGCGATCACCTATGCCGTCGGCATGGCCGCGAAAGCGTACTTCGAATCTGGGAAGACGCTTCCGCGGAAAGACCTCAAGGCCGTGTTCGCAAACGCGAAGGAGGAAGGGCTTCAGCTTGACTTCGACCCGATGTGTGAAGACGACCCGGCAACGTCGTTTCTGTTCGACGACGACGAGGACGACGAGGACGAATTTGATGATGCCGATGTCGACGATGACGAGGTCGATGATGATAGCGATGACGATGACGATGATGATGGCGGCGATGATCCCCGTTTGATCGGCAGCCTTTGTAAAACAGTGAATCTGAACGGCGCCGGTCTGAGCGGGTCCTTCGGCGGCGGCGAAGACGATGCCGACGCCGATGCTGTCGATTACGGCGACGGATTCATCGCGTCCGCTTCCGGCGGCGCTCCGGAACATCCCGACAACGTCTCCGGAAAACCGCTCCGTCTGCCCGGCGATTATCCCGCGCCGGCCAAGGCGCTGAAAACGGATGCCGTCAGCGGCGGCTGGGGCTACACCATGCGGGACGCCGCGGTCGTCCCGGGCGGTATTCCCGCCGAACACGATTTCATCCGGGTCCGCGTCGGCAGGGAACTGCGCCGCATAGAGGAAATGACCGGAGAAAAGTTCGTTTTCCCCGATTACGAGAAGTATGCGCATGAGCTTGTCTGCGAGGGACACGATTTCTACGACCACCTGTACGTCCAGGTCGAGCTTATCCCCCAGGCGGACTGGGACCGGCTGAAAGCCGACTGGGAATCGCACGACGGATACGAGAACGACCGGAAGGGCCGCCGGAATCATGAGAAATGGCGCGAAAGCCGGACCATCCGGTTCACGGAACACTTCTGGTTTAACGTCAACGCCATGTTCGATTTCGACGACGAGGACGGGGCGGACGGCGAGTAGATCCGGAGCCCGCGCGCCGTTCTCCCGGCGTGTCCCGTGCCGGGGCTGCTGACGCAAGCGCCGTTCTCCCGGCGCGTCCCGTTCCGGGTTTCTTCGTGGTTATCTAACGTTACGGTTTGATCGCATATATCGTTTTAACGTTGTTTTAATGTGAAAAAATATTTTTCGCAACGTTGAAAAAGATAGAATCTATGCTATTGTTTCTTCAAAACAAAACAATCGCATGAACGACAAACCGCAACCCGATACGAAAGAGAACCCCGCGATGAAGCATTTCTCCCTGAAAAAAACTCTGCCCTGCGCAGCTGTCCTGCTCGCCGCCGCATCCCTCCTGCCGTCCTGCACGGAGAAAAAGGATGCCGAACCCGTCGAACCGCTGTTCGCTCCCACGATCGAGTCCATGGAGGCGAATTTCCGCATGCCGCAGTGGTACGAGGACGCGAAGTTTGGCATTTTCACGCACTGGGGGCCGCAGTGCCAGCCGGAATCCGGCGACTGGTACGCCCGGAACATGTACATCCCGAACCACTGGCATTTCAACCGCCACAAGGAGAAGTACGGCGACCAGAAGACGTTCGGGTTCAAGGACGTGATCCACGAGTGGCAGGGCGACAAGTGGGATCCGGCGGAGCTCGCGCAGCTCTTTAAAAGCATGGGCGCGAAGTACGTCGTCTCCATGGCGAACCACCACGACAACCTCGACCTGTGGGACAGCAAATACCAGGAATGGAACTCCGTCCGGGTCGGCCCGAAGCGCGACATCATCGGCGAGTGGAGCAAGGCGGTCCGCAGCGCCGGGCTTCACTGGGGCGTGAGCGTCCACGCGTCGCACGCCTGGAACTGGTACGAGACGTCCCGCGATTTCGACGGCATGCTGACGAAGGAAGACGGCGCGGGCACGTGGTGGGGTGAAATGGGCCTCGATCCGCAGGAGCTCTACGCCCAGCAGCACGAGCCGTCCAAAGACAGCGGCCACTGGAACTGGGACCCGAACATCGTCCCGCCGCCCTCCGAGGCGTACCGCACGAAGTTCATGAAGCGCCACAAACAGCTCATCGACGACTATCTGCCCGAGGTCCTGTACTACGACGACACCGTCGTGCCGTTCTACCCCACGTTCAACGACGGCGTCGAGCTGACGACCTATTTCTACAACAAGATGTACCAGCTCAACCACGGCAAACAGGAAGTCGTGGCGTGCGGCAAGGTCCTGAACGAGGAACAGCGCAAGGGCATGGTGTGGGACATCGAGTGCGGCGTGCCGAACGAGATCGTGAAGCCGCACTGGCAGACCGACACCTGCATCGGCAACTGGCATTACGACCGGGGCATCTACGACCGCAACGGCTACAAGACGCCGGAAACCGTCGTGCGCATGCTCATCGACATCGTCAGCAAGGGCGGCAACCTGCTGCTCAGCGTGCCCATCCGCGGCAACGGCGAGGTCGACGAGAAAGTCCGCGCCACCTGCGCGGGCGTCGGCGCGTGGATGAAGATCAACGGCGAGGGCATCTACGGCACGGAGACTTGGAAGAAATACGGCGCCGGTCCGCAGTTCGAAGACGCCGGCGTCGCGCTCCGCGACCAGGGATTCAACGAGGGCCAGGGCAAGGCCGCCACGACCGAAGACCTCCGTTTCACCACGAAGAACGGCAAACTCTACGTCTTCACGCTCCTCGTCCCGAAGCCCGGCGCGCCGGTCGTCGTGACCGACCTCGACGCCCCCGTGAAGAACGTGCGGCTCTTCGGCTCGGAGAAGCCCGTGAAGTGGACCTGCGAGAACAACGTGCTCACGATCACCGCGCCCGACGCCGACCCGAACCTGAAGATCTCGCTCTGCTACGAGGTCGAATTCGAGAAGAAATAAGCAAACGGCAGAAAGGATAACGCCATGAACAGATATTTCAACAGGAACCGTATCAGGACCGCTTCCTTCGCCGTCCTCGCCACGCTCGGGCTGTGCGCCGGGCTGACCGCGAACGCGCAGGAAAAGCGCGAGTGGGGCAAATGGGACAAGTGGGGCGACATCGGGTACGGGCTGTACCTGAACCCGGTCATCCCGTCGGACTACAGCGACCTCGACTGCATCCGCGTCGGCGACGATTACTACGCCATCACCTCCACGTTCCAGTTCTCGCCCGGCATGACGATCATCCATTCGAAGGACCTGGTGAACTGGCGCATCGCCGGCAACGCCGTCCCCGACCTCACGCAGATCGGCGAGGCGCTGAACTGGACGAAGATGGACCGTCCCGCCCGCGGCATCTGGGCGGGCACGCTGCGTTACCACGACGGCAAGTTCTACCTCTTCTTCGGCACGCCGGACGAGGGGTATTTCATGACCACCGCGCCGCGTCCCGAGGGGCCGTGGGAACCGCTTACCTGCCTGCTCGCCGAAAACGGCTGGGACGACTGCACTGCGATGTGGGACGAGAACGGCGAAGCGTGTTTCGTGGGGACGTGCTTCAAGGACAATTATAAGACATACATGTTCCCCATGACGCCCGACGGGAAGAAGATCGACCGCAGCAAGGGCGTGCTTCTGAACGAGGGATCCGGACGCGAGGCGAACAAGCTCATCAAGCACGGCGACTGGTATTATCTCGTGTTCAGCGAGCATAAGAACGGCGTCGGGCGCTACGTGATGGCGAAGCGCTCCAAATCCATGAAGGGGCCCTATGCCGAGGAAAAACAGCTCGCCCACGCCAGCGCGGATGCCCATGAGCCGAACCAGGGCGGCATCATCGAGGGCAGGGACGGCAAATGGTATTTCCTCACGCACCACGGCGACGGCGACTGGAGCGGCCGCATCGTGAGCCTGCTGCCCGTGACCTGGATCGACGGCTGGCCGATCATCGGGACGCTTCAGCGCGACGGCATGGGCACGATGACCTGGGGCGGAAAGATCCCCGTGGCGGACAATGTGCCGCAGGACGCGCCGGGCGAGAAGTTCTTCCTGCAGAGGAGCGACGATTTCGAGAAACGCGAACTCGGTCCGCAGTGGCAGTGGAACTACCAGCCGCGGAAGGAATTCTTCTCTCTCGATGCCCGTCCCGGCTGGCTCGTCCTGAATGCGTTCAGGCCGCTGGAGAAGAACAAGCTGCTGAAAGCCGGAAACACCCTCACGCAGCGCTCGTTCCGTCAGGCGGAGAACGAGGTGATTGTCAAGATGGATATCTCCAATATGAAAAACGGACAGAAGGCGGGCCTCTGCCATTTCTCCGGCAGCCATTCCGCCATCGGCGTCGTGAAGGAAGGCGGAAATCTCTATCTGGAATTCCGGCACAACGACCGGGTCGAACGCGGCATAGAGCTGCATCCGGCATTCAGGCAAAAGGAAGCCGGGCAGGATGTTGTCAAGACGATCCGGGAACCGATGCTCATCTGGTTCCGTTCGACCTGGGGTCTGGACGGCGAATCGCACTATTCCTACAGCCTCGACGGCGAATCGTTCAAGCCGTTCGGCAGGCCGTACCGTCTGGAGTGGGGCAATTACCGCGGCGACCGCATCGGCATCTACACGTTCAACGACGACGCGGACGAGGGATTCGTGAGCGTCGACTACTTCCACTACCGGTAACGCTTTTCCAAGCTCGCATCCCGCCGTGCGGCAGTCTGGACGGCGGCGCTTCAGCCCTGTTTCCCTCATATCCCGAACCTCGGCGGAGGGGCAGGGCTGAAATCGTTTTCAAGACCGTTTTCGGAAAATGAAGGTTCATCCGTTTATTTTCCGCATTCCGGTTTGACTTTTCGGGAAGTCGTGGATATATTACATCACCGGGCATGACAACGCTCCCCCCGTTTCCCGATTTTCAACCTCTTTCAACCCATTCCTTCAACCAGGAGCAACCATGAAATCCAAACTCCTCCTCGCCGCCTCGATCGTCGCCTCGGGCCTGCTCGTCGCAGCCTGCAATTCTTCTTCCTCCGGCACGGTCTATTCCGGCACCGACCTGGAACCCGCCGGCAACCCGATCTTCACGGACGCCTGGACGGCCGATCCCGCGCCGCTGGTCGTCGGAAACCGTGTTTATGTGTACACGGGCGAAGACGTCTACCGCGACGGCGAGCAGAACGGCCTCCCCGGCAACTACAACATCGCCGACTGGCGCTGCTATTCCTCGGACGACCTCGTCCACTGGCGCAGCCACGGCGTCCTGCTGCGGCCGGAACAGTTCCCGAGCGGCATCAAGGGCACGGCGTGGGCCTCGCAGGTCGCGCACAAGAACGGCAAATTCTACTGGTACTGCACGTATCGCGACGACAAGAACGGCGGCAACTCCATCGGCGTCGCCGTGGCGGATTCCCCCGTCGGCCCGTTCGTGCCCGTCGAAAAGCCGGTCGTGCTCGACAGCATGACCAGCGGCCGCGCCGGGTGGAACGACATCGACCCGACCGTGCTGATCGACGACGACGGCACCGCGTGGCTTTCCTGGGGGCATACGAACAACTACGTCGCGAAGCTGAAAGACAACATGATCGAGCTTGACGGCGAGATTACCGACACCGGGATGCAGAACTACACCGAAGGCCCCTGGCTCTACAAGCGCAACGGCCTTTACTACAACTTCTACCCCGGCATGGGACGCGGCGGCGAGGTCATCAACTACTCCACAGCCGAGAACATCAGAGGCCCGTGGACGTTCCGCGGACAGGTCACCGGCGCGGCGAAGAACAGCTTCACCATCCACCCCGGCGTGATCGACTTCAAGGGCCGCACCTTCCTCTTCTACCACAACGGCACGCTCGACCGCGACGGCCAGAAGGGACAGGGCCTGCGCCGTTCCGTCTGCGTCGACGAGCTCTTCTTCAACGAAGACGGCACGGTCAAGCCGCTGACGCAGACGAAGGAAGGCATCGCCGAGCCCGTCAAGTAAGATTCATCATTCGGTTTCTTCCCGGCTTCCGGGAAAAAGAAAAGCCTGACCGGACATCTGAACTCCGGCCGGGCTTTTTTATGGGCAGTGAACTGAATTCGAGTTCAGCGCGGATTCCGGGCGCAGTTCTTCTCGATGGTGCGGACGAGCGGCCCGAGGGGCGGGATCCAACCCGGCGCGACTTCGGCGTACGCGGAGAGGAGGAGCTCGGCGGTCGCGTCGCAGGAGATGAAGTCGTCGAGCACGGGCCTGTGCTTCGCGGCCTCGGTGCAGATCGCCGCGCCGAGGGAGCCCAGGTCGCGCAGAATGCTGCGTTCCGTGAGGTGCCCGGACCAGGAACGGAGCCAGCCGGGATTCCAGAGGGAGAGGACGGCGCCCCGGTAGTAGAAATGGGAGAGGCGGAAATCGCCGTGGAAGAGCTCGGCGGAGTGGAGCGCGGCGATGAGGCGGGAGCTGTCCTCGATGAAGAGCGCGACGCGTGCGCGTGCGTTCGGGCGGCAGAAGATGTCCGTGACCTCCTCCGCGTCGGAGACGGCCTCCATGACCAGATAGACGGCCCTG
>JAFXUM010000237.1 GCA_017524965.1 Lentisphaeria bacterium | reverse complement strand
GTCATCATCGTCATCATCGTTGTCATATTGATTTTTCTTGCTGTACGATGTGTTCAGTCTCTTAAGTTTTTGCTGCTCTGCCTTCTCTTGTTTTTCCAGTTCTTTGATTTCATACTCAATCTGAAAAAGGCTGTCTTGAAGTTGATTTAAATCTTCCTGGAGACTCTTAATTAAATTCTTTTGTTTTTGAATAAATGCTGTATACTGAGAAATAATTTTTTGTCCTTCAGTATAATCTTCCGATTCTTTCGGCTGTTTTTTGATTTCGCGATTCAGTTTTGCTTTTTCTTCTATCGCCTGCTCCATTTTTTCTGTGTGAGAAGCGATAAAAGCTTCTTTAGAAGTAATACTGTTTTTGATAGATTTGCTGATTCTATCCTTTGCCTTGCAAACAGCTTTTATTTTCTCTATTGTTTCCTTGTGATTGTTTACTGCCCTTGCATGAACGATTTCGCCTCTTCTCTGCGCCATTTCCCGTTGATATTTTTTGGTTTCACGCTCCAGTTGTCTTGCCTTTCGCTCATTTTCCTCCTCAATTTCCAAAGATGCGGTTATTGCTCTGCTGACAACAAGCGTTGCCGCGCTCAAAAGTAATGAAAGCATTTTTTAATTGTCCTCTTTGGATATAAGTTGTTTGTGCTTCCCAGAAGACGGGATTCTTTTTGTTGTTATTTGGGCATTTGTATTTTGAATCATTGCGGTAAATGTCTGTCCATATTCCTTTGATGATGAAATCATCAACTGTGCGGTAATTTCATATCCTCTTAAAAACCCCTCTCTTTCCTCCTTAGAAGTATTCTTGTCAATGATTCGGTCATTAAGCTTTTCCAACAGTTCAAATAATTTAATCTGTTTCTTTTCGTCTTTTTCTATTTCTTTTTGGAATAAATCAAGTCTCCTCTGCATTATTTTTGTCTGGTCTTCTATTATTTTCATTGTTTCCTGATGCCGGAGCATCAACTCTTTCTCCTGAAGCGCAAGTCTGCGACGCCCCAGTTCAGCATTTGTCCTCAAAGCCTCCAGTTCCACATCTAATCGTTTGCTTTCGATGCACGCCTTGATTAAGGAATCAATGACAGGAACACACGTTTTGGTCAACGCCAATGCCATTTCAGGATCTACCATTTTTTGTTTCCTTTCTTATTCTTTGTTTTTTGAAGAAGTATTTCCCAAAAGTGTATCAATTTCGCGGGCTAAAGCTTCATACTCTTCCTGATCTTTTTTTTCTTTTTTCTGCGCGTTCTGTTCAAGGATGTCCGTTTCATTCTGAAGCTTTTGAATATCCGCGTCAATAACGGTTCCTCCATAGCGGAAATTTATTTGCTTTTCCAACTCATCAAGTTCTTTGTTCTTCTCTGCTTTCCAGGCATTGATTCCCGCAATGGCCTGATCGTACATCTCATTTGCTTTTTTGATTCCCGAGGACAACCGGGAAATCTCGCTTTTGAGTGACGGCGACGGTAGTTGATTGTCTTTTTCTTTCTTCGGTTCTTTATCCATATCCGGGGACTCCTGAAAAAGTGAATGTCAAGAAGATGTTTTTGTATTTGTAAAACAATAATTGCCTCAAAAAAAGCATGAATTATTATTTGGGTACAATATAACACATCCATAACGTCGTTTCAAGTAAAAAAACGAAAAAAAACAAAAAATAGTTCGTCTCTTCGCATCAATGCTTTCACACGAACAAATCGAAGACTGCTCGATGATTCAAAAAAAAGAAATGAGCTTAAATAAAGCCTTTTATGCGCCTGGATGAGGCGGCTCAGAAGTACATCCACTCGTAGAACGGCACGTAGCCGTTCGCGGTGCCGGTGACGGGCGACGGCGTGTAGGTGAAGACGAGGCGGCGGCCCGGGACCTTCTTTTCCAGCTCTTCGCCGTACGCATCGGTCACGGCGGGCCGGATGATGACGGTGTAGACGCCGGACGAATCCCAGCGCACATAGTTGTTGATCTTCGTCATCACGGTGGAGTCGCTGAGGTTTTCGGTGAGCGGGACGCGGTCGACCGAATGGAACTCCGCGATCGCCTGATGCAGCTCTTCCAGATCGTTTTCGTCCAGATCGCACGCGAGGACAAGCCAGTCGTCGGTCACGCCGAAGATGTCCGGGTTGCCGTCGATGGTGACGCCGGCGTCCGCGGGCGGGATCAGGCGGATGTAGGAGAGGCGGCCGTCCTGGTCGATGGGGAAAAGATCGGTCAGGCCGGGGATGTAGGCGAATTCGTTGCGGTCGGTGATCGCGCCGTTGCGGGGCAGGGGCGACATGCCCGCCTGATAGTATTCGTCCGATTCCCAGCTGTTGGTGTCGGTCGGCGATTCGTCCGTGTCGATGTAGTCCGTGATGATGTAGTTGAGGTCTTCCAGCAGGTCGGTGAAGTCGTTTTCCTCGTCGACGAAGTTCTGGAACTGGCGGAGCGCCTGCTGGAATTCCGAGCCGCGCAGGTTCACCGGACCGGCGGCGTCCTTGATCGTGAAGACGACCGGCGTGCCGTAGTAGTCCATGAAATGCGGCACGGCGTCCGGGAGATAGCGGTCGGTGTCGTACTCGCTGTAGTTGTCGACGTTGATCTGCTGCGGATTGCCGTAGAGCTGGCGGTCGGCGGAGATCAGGAACTGGATGCGCTGCGCCATGCCCTCCAGCACGTAGTAGCTGCGCTGAAGCTGGAGGAACGGCATGACGGTGAACGACGTGGTCTTGGAAATGGACATGACCATGAGCGCCAGAAGCGAGCCTGTGGCGATCAGAAGCAGCACGGAGATCAGCGCGATGCCGGATTCTCCGCGGCGGAGGATGCGTTTTGCAATAGTACGGTTCATCATTCGTCCACCTCATGTACTGCGCCGTAGACGCTGTTGCCGCCGGACGCCGCGGTCCTGCGGAGCCACTGTTCCCGTGTGCCGTCTTTCCATTCCACGGTCATCTGCACGGCAAGCGGGATGAAGTCGTAATTTTCGCGGTTCCATTCCTCGACCCAGATCACGACGCTGTCCTGCTGGCCCGCGTAGAGGAATTCGATATGGTCGACGTCCGTGGCGAGAACTTCGCGGTCGTAGGGGAATTCGTCGTCATTGTCTTCGTACCACGGCAGACGCGGGAATTTGCTGTATTCCGCCACGAGCTCGTCCGTCTTGTCGTCCACGTAGACGCGCATGAAGAAGAGGTTGCCGCCGACGTTGTCGTACGAGCGCCGCAGCGTCGTGAAATGGATCCAGTCGGATTCGCCCATGAAGACCTGGAACGTGTCGTCGTTCTCGTCCTGCGTCTCCCAGTTGAACGGGATCATGTTGCGGAAACAGCCGTCCATGACCTGGTCGATGTTCAGGTAGACCTGAAGCTGGGCGGAGACGCGTTCGGCGGACGTGAGCGCGCGGAAGAACGACCGCGAGGCGAACGCGATGATGCCTGCGATCGAAAGCATGATGCCTGCCGCCGCCACGAGCTCCATCAGAGTGAAGTGCCTGCGGCGGGCCCGGCCAGTCTTATTCCGGTTCCAGACCTTCATCCTCGTAGACAATCCTCTCGATTTCGAGCGTACCGACGGTTTCCTTGCCGGTCGTCTTCAGGTTAAGCAGTTCGATGACGCAGAGTTCCAGCGGCAGCTGCCCTTCGATGGACTTGAAGTCATCGTCGATCTGTTCGTCCAGGACATCTTCGTAGCTGATGTTGACCTGGTAGTCGCGGTAGGGGAAGAATTCCCTGTCGACGTCGTCCACCATTTCCGCCCTGTGCAGCAGCACGTATTCCGCCGCCTGCGTCAGCATGTGCATGTTGTGCCATCCCTCCTCGGCCTTCGCGATGCGGGCGCGCGAGGAGGCGATGATCTGGAAAAGCGAGGCCAGCGAGATCGCCAGGATGCCGATGGCGATGATGACTTCGATGAGCGTGAATCCCTTCACGCCCGAAACATGTTCACCACGTCGTCTCATTGTTCTCCTGACTTCCTTCGCGTGTCACGACCGAGCCGGTCAATTTCGCGATGCCGATCGTCATCGCAAGGCCCTTGCAGGCCAGAGTCAGCGACGTGCCGGACGCGCCGCCGTCCGGGTAGAACCGGAAGACTTCGACCGGATGGTTCTCGTCGGTCGTCAGCTCGAATTCCTTCGGCAGTTCCCATTTCGCTGCGTCCAGGATCACGAACCCGTCCTCGTACTCCATCTGCTCCTGCAGGTCGCGCGTGGGACGCGCCATGTGGAACATGCGCTGTTCCGGGTCGTACACGACCATGCGGTCCTCGCCCATTTCCATGGCCTTGTAGCGGACGCGGGAGCAGAGGGAGCGGAATTCGGACGTGGTGCGCCTGACGAGGCGCGAGGTGGAGTCCGTGCGCATCGCCGAGATGGCTACCGCCCCGGTCAAAACCATGATCACGATCACGACCACGACTTCGACGAGTGTAAAAGGCTTCCGTCTCGGCATTTTCGTACTTGAACTCCCGTTATGCGGGGACACTGTGTTTCAGGCGATCAGAGTTCCCAGTTGGTCTGGTCGGCGTATTCGCCCTCGCCGCCTTCCTGTCCGTCGGCGCCGAAGGAGTAGATGTCGAACTCGCCGTGTTCGCCGGGGAAGATGTACTGATATTCGCCGCCCCAGGGATCCAGCGGGACTCTCGGCTTGATGTAGGGGCCGTCCCACTTTTCGGACTGGTCGATATTCTCCATGAGGCCCTGCAGGTCGGATGGATAGGTGCCGACGTCGAGCTTGTACTGCTGAAGCGCATCGTCGAGGAGCTTGATCTGCGTCTTGGCCGTCGCGATCTTGCTCTTCTTGATGTAGTTCATGTACATCGGGGTGGCGACGGACGCCAGCGTGACGAGGATCACGATCACGACCACGACTTCGATGAGGGTGAACGGTGTAACTCTGCGGCGTTGTTTTTGCGTTTTCATAAGGGTATCTCCTTCAGGATTGGGATTAAATTGATTTCAAAGCTTTATTTTCTGTCCGTTTCGTCATTCGACCGCGTTCAGGTCCATCATGGCCTGGAAGATCGAGACCACGACCAGGAGCACGACCGACGCCAGAAGCAGGATCACCGCCGGCTCGAAGAGGCTCAGCAGACGCTTGATCTTCGCGCGGGTGTCGTTTTCCAGATTGTCCGCAATGCGCACCAGCATGTCGCCCACGTTGCCGGATTCCTCGCCGACGCGGAGCATCGGAACGGTTTCGCGCGGCACGAACGGGTTGCCCTGAAGCGTCGCGGAGAGCTTCTGACCGGATTTCAGTTTGTCGGCGATGGGCTGGAAGGGTTCGGCCACGACCGGGTTGTGGATGATTCGCCCGGCGATCCTCACCGTGCGGATGATCTCGACATGGTTCATGGTCATGATGGAAAGCGTACGGATGTAGCGGCACATCTCCAGGTCGGAGATGATGCGGCCGATCAGCGGGATCTTCAGCTTCATCTTGCTGGTCACGTAGTCGAACTGCTGCTTGCCGAAGATCTGGATGTAGGCGAAGCAGCCGCCGATGATCAGCAGCGGGATGATCCACCACGCCCACTTCGCGAACGCGCTGAACGCCAGCAGACGGTTCAGCGACGGCGGCGTCTCGCGCCCCATGTCCGCGAAGATGTTCGCGAACTTCGGCACGAACACGGTGAACAGCAGGATCACCACGATAAGCACGATGCTGAGGATCACGGACGGGTAGATCGAGTTCGAGATGATGAACCCTTTCAGGTCGCGCGATTCGCCCATGAACTTATACAGCTGGACCAGCACTTCCGGAAGGCAGCCGGACTCTTCGCCGGATTCGATCAGGTTCGCGTAGTAGTCGGGGAAGAGCGAGCCCTGCGAACGGATGAGTTCGGAGAACTTCTTGCCTTCGTGGAGGCCCTGGCGCATGTTGTTCACGAAAGATTTCTGCCGCGGATCGTCCGAGCCTTCGGCGATGATCGCCAGGGCGCGTTCGAGCGGGATATAGGAACTCAGCAGCGGAGAGAGCTGCCGTGTGAACGCGAACGTGTCGATGCCGCTGTTTCCGAAAAGCTTCAGCTTGCCGCCGGCGTTCATGGACGCCTCGCCCAGGTACTGGACCGGGATCAGGCGGCGGGAACGGAGTTTGCTCAGAGCTTCGTTCTGGTTGTCGGCTTCGATCAGCACCTCGGTCGGTTTGTCGCGGCCCGAGGACGCCAGATATTTATACAGACCCATGCGGCTTTTCTCCTGTGATTACATGTCCGCTACGGACCGGTTGGCTTCTTCCTTCGTCGTGATGCCGAGGCGGACCTTTTCGTCCGCGTCCTGACGGAGCGTGCGCATGCCGTGCTTGACGGCGATCGCCTGCAGGACGCTGCTGTCCTCTTCGCGGATCACGGCTGCGCGCAGGTCGTCGGTCACGGTCAGGAGTTCGAAGACGCCGGAGCGTCCCTTGAATCCCGTGCCGCCGCAGCGTTTGCAGCGGTTCGTGATGTCGCCCTTCTGGCCCATCGGGACTCCGATGTAGCCGGAGCCGCCGCAGACCGTGCAGATCTTGCGGACGAGTCGCTGGGACAGCACGCCGTAAAGTGCGGAGGACACGAGGAAGGGCTCGACGCCCATATCCAGGAGTCGCGTGACGGCGCCGACGGCGTCGTTGGTGTGCAGCGTGCTCAGCACCAGGTGGCCCGTGAGAGCCGCGTTGATGGCGATGTCGGCGGTTTCGCGGTCACGGATTTCGCCGACGAGGATGATGTCGGGGTCCTGACGCACGATGGAGCGGAGGCCCGCGCCGAAGGTCACGCCGATCTTTTCGTTCACCTGCATCTGGCAGAGACCGGCCGTCTTGTATTCGACGGGGTCTTCGATGGTGATGATCTTTTTCTTGTTGTCGTTGAGCTGGTTGATCACGCTGTAGAGCGTGGTCGTCTTGCCGCTTCCGGTGGGGCCCACGACCAGGATGATGCCGTACGGGATGCTGATGAGCTTCTCGAAGTCGCGGAGATTGGCTTCCGACATGCCGAGGGTCTTCAGGTCGAAGGTCAGGGCGTCCTGATTGAGGAGTCGGAGCACGATGCTCTCGCCTGTGAGGATCGGCAGCGTACTGATACGCATGTCCAGTTCCTCGTGGCCGAGCTTCACGTTGGTGCGGCCGTCCTGAGGGAGACGGCTTTCGGCGATGTTCAGGCCGCCGATCAGCTTGATAC
This sequence comes from Lentisphaeria bacterium, assembly GCA_017524965.1. Taxonomy (GTDB): domain Bacteria; phylum Verrucomicrobiota; class Lentisphaeria; order Victivallales; family UBA1829; genus UBA1732. Next base: position 3,639 of record JAFXUM010000237.1, on the reverse strand, counting down.
GGGACGCGATGGCGGGGAACTGGTTGAGCGGGCAGCTCATGATCTCGCGGAGCACGCCGTCGATTCGGCAGCGCACGACCACGGCGTCCTCGCCGGGTTCCACGTGAATGTCGGACGCGCCGTCTTCCAGGGCGCGCGTGAAAATGTCGTTGACCAGTCGGACGATCTTCGCCTCGCCGGCCATGCTGCGCAGGGAGGCTTCGTCGTCGGACTCGCGGAATTCCTCCTCCTCGTCGACGTTCTGCAGGCGGGAGAGCATGCGTTCCAGGAACGTCCGGCGGACGAACTGGAAGCTGACGGTCATGTGCCAGCTCTTGCTGACCAGGAACGTGATGTGCTCGATGGAGTACGGGTCGGCGACGAGGAAGATCATCGTCTTGTTTTCGTCGGACCACTCGTACGGGACGCACAGGTTGGCGTTCAGGAATTCCTGCGGCGCGTTCGGGTACGGATCGGGCTGCCGGAGATCGTTCTCGTCCGGGGCCGGGATGCCGTAGCACTCGGAATAGATTTCCGTCAGCTGCTGTTCGCTGATGGTCCCCGCTCTGACCAGGTTGGAGTCGGCGTCGCGCAGATCCGCCGCCGTGGCCTCCAACAGGGAGGGGTATTCCTCCGTGAGCGCCGAGAGGCGCTCATGGAGTTTGGCCCGCATTTCGGGGAATGATTTGAGTTCATTCGTCATGGGTGATGGCCTCAGTAGTCAAGAGTGAACATGCGGGAGCTGGGTTTCTTGTGGGTGCCGTCGGCGGAGCTGCCCAGGTTGTCTTCGAAGTCGTTGATGGCTTCGAGGGCGTCGTTGTAACGGCGGATCATGTCTTCCACGCGGCTCTTTTCATTGATGATGTGGCCGGTGATCATGAGGAGGATCTCGGTGCGGGTGAGGGAGCTGTCGGTGTTGCCGAAGAGTCTGCGGAGGAACGGGATCTCGTTGATGATCGGGAGAGACTGGAGAGTGTCGGTGCCCGTTTCCTGGATCAGGCCGCCGATGATCATGGTCTGGCCGTTGTGGATCGTCATGGAGGTGTCGACTTCGCGGTTGGTGAGTTTCGGCGCCGACGTGGTGGAGGAGACCTGCATCATGGATGCGGCGGAGAGGGTCTGGTTCAGTTTCAGGGTGATGAGGTCGGTGCTGGTCACCTGCGGGGTGACGGTCAGCGTGATACCGGAATCCTTGTACGACGTGCTGGTGAGCAGGGAGCCGGAACTGCTGGTGTCGGTCACGGTGCTGCCGACGTACGGGGTCTGTTCGCCGACGGTGATCTTGGCTTCGGTATTGCTGGAGACCAGGATCTGCGGGCTGGCGACGACTTTGAACTTGCTGTCGCCGGCATAGGCGCGGAGATAGCCCAGCTTGTTGTTCGGGTCGTTCGGATCGGCGAGCATGAAGGAGTAGCCGGTCTGGCGGGCATCGATGCCGGTCTGTGCGGTATCCGGGCTCAGATCCGTCCATTTCGTGCCCATCTGCATCAGGTTGCCGCCCCAGCTGCTGGAGGCCGCGAGTTCGAGGCCGAACTGCGTCTCGTCGTCGAGCGTGACTTCGCAAACGGTGACCTGCAGGAGGACCTGCGCGGGCACGACGTCGAGGCGGTCGAGGAGCGCCTTGATGGAGGCGTAGGTCCTCGGCGTGGTACGGATGACCAGGCGGTTCAGGGCGCCGTCGGAGAAGATCTTCACGGGCGTCTCGAAGATGTTGGACTTCTGGTCCGTCGTGGTCGAGCTGTATTCCGAATACGAACTGTTGCGGTTGTTGTTATTGTTGACACGGGTGGTGCCGGTGCCGTTGACGGTCTGCGTGCGGTTGCCGCCGTCCTCGTCGATCGTCAGGGAGGTGCCGCTCATGTTGTAGAGCACCGCCAGGGCCTGCATGAGCTGCTCGGACTTGGTGTACATGACCTTGTGGACGAAGATGCGTTCCTGGTCGAGGGAGATGGTGCCGTCGAGGATCTCGATCCAGTTGCGGATCTCCTGCGCGGCCTCCTTGGTGGCGGCGCTGGCGATGATGAGCTGGAGACGGTCGACGGACGTGATCTTCACGGAGCCGGGCTGCTCGTTGTTTTCGTTGAGCTGCTTCACCACGAAACCGAGGGTCGGGAGGACCTCACGGAGTTCTTCGGCGATCTTGCTCGGGAGGATGTTCTCGCAGGGGACGACCACGCGCGGCCACTTGGTGCGCGGATTCTCGTCGAGGAGGTCCAGAAGGTCGGAGAGCTTGCGGATGTTTTCCCTGCTGTCGACGAGGAGAACGGCATTCGGGCGCTGGACCTGGATGCAGGTCGCGGTGCTGCTGAGGAACGGACGGATCTGGTTGATGACTTCCTGCGCGCTGGCGAATTTCAGCGGATAGAAGCAGAATTCGGATTCGTCGAGTTTGGCGCGCTGACCGATCTTGGTCGGCGGGAGGATGCGGAGCAGCTGGCCGTCGTTTTCAACGGCGATCGTGACGCCCGCGTTTTCCGTCAGGGTGGCGAACGCGGCCCACAGATCGCGCTTCGTCATCGTGGAGTTCAGGTTCAGGGTCACGAAGCTGCGGATGTCGGAGTCGATCACGAAGTTGAATCCGAGGGCGTCGGCGAACGCCGGGATCACGTCCATGAGCGGGGCGCTGTTGAACACGATGTTCACGGCGATCTCTTCTTCTCCGCCGCCGCCGCCGTTCATTTCCTCCAGGAAGAGGATTTCCTCGTAGAACGGCTCTTTCTTTCTGGCGGATTCGTCGTCCTTTTTCTCGGGAACGATCGGGGTTTCGACCTTGTCGATCTGTTCCGGGGTCGCCAGGTCGCGGGACTGTTCGCGGTCGACCGAGATCATTTCTTCCTGAATGGACTGCGGAAGGAGGTTGATATCCTCGCCCGCGTACTTGTCGTGATAGAGGAAACGGAACCTGCGGGACGGGTCGGTCTTGTTGCTTTCGCCGTCGCCGGGATCGTCGCCCATGCCGATGGCCGCGAAGAAACGGCCGAGCCAGGTGGAATCGCCCTTTTCGGAGGCGTTGATCTCTTCTTCCGCGGCGGCCTCGACGCCCTCGACCTCGTCGGACGGAGCGTTCACGACCACGACGTTTCTGACTTCGACGTCGCCGTTTTCGCCGGGCGTGACGATCGAAGTCTGCTCGACTGTGATCTCATCGGCGCCGGGGTCTTCCAGGATCACGACCTTGCCGTTATCCTTGTCCTCCAGGATCTTGCCTTCGCTGAGCTGTTCGATTGCGGGGGCCGCGCCGTCCGCCTGAGCGGAGGCGGCGGAGTCTTCCGCCTCTTCCGCCGCGCTCGTCACTTGGGGTAAAACGAGCAGGAAGGAAGCGAAGGCCGCACCGGTGAGGGTTGTGCAAATCTGTCTCTTCATCTTTGAGGTTCCGTTTCTTATGTAATTGTTACCGTTTGTGCCGGTTTTTTTGTTTGTTTTCGTGAATCAGGTAGGTTGAGTTGAAAATCGTGTCCGGGGGGATTATCTTCCGCCGCGTCCGCCGCCCATGCCGCCGCGTCCGCCGCCGGCATTGCCGCTGCCGAAACCGCCGCCTGCGCGGGTCGTCGCGCCGCCGCCGCGGGTCGTTGCGCCGCCGCCGGCATTACGTCCGCCGCCGCCGGCATTACGTCCGCCGCCGCCGAAGGTGGCATTCGCGCCGCCGCCGGCATTGCCGCC
>JAFXUM010000236.1 GCA_017524965.1 Lentisphaeria bacterium | reverse complement strand
CGGCGGGTTTCGCAGGAGCTTTCTTTGCCGGAGCGGAAGCGGGGTTCACAGCGGGCTTCGCAGGAACTTTCGCAGCAGGTTTTGCGACGGGCTTCGCAGGAGCTTTCGCAGGCGCGGGCTTCGCGGCGGGCTTGGCTTCCGCCTTCTTTTCAGCGGGCTTCGCCGGAGCTTTAACCTCGGCCTTCTTCGCAGGCGCGGGTTTTGCAGGAGCTTTTGCGGGCGCGGGCTTCACGGCGGGCTTGGCTTCCGCCTTCTTTTCAGCGGGCTTCGCCTCGGCCTTCTTCGCAGGAGCGGGCTTCGCAGGAGCTTTCGCCTCAGCCTTCTTCGCCGGAGCCGCGGGCTTCGCCGGAGCCTTCGCCTCGGCCTTCTTCGCCGGAGCCGCGGCCTTCACCGGAGCGAGCTTGATCGGCGTGAGGCTGATGAAATACACGCTGTTCGCCTGGATCGGCATCGTGAGCGTGACCATGCCGTCGACCTTGATGGCGGACTGGAACACGGGTTCCATCGCGGAATTCTTCTTGATCTCCTCCACGTCCTCGCGGCTGAGGTCGGCCGGAGCGCCGGCGTTCAGCCAAAGCGTGTACGGGTCGTTCTGCTGGAAGCCGATCATGTGGACCTTGATGTCGTATTCGCCGGCGGGGAGATGATGCAGCACGACGGACGCCTCGCACTTGTTCGTGGCGGGGACGGTCTTGAAGAAGAAATCCTGGTTGCTGACCTTGCCGCCGTCGGTGGGGTGCGTGAGATCCCAGAAGAGGACCTGCACGCCGCCCTTTTCGTCGCGGCAGACGTAGGACGACTTATCGGAGGAGACGAGCTCGGTGCTGCCGAGGAGAGAGAGATACTTGTACGCCCAGTAGGCGGCCTTCGGGATGCCCTGGTAGGACATGAGGCCGAAACCGCCGTGGAACGGACGCGGCGCGGGGCCGTTTTCCTCGAAGATGTCGGTGAACGTCCAGAAGCTCATGGAGTCGAGCGCCTCGGTGTTGCGGAGCTGTTCCAGGATGAACGGACCGGCGAAGAAGGAATCGTGCACGGGGTCGACGGGCGAATAGGAGGAGTTCCACTCGGTGATGTAGACGGGGAGTTTCTTTTTGCCCTTCTTGACAATGGCTGGGAGCGGCTGGTTCGCGCAGTCGCAGACATAGTGGAGGCTGGGGTGCAGGAAGAGCTTGCGGTTGCCGTACTGGTCGAGGCCGCTGGGGCCGTCGCCGAGGCCGTAGGTGTGGTAGGTGATGAAGTCCAGCGGGACTTTCTTCTTGTTGCAGTAGTCGATCAGCTCCTCGATGAAGACCGGGCCAGCGCCGGAGGGACCGCCGACGGGGTAGTCCTTGTTCACGGACTTCACGGCCTTGGCGGTGTGTTCGTAGAGCTTGAGGTATTCGGGGAGACGGTCCTTTTCGGCGAGACGCCAGAAGATGTTGAGGTTCGGCTCGTTCCAGACCTCGAAACGCCAGGTCTTGACCTCGTCGGCGCCGTAGCGGTCGGTCCAGTGTTGGACGAGCGTCCTGATGAGGGCGTCCCATTTTTCGTATTTCTTCGGCGGAGTCACGTTCGCCTTCCACCAGAAGACGGTGTCCTCGTTGAAGTTGGGGCGTTCGTCCTTGAAGCTGTCGGACGCGAGCTTTTCGGGCATGAATCCGAGCTCGACGAACGGCTTCATGCCGATGGAGAGCAGGAAATCGTACACGTCGTCGATGTACATGAAGTTGTAGACGGGATTGCCTTTTTTGTCCTCGGAATACACGCGCATCTCGTCGTGGAGCAGGCCGTGCGCCCGGAGGTAACGGAACCCGAATTCCTTGTGGCAGTGTTCCAGCTGCTTGCGCCAGGATTCGCGGAGGCCTTCGCCGATTCGTCCGGCGCCGACGCAGTCGCTCCAGACCATGGAACGCGGCCCTTTGAGCTGCG
>JAFXUM010000235.1 GCA_017524965.1 Lentisphaeria bacterium | reverse complement strand
GGTGGAAGTTCAGGAGGTGCGCCTTCGCGGGATCGACGGTCCAGACAATGACCGATTCCACAGCGCCGCCGATACGGGTTTTCGCGATGACCGTGTACTTGCCGCCGTCTTTCTTCCACTCGAAACTGACCAGCTCGCGTTTCGGGTTGATGATCTTGGGCCAGTCCTTCGCGAACGAGCCGTCATGATCCATCATGCGGTCGTTGCAGGTGGGGGCACGGTAGAAGATTTCTTCAACGGGCGCGGCAAGGAGTTCCTTGCCTTCGGGCTTTATGGAAACGAGTTCGCCGGTCTTTTTCGACCAGGTCAGGAATCCGATGGTGAGCGTGTCCGCGGTTTCCTTCACGTCGGAATCCTTGATGGTCATCTTCCCGGAACGGGCGTCCTGGAGCTTCGAGATTGCGGCGGGAGCCTGGGCCGGAGCGGAAAGCGCAAACTGCGTACGGGTAATCTCGTGCTTCGGACCATCGCAATAGACGTTCAGGAAACTCCATGCGTCGGATGCGGGTGCATCGAACGGGACTTCGACGACTGCGGATTCGAAGCATTGGGTCACCGGGACGTTCAGGACGCCGGATTTGACGATTTTACCGTTCGCGGTCTCTTCCCAGCGGAATTTCAGGTCGGCGGTCGAGGCGTTGTTGCGCTCGTTGATGACCGTCAGGTTCTTTCCTTCGAGCTTGAAGCGGATCGGAGCCTGGCAGACGCGGACTTCCTGCGCGCCGGGATGCGGCGTGACGGATGCGTCCACGATGCCGTTCAGGACCTGGGTGCGGTTCTGTCCGTTGGCCTGGTAATTGTAGTTTTCGCCGAAGTCGTTGCCGTAGCCGTAGTTGACCTCGCCGGTCTTAGCGATCACGTTCAGGAGCGCCTTGTCCGCCCAGTCCCAGAGGAACCCGCCGTGGAATCCCTTGTTCTCATTCACGAGGTCCCAGTATTGGAAGATATTGCCCGTGGAGTTGCCCTTCGCATAGGCGTATTCGCACAGGATGATCGGGCGGTTGTCGTTCCGGCCGTTCATCATGGAGCGGATGCGGTCGGGACGCGTGTACATGGGGCACAGGATGTCGCTGATGATCGGTCCGGGGTTGCCGCTTTCATACTGCACGGGACGGGTCGGGTCGGTGAAGCGGATCCAGTTCGCCATGGCGGCCTGGTTCGCGCCGGAACCGGATTCGTTGCCGAGCGACCAGAACCCGATGCACGGGTTGTTGCGGTCGCGGAGCACCATGCGTTCGGCGCGTTCGAGGTAAACCGGTGCCCAGGCGGGATCTTTCGAAAGCTGCGCGCCCATGCCGTGCGTCTCGATGTTGGTCTCGTCGACGACCAGCAGGCCGTATTCGTTGCAGAGTTCGTACCAGCGGTTGTTGTTCGGATAGTGGCTGGTGCGGACGGCGTTGAAGTTGAGCTTCTTCATCGTCTCGATGTCGAGGCGCATATCCTCCTCGGTCACGGCGAACGCGTGCTTCGCGCTGATGTCGTGACGGTCCACGCCGCGCACGATGAGGCGCTGGCCGTTCAGCAGGACATCCCTGCCGCGGATTTCGATCTGACGGAATCCGACCGGCACATACTGCACTTCCAGCGTCTTGCCGGAATCATCGACGAGGTGCAGGAAGAGTTTGTAGAGATACGGGGAATCCGGGGACCACTGTTCGGGCGCGGCCACACGCATGGAAATGATCGCGGCGCCGCGTTCCGAGCGCTGACCGAACATGCCGGACTGGCCGCTGAAGCGTTCCGTACGGCTTTCGGCGACAAGCTTGCCGTCTGCATCCAGCAGACGAGCCTTTACGCGAACGCCGGGATACGATGACATCGGAAGATCCCCGATGGGCTGACGCGGCAGCGCGCGTGTTTCCACATACGCCATGACTTCCAGATTCGCGTCGGATTTCTCATGACGCTGGTTCTTCGCCGGATCCGTGAACGTGGTCCGGACCGACCAGTCGCGCAGATGCACAGGAGACAGCGCCATCAGGCGGACGTCGCGGTAGATGCCGCTCATGCGCCAGACGTCCTGGCATTCCAGGAAAGTTCCGGTCGAGAAACGGTACACCTTCACGGCGATGGTGTTCTTGCCGGGCTTCAGCAGCTTCGTGATCGCGAACTCGGACGGCAGACGGCTGTCTTCCGCATAGCCCGCGTACTGCCCGTTTACCCAGAAATCGTATGCGCTGTCCACGCCGTCGAACACGATGCGGACGTCACGTTCCAACCAGTCCGCCGGGACATCGAACGTGCGGCGGTAGCATCCGGTCGGATTCGCGGTCGGCAGCAGCGGTGGATTCGCTTCTTTCTGGAACAAATAAATATTGTTGATGTAAACACCGCGATCGGGGACACGCATGTCGCTCTGCCAGTTCGAGGGGACTTTCATATCGAACCATCCCGAATCGTCGAAATCGGGCTTGACGAACGCGTCCGGCGTCTCGTCCGGCTTGCCGAACAGCTGGAATTTCCAGGTGCCGTTCAGGTCGAGCGTGTATTTCGACGGCGTTTTCCGGTATGCCGCGGCGGATGCCTCGTCATAGAACGTCCCGTAGATCGGGGCATGGCTGAGTTCGCGGTTGACGCCGGTCGTCCGCAGATCCTCGAAATGGCGCGGCTGCGTGATCGGCTGGGGGGCATCGGCGGCAGCTCCGGCGACCGCGCCCGCGACGGCGAAAGCGAAAAGTGCGAGAGAAAGAGAAAGATGTTTCATACGTCGTTCCTTTGTTTTATTGTTGTTTGCAGTTTCCCTGACACTATACTTTAGCCGCCACGTCCTTTTTTTTCAATAGACGGAACCACCGTATTTTCCGAAAAAGCGCAAAAAAAGACGGGCGGAAACGTTAATAACGCAAAGAAAACAGCCGTGCATCCATTCCGTTTCCCGCCGGACGCATAATGGAAGAAAAACAGCGCATCGTGCTTGCATTTTCCTGTTCACGGGGGTATATTATTAGATGTATATTGTTATGGGCGATTAGCTCAGCTGGTTAGAGCGTCATGCTTACACCGTGAATGTCGGCGGTTCGAACCCGTCATCGCCCATGTTTTTCCGGTTTTTTCAACCCATTCAGATACAACGGAGAATCAATCATGCATGAGTTCAGAACGCATACCTGCGGCGAACTGAGAAAAAGCGACGTCGGAACCACTGCGCGCCTGTCCGGCTGGATCCACAGCGTGCGCGACCACGGCGGAATCATCTTCATCGACCTGCGCGACCACTACGGCAAGACGCAGGTCGTGATCGACCCGACCAAGGATTTCTACCAGGAACTCGAACGCTGGCGCGTCGAGACGGTCGTGTGCTTCACGGGCAAAGTCGTGGCGCGCACCCCCGAGACCGTGAACCCGAAGATCGCGACCGGCGAGGTCGAACTCGTCGCCGACGAGATGACCGTGCTCGGCGAGACCGAACAGCTCCCGTTCCTCGTGGCGAAAGACGAGGACGCGCCGGAAGCTCTCCGCCTCAAATACCGGTTCCTGGATCTCCGCCGCGACGAGCTCCACAACCACATCGTGATGCGCGCCAAGCTCATCGAAGCCCTGCGCCGCAAGATGTGGGACCTCGGATTCACCGAGTACCAGACCCCGATCCTCACCAGCAGCTCCCCGGAAGGCGCCCGCGACTACCTCGTCCCGAGCCGCGTCCACCCCGGCAAGTTCTACGCCCTGCCCCAGGCTCCGCAGCAGTTCAAGCAGCTGCTGATGGTCGCCGGATTCGACCGTTATTTCCAGATCGCGCCGTGCTTCCGCGACGAAGACGCGCGCGCCGACCGTTCCCCGGGCGAGTTCTACCAGCTCGACATCGAGATGAGCTACGCCACGCAGGACGACATCTTCGCGATCCTCGAAGACCTCCTCACGGACATCTTCCCGAAGTTCACCACGAAGCAGATCAGCCCCGCCCCGTTCCCGCGCATCCCGTTCCGCGAATCCATGGAGCGCTTCGGCACGGACAAGCCCGACCTCCGCAACCCGCTCGAGATGATCGACGTCACCGACATCTTCAAGGACAGCGGATTCCAGGCGTTCTCCAAGACCGTCGCCGCAGGCGGCGTCGTGAAGGCGATCAAGGTCAGCGGCATCGCAAAGGCGGATAATCCGCAGCCGCGCCGCTTCTACGACGAAATGATCGCGTTCGCGCAGGAATGCGGCGCGAAGGGCATGGCGTACATCATCTGGAGCGCGGGCGAGACCAAGAGCCCGATCGTGAAGTTCCTCACCGGAAACGAACTGCCCTCCCTCGCCGAAAAGGCGGGCATCCAGGACGGCGACGTGCTGTTCTTCCTCGCCGACAAGCGCGCCCTCGTGAACTCCGTCGGCGGCAAGGTGATCGGCGAACTCGGACGCCGTCTCGGCCTCATCGACCCGAACGTCTTCAAGTTCTGCTGGATCGTCGATTTCCCGATGTTCGAGACCGACGAGGAGACCGGCGCGCTGATCTTCTGCCACAACCCCTTCTCCATGCCGCAGGGCGGGATGAAGGCGGTCGAGACGCAGAACCCGCTGGACATCGTGGCGTACCAGTACGACATCGTGTGCAACGGCATCGAGCTCTCCTCCGGCGCGATCCGCAACCACCAGCCCGAGCTCATGTACAAGCTCTTCGAGATGTGCGGCTACACCCGCGAGGTCGTCGACGACAAGTTCGGCGGCATGATCCGCGCGTTCAAGCTCGGCGCGCCGCCGCACGGAGGCATCGCCCCCGGCGTCGACCGCATGGCGATGCTCCTCGCCGACGCCCCGAACATCCGCGAAGTCATCGCCTTCCCGTTCAACCAGCAGGCCGAAGACCTGATGATGAACGCCCCGGCGGCAGTCGACATGAAACAGCTCCGCGAACTCCGCGTGATCCCCGTCCCGCAGGAGCTCAAATACGAAGAGACCTTCAAGAAACTCCTCGCCGAGGCCGAACGCATCCGCGCTGCGGAAGCCGCCGCCGCGGCCATGAACACGGCATCCGCGGCTCCGGAGCAGAACTAAAAACGCTCCGGACCACCGCCCTGCCCCGCCGCAACGGAGGACCGGCATGCCAGCCAAACGGCCGAAACAGACCATCAAGCGGAAAACCGCCGGAAAGAAGTCCGCGAAGACGAATCCGCAGAAGAACACGCTGCGGATCTCCGTCCACCGGACGCAGGCGGTCTTTTTGCTTCTGCTCTTCTCCCTGGCCGGCGTCCTGATGGGCATCGGCGTCTGGAAGGCCGGTTCGTTCATTTCCAGCTACATGGACCGTTCGTCCCGCTACGACAAGATGATCGTGGCGGCCGGGCGCAGAAACGGCGTCTATCCGCCGCTCCTGAAGGCCGTCATCTGGAAGGAAAGCCGATTCGACGCCTCGGCGCGCGGCAGCAAGGGCGAGATCGGCCTCATGCAGGTCATGCCCTCGTCCGCGGTCAAGGACTGGGAACGGACGTTCCGGCGTCAGGTGCCGTCCGACGGCGCGCTGATGGACCCCGCGCTCAACATCGAGATCGGGTCGTGGTTCCTTGGCCGCGCGCTGGACCGCTGGAAGGACTACAACGAGGCGGAAGCGCTCGCGCTCTGCGAGTACAACGCCGGCATCCAGCGCGCCGAATCGTGGAAGCCGCTTCTCCACGACGGCAAGGTCCTGCCGAACATCGACATCGAATCCACGCGCAAATACGTCAAGGAGATCCTTGAACGGCGCGACCAATATGAACGTGAATGGAAATGGGAGAAACTCAAATGAACAAACGTTTCCGCCTGATGAAATCCGCCGCCCTGACCGCCGTCCTGCTCGCGCCCTGCGCCTTCCTCTCCCTCGGACTCGGCGCGAAGGACAAGGAGCCCGTGCGCCGCTGGGACTTCAAAGAAGCGAAGCTCGACAAGAAGGGCATCCCGGAAGGCTGGAGCTACCAGGGCAAGCCCGGCACGCCCGATGTGAAGTACGAGATCGTCGAGGACAAGGAGCTGAAGCACAACGTCCTGCACATCACCTCCGACAAGGCGTCCGGCGTCATCATGGTCGAATGCTCCGACGTCGACCTGAAGAAATACCCCGTCATGCGCTGGCGCTGGAAAGCCGTCACGCTCCCGACCGGCGCGGACGCCACGGTCAAGTCCAAGGACGACCAGGGAATCGCCGTCTACGTCGGCTACGGCAAGCTCACGCAAAGCAGCATCTCCTACAACTGGCAGACCGAGACCCCGAAGGGAAAATCCGGCAGCTCCACCTACAACTGGGTCGTCGACGTCGACTGGTTCACCCTGCGCGACAAGAACGACAAAATGGACACCTGGTTCGAGGAGGAAGTCAACGTCTACGACGACATGATGAAGATTTTCAAGAAGATCCCGTCCGGCTGGGCGCTCAGCATCTCCTCGAACAGCCAGTACACCGCCTCGAAAGCCGACGTCTATCTGGACTACGTCGAGTTCGTCGAAAAGAAATCCGACGAGGCGAAAAAGGACGAAAAGAAGGACGAGAAGAAGGACGAAAAGAAGGATAAGTAAATCCGGTTTTCTTCTGCATCTTCGCTTTTCTCCGGGCTGACGGATCCACCATCCGCCGGCCCGTTTCCTTTTATGAAATCTGTCTTTCTTCTGCAGAAGCATCCGCATGTCCTGCGGAAACCGCATTGTGCACGACCGGATCGGTCGGCTTTTTTTGCGGTTTCTTGCCGTTTTCCGCCGTTTTTTTCTTGAAGACAAGCCGTTTGAGTAGTATATTATATCTTGCCATTTTTGAAACAACCGTCAAACCACCTCAAACCCTCTTACAGGAGCAGAGAACGATGAAAGTTTTCAATTTCAACGCGGGTCCGGCCATGATCCCGCAGGCCGTCATGGAAAAAGCGCAGAAAGAATTTTGCGACTACAAGGGCAGCGGATGCGGCATCATGGAGCACTCCCACCGCCACAAACTCTTCGACGAGATCCTTGAGCGGGCGATCTCCAATTTCAGCGAGATCATGGGCGTTCCGGACACCCACGCGGTCGTCTTCATCCAGGGCGGCGCGAGCATGCAGTTCGCGATGATCCCGATGAACCTCGCGGTCGCGGGCAAGCCCATGGAATTCGCCGACACCGGCACGTGGTCCAGCAAGGCGATCAAGGAAGCCAAGCTGTTCGGCGACGTGAAAGTCATCGCCTCCAGCAAGGAAGAGAAGTACACCAAAATCCCCGCGGTCGACGAGATGAAGATCGACGAGGACGCCGCGTTCTTCCACATCACCTCCAACAACACCATCTACGGCACGCAGTACCAGGCGTTCCCGGAGTGCCCGGCCAACGTCCCGATGCTCGCCGACATGTCCAGCGACATCATGTCCCGCAAGCTCGACGTCTCCAAGTTCGCCATGATTTACGGCGGCGCGCAGAAGAACCTCGGCCCCAGCGGCATGGCAGTCGTCATCATCCGCAAGGACCTCGTGGAGCGCACCCCGGCGAACGTGCCGACCATGCTCCGCTACGCGACCTACATCGACCACAACTCCCTCTTCAACACCCCGCCGACCTTCGGTATCTACATCTTCGGCCTCATCACCGACTGGGTGAAGGATATGGGCGGCCTCGAAGTCCTCGAAGGCATCAACAACAAGAAGGCCGAGACCCTCTACGCCGCGATCGACGGCTCCGACGGCTACTACCGCAACCCCGTCTGCCCGTGCAGCCGTTCCAAGATGAACGTCGTCTTCCGTCTCCCCTCCGAAGAACTCGAAGCGAAGTTCATCGAAGAGGCCAAGGCGGCCGGCATGATCGGCCTGAAGGGCCATCGCTCCGTCGGCGGCATCCGCGCCAGCATCTACAACGCCATGCCGCTCGAAGGCGTCGAGAAACTTGTGTCCTTCATGCAGGACTTCAAAAAGAACAACTGATCTGACCGGAGGGCGTCGTCATGCTCCACCGTTATTCAGTTTACGAGGGCCGCATCGCCCACTCGGACGAAGGCGCCATCCCCGTCGACGTATACGTCATGCCCGACGGGGAGGAACGCGCTTTCCTGACCGACAAGCTCGGCATCGACCCGCACACGCTGGCGTCGTCCATCGACCCGGACGAGACGCCGCGTATCGAGTTTGAAGACGACTATATCGCCATCATCCTCAAGTATCCGAAGAACTACTCGGCTGACGACAACTTCCTCTTCCTCGTGAAATCCATGGGGATCTTCCTCTTCGCCGACCGCGTCGTGCTGGTCATCGACGAGGAGCTTCCCCAGCTTTTCACGGGCAGATTCGCCTCGAAGGTCTACACGAAGCAGGACGTCCTGCTCCGCATCCTGACCCAGACCATCCGCCATTTCGAGAGCCACCTGCGCGTGATCAATATGTGCAGCAACGACATCGAGACCCACCTGAACGAGTCGTACAACAGCAGCAATCTGCTCGACATGTTCACGCTGAAGAAAAGCCTGGTCTACTACGTGAACGCACTCAGCGGCAACCGGCGCGCCTTCGAGCGCATCCAGGTCGGCGCCTCCAAGTTCCAGTTCACCGAGGACAACATCGAGCTGCTCGAAGACCTTCAGATCGAAAACCGGCAGTTCCTCGACCAGGCGCAGGTGTACTCCCAGATTCTCTCCGGACTCGTCGACGCCCGGTCCAGCATCATCAACAACAACCTGAACGTGCTGATGAAGAACATGAACGCCATCGTGATCGCGGTCGCCATCCCGACCTTCTTCACAGGCGTCTTCGGTATGAGCGAATTCACCGATTTCTTCTGCCGTTCGGGTCTCAAATGGTACTTCTCGTATCCGCTCTTCTTCATCCTGATGACCGGACTCGCGCTCTTCGTCTTCTGGCTGATCAAGAAATTCGAGAAACACTGAGCGAATTATGCCTATTTTCGAATACGAATGCAAAAAATGCGGCAAACATTTCGAGGCGCTGCTCAAATCCGCTTCCTCGCCCGCGCCCGAATGCCCCGAATGCGGCGCGACCGGCGCGAAACGCCTGCTCTCCCGCTTCGCCGCCGCCTCGAAGACTGAATTCGGCTCCTGCAGAATGTCGAAGGACTGCATGGCGGCCGCGCAGGGCGGCTGCGGATGCGGTTGCGGCTGCGGCGGACATCACCACCACTGAGCCGGGGCGGCTCCGTTTGCTGAAGAGGCGCACCCATGGTCAAAGCCGAACTCAAACCGCTTCTCGAACGCCTCGGCATCGCGCCGAGCAAGCGCCTCGGACAGAATTTCCTCGTGGATGACCAGTTCCGCGCGAAGATCCTGCACGAAGCCGATCCGAAGCCCGGCGAGACCATCCTTGAGATCGGCCCCGGACTCGGCGCCATCACGCGCGGCCTCGTGGCATCCGGCGCGGACGTGACCGCGATCGAGTTCGACCGAAAGATCGCCGAATATCTCCGCACAGCCGTCGTCCCGCTCGGACTTCACCTCATCGAAGCCGACGCCTGCCGCGTCAAGTACGCCAGTCTCTTCCCCGGCGATTTCCGCGTCGTCTCCAACCTGCCCTACAGCGCGGGCACAATCGTGATCGCCAAACTGCTCGACCTCGAGCTCCCGCCCGCCGACATGCTCCTGATGCTCCAGAAGGAAGTCGCGGAGCGTTTCCTCTCCGGCCCCGGCACCGCCGACTATTCCGCCCTCACCGTGCGCATTTCCGCCGTCTACGAAGGCCGCATCGTCCGCATGGTCCCGCCCGATGTCTTCTACCCCGAACCCACGGTCGATTCCGCCCTCTTCGCGCTCAAACGCAAACCTGTCATCCCGCCGCAGAACATCCGTATCATCCTCTCCCGCCTCGCCCGGACCTCGTTCGCGCACCGGCGCAAGAAAATGTTCAAGCAGGCCGCCGCCGTCTTCGGCGCGGACGTGATCGCCGCAGCCATGGCCGACGCCTCGGTCGACCCGGACATCCGCGCGGAACGCGTCACGGTGGACCAGTTTATCCGCATGGCGGAGTACATCGCCGCGCACACGCAGGATCAGCCGGAAACGATGACGGACTGCGAGGCGGACGCAGAAAAAACACTGGACGATTCGTCCGCCGACTGATTGCGGGATTTATTTTCTCCCCCCTGCCCTTTCCCGGAAACGCACTGTTTCCCGAGGTCGTTTCCGCCGATTCACTTCATTCAAAAATCGCGTAAGTGAACACGCGTCCCGCGATCAGGCCCCAGTTCAGGTCTTCGCGCATATTCGCAGTGTCCCTCGCGATGAAAATGCCGTGTTCGCCGCCGTACCAGGTATCGCTGGTCACGAGGTACACGCCGTACTCGTCGCTGTAGATCTTTTCCGGCTTGAGCAGCTCCATGGTCTTCGCATCGAAGATATTGCCGGAAATACTCTCTTCTTTCCCTGAAATCCGGTCGGCGGCGGCTTCCAGCGCGGCGTGTTCCGAGGTCAGATAGTTCACGATCTCCCTGGCCGGATAGAACGTCCCCTTGTGCGTTTTGATGTAGTCCATCGAACGGTAGGTCGCCAGCATGGTCGCGGCGAACAGGAATGCGAGGATCGACACGAGGAAAACGGCGGTCCATGCGGCGCCCAGAGATTTCCGCAGGAAACACTTCTTTCCGCACGGTTCGTCCCCGGCGGAGATTTCGCCCGAAACGGGGTCGGCGTCCTTCGCGGGCGGTTCCAGAGAATCCAGAAACGCGTTGAACGCATCCCATTTCTTCCCGAGCGCCGTTTTCGGCCTGTCCGCCTTTTCCGGCGGTTCCGGGACTTCCTCGTCGATATAGTCGAGGACGGCTTTCCCGCAGTCGACGAGCTTTTTCAGCTTCGGATTCATGCCGCAGGAAGCCCCCTCGCCCGATTCCTGAGCGGACGAAGCATCCGCGGAACGTTCCGGCTTCCGTTCGGTCGCCTGTTCCGCGTTTTCCTGTGAGCTGTTTGTTTCTTCCGGCATGTCGCAGTCCGTATTTCGTGACCTGAATCCGAGGTCTGTTTCGATGAAAATAGAGTTGATATAATGTACTTCATTTTCCGTTTTTTTCAAGGAGGAGACGGTTTTTCAGCCCGGATTTGCCTTTTTCCGCCGGACGATTTGCAAATTGTGCCGCCGCGAGGTATAGTATTTACGCTGAAAATCATCCCGGAGAATCACCCCATGAGCAAACAAGCCGACTTCAAAACCAACGTCATGCGCATCCTGGAACAGGCCAGGGTCCCGTTTAAACACCACTGCTACGTTGACTCCGGTGCAGTCTCCGGCCTTGAGGTCGCCGCCGCGCTCGGTCAGGACCCGTCGCACGTGTTCAAGACGCTCGTCACGGTCGAAAAGTCCGGCGAACATTTCGTCTTCGTCGTCCCGGTCGACTCCGAGCTCAATCTCAAGAAAGCGGCGAAAGCCGTGAACGGGAAATCCATCGAGATGATCAAATCGAAGGAGCTTTTCCCGCTCACCGGCTACATCCACGGCGGATGCTCCCCCATCGGCATGAAAAAACAGTTCCGCACGGTCATCCACGAATCCGCCGCCAACCTCGACACGATCTTCTTCAGCGCGGGCAAGATCGGCTATCAGATCGAGATCGCCCCCGCCGAACTCGCGAAAGTCCTGCGTTTCACCTGCGCCGACATCACCGACTGACGGCATCCATTTTTCACGTCCCCTTTTTCGCGTTTTCTTTCGCGCCTTTTTTCGCGTTTTTTTTCTGTTTTTTCGTTCCGGTTATTGACAAAAGTCCGTTTTTGTCCGCTGTTTTTTCTTCCGCCGGACGTTTTTCCCGCCTCAAAAACCGGCCCGCCACGATTTTTTGTTTATTTTTTGAATTTTTCGGGTTTTTACACTTGATTTTTCATCGCTTCCGTGTATCTTTTTAGCGTCCTTTTCCCACCCCCTCCCAAAAGCCCTCCCAAAGGCCAGAAGAAAACATGAAAAAAGCAGTCAATGCCACCACGTTCGTCGCCCTCGCGCTCGCAGCATCCGTCACGTACAACATCGTCCAGCACCAGCGCGCGAAAGGCATCCGCCCCGAAAAACAGAATTCCGAAGAGAATGCAGTTCAGTCCGTCGCAGACAACGTCGATGCTTCCTCGGCAAACGCGACCGCATCCGCAGCATCATCCGTGAACGCGACCAGGCCCGCGGCCGCCGCACAGCAGAGTTCCGCTATCACGTTCCGGTCCGCACGCTACGACAAGTACAACGACGAGCTCGACATCTCGTTCTCGTACGGGACCTCTCTCCCGTCCAAACTCGCGAAGGACGCGCTCGAGTTCACGCCCGCGGTCCCGAATCTCTCGTTCTACGCGTACAGTTCCACGATCTCCGTGAGCGGCGGCTTCAAGCCCGGCGTCACCTACCGCGTCCGCGTGAAAAAGGGCCTCATGGACCGTTCGGGCAAGGCCGCGCTCGAAAACGACGCGGTGTTCGACGTCACGATCCCCGAGCTCACGGAACGCTTCTCGTTCCTCACGAACGGCAGCGTGTTCCCCATCACCTCACGCAAGATCGAGTTCCCCTACTCCGCGCGCAACCTCAAAAAGTTCACCGTCAAGATCTACCGCGGCTTCGAAAACAACCTCGCGTTCGCCTCGGGCAACGACAACGTCTACGCCATGGATTTCGTCGGCGAAAAGACGGTCACGCTGTCCGATCCGCGCAATGAAATGGTCAACCACATGCTCGACGTCTCCGACGTCATCAACGGCATGCTTGAAAGATCCGAAGGGCCGATTTTCCGTCCGGGCCGTTATGTGATGGAGGTCGAATACGACCGCAAGTCCGACTGGGGCGACTATGATTACCGCGAGACCGAACGCCGCACGTTCACGCTGACCGATTTCGCGATGGTCGCGGCATCCGTCGCCGATCCCGAGGGCGGCATGGCTCTCTTTGTCCGGCGCATTTCCGACGGCAAGCCCGTCGCCGATGCGGAAGTCGAACTCAGGACGGATAAGAACCAGCTGCTCGAAGCGGGCAGGACCGATTCGACGGGCAAGGCGCTTTTCAAAATCTCCAGCAGTCAGCTCCGCTCCAAACACAAAGGCGATCTCTACTCCGCCGCCATCCGCAAGGGCAATGAATTCGCATGGTTCCCCGTTGACTTGAACAGCATCGAGACGGATTTCAATCCGCGCAGGGCGTTCGTGTTCACGGAACGCGGCATCGTGCGTCCCGGCGAATCCTTCCTCGCCGCCGCGTTTATCCGGCAGAAAGAGCTTCTTTCCGCCGATCCGAGCCTGCCGGCAGGCAGGATGAACGGACCGGTCCGCGGACGTCCCGACGGTACACCCGAGACGATCACCCTCATTTCTCCCGACGGAAAAAAGATCCTCACGGAAAAAGTCAGCATGGATGAAATGGGCTTCTGCTCGCAAATGATCCGCGTCCCGGACACCGCGGTCTCCGGCGTCTACACGGTCCGCATCGGGCCGGACTTCAGACAGGACGGCGAAACGACCATCCGTGTCGGCGCGTACGTGCCGGACCGCATCAAAACGAAGCTGGAGCACGCCCCCCTGCCCGCCGGGCCCGCCGCCGTGAAGGAACCGCTGAAGGCGGTCCTCTCCGCGGACTATTATTTCGGCACGCCCGTGCCGTCCGCTTCCGGCAGGATCTTCTTCGACTGCACACCGTCCGGGAAACGCCCCGACCACTGGAAGGGCTGGGAAGTCGGCGACGCCTCGCGCTTCAATTTCGACGAGTTCGAAACGCCTCTCGCGGTCGAAAACGGCAAGACGAACCTCTCCCTGCCGTCGTTCGGCTCGCGCGGCATGTCGTTCGACCCGGTGCGCGTGGTGCTTCAGGCGTCCGTGCAGGAGCCGGGCGGACGCGCCGTGACCGGAAGCGACAACTTCACGCTCTACCCGACGGACTGGTTCATCGGACTGAAGCAGAAGGACGGCGCGGGCAGGGAATGCCTGCTTGACCTGGCTCTGCTCGCGACCGAACAGGGCAAGCCCGCCACGCTCGACGCCGGACGCGACATCAAGTTCACCGTCCTCAAGCGCGCCTGGGACTATGTGCTGGTGCAGGACGGCGACGGCTACCGCAGACGCTGGCAGGAGACCGTTTCCGAGGTGGAAGGCGCGTCGAAGACGGTCACGGTCCCGCAGGGCGCCGACCTCGCCGCCTACACCTCGCAGGTCGCGTTCGACCTGCCCTCCGGCTGCTACGACATCGTCGCGGAATACGGCAACGACATCCGCACGAAGATCAACGTGTGGCACTCCGCGGGCGAATCCGGCAGGCGCACCGGCGATCCCTCCGAACTCGTGTTCAAGACCGACGCGAAGAAATACACGCCCGGCGAGACCGCGAAGATCACGTTCACCAGCCCGGTCGACGGCGAGGCGTTCGTGGTGAAAGCCGGACTCCGGCTCGACTCCGCGGAGGCAATCCCGGTCAAGGCGGGCGAGGTCACGATCGACGCGAAGATCCGGCCCGACACGCTGAACGGACGCTACCACATCGGCGTCATCGTGATCGGAATGGACAAGGACGAATACATCCGCGCCTCCGGGCTGGCGAGCCTCGAACTCGACCACTCCGCCGCGCACAAGCTCGACGTCGCGATCACCGTCCCCGGCATCGTCCGGCCCGAGACCGAAACCGACGTGACCGTGTCGCTCGCCAGCCTCGACGGCAAGCCGCAGGCGGGCCAGGTCTGCCTCTTCGCGGTCGACGAGGGCGTGCTCGCGCTCACCGGGTTCAAGACGCCCGACATCTACAAGTTCTTCCTGCAGGACGACGTCGCGCGCATCACCATGTGCGAGACCTACAGCGAGCTCTTCCCGAACCTCAAGATCCGCCCGGACGGCACCATCGGCGGCGGCGACGACTCCGCATCCCCGTCCGCGCTCGCCGCGTCCCTCGTGAAGATGAAGGACGCCGCGCGCGTCATCGTGCCCGTCGTGAAGGTCCCGGAATCCGGCTCCGCCACGGTCAAAGTGAAGATCCCGGACCACTCCGGTTCGCTCCGTTTCATGGCGGTCGCAAGCGCGGACGACGCGGTCGGCTCCGGCGAACGCGAAATGATCGTCCGCAATCCGGTCAGCCTCACGGTCTCCGCGCCGCGCGTACTCGCCCCCGGCGACGAGGCGGTCATCAGCGTTCGCGCGTTCAACCATGACGCGAAAGACGGCGCGGTCAAGTTCGAGCTCGCCCTGCCCGAGACGCTTCAGGTCATGGGCGACCGGCCGCGCATCGACGCGCTGAAGGCTGGCGAATCGAAAGACGTCTCCTTCCGCGTGAAGGCGCTCGACAAGCTCGGCGAAGGTACGCTCGCCGCCACGCTGTCCGTCGGCGCGGAATCCCGTACGGAAACGACCTTCCTCACGGTCCGCCCCGCCACCGCGCCGCAGACCGTCGCGAAGTTCGCGTCCGTGGCCGCCGGCAAGGATTACACGCTCGACCTCTCCTCGGAATTCGTCTCCGTGGAAAGCGC
>JAFXUM010000028.1 GCA_017524965.1 Lentisphaeria bacterium | reverse complement strand
CGGTCGCGGAAAACGCGGAGGACGGTCTCCAGGAAACGCGTTTCGTTGTCGGCGTCGAGGTGGGCCGTGGCTTCGTCGAGCAGGAGGACGCGCGTGCCTCGGAGGAGTTCGCGTGCGAGGGCGAAGCGGAGCCGTTCGCCGGCAGAGAAATTGCGGACGGATTCGGTGAGCACGGTGTCGAGCTTGTGCGGAAGCGCGCGGACGACGTCGCCCGCGCCCGCCGCGTCCAGGGCGTCGAGGATGGCGACATCGGGGGGCGTTTCGCGGCATCCGAGCGTGAGGTTGGCGCGCAGCGTGGACGGGATGAACTCGGGGAAAGGTCCGAGGTAGCCGATCTGGCGGCGCAGCGCGCGGACATTGTAGTCGTCGAGGGGTCGTCCGTCGATCAGGATGACGCCGGAAACGGGCCTGTAGAACCCGAGGAGAAGCGCAAACAGGGTGCTTTTGCCGGACCCGGACGGGCCGGAAACGAGGAGCTTCGAGCCCGGTTCGAGCGAAAGATCGACGCCGTCCAGCACGGTGCGTCCGGGATGGTAGGCAAACGTGAGCCTGCGCAGTTCGACCGCGCCGTTCAGCTCGAAATCTTCTTCGCCGGAGTCGAGGCGCGGTTCGCGCGTGGCGTGCTGAAGCTCGATGAGGCGCGCGGCGGACGCGAGCGCGGATTGCGCGAGGGGGAACGCGCCGCAGAGCTGGCTGACGGGGTGGAAGACGTTCATGAGGTAGCAGTTCAGCGCCCAGAGCGACCCGAGCGTCCATTCCCCTTTCAGCACGAAATGGATCCCGGCGGCGGCGAGGACGCCCTGGCAGGCGAGCGGGATGAGTCCGGTGAGGAAGAGGAACGTGTTGGCGAGCTTCACGGCGCGCAGACGGAACAGTGTCTCGCGGGCGAATCCGGTGCGGATCGTGCCGCCCACGCGCTCCTCGGCGGCGTTGGTCTTCACCAGTTCGATGCTGCCGAGCGAGGATGCGAGCATGCGCTGGTTCCGTGCGTGAAGCTCGCTGGCCTCGCGGGAGACGGCGTAGTGTCGGCCGCGGAACCGGTAAAGCAGAAACGCGTAGCACGGGAACACGAGGAGCACGGCGAGTCCGGTGCGCGGGCTGAGGATGAAAAGGAAGACGAGGCCGCCCGCGACTTTCAGGAGATTCGCGAGCACGGTGAAAAGCGTGTTGGAAAAGAAGATCTGAAGCTGGGCGATATCGTTGGCGAGGCGCCCGGAAAGATAGCCGCCGCCAAGCTGGTCGAGCAGACTGCCCGGCATGCCGAGCAGACGTTCCGTGATGCCCGATTTGAGGCGGAACATGACCTTGTGGACGGTGGAGTTCACGACGCGCTGCCGGAGAAGCGCCTCCGAACGGACCGCCAGCATCAGCAGGCCGGCGACGACGAACAGATACCAGATGCCGCCGGATTCGCGCGCGGTCAGGGCGTTGATGAGGCGTTTCTGGATGATCGGCAGCACATATCCGGCCGCCGTGATGAGCAGAACGCCCGCGAACACGCCGATATAGACCCAGCGCCACGGCCGCACCGCGCGCAGAAAGAAGCGCGCAAAATCCCGGAATGACGGAGCGGGAGCCTGCGGCGCGGGCCCGCTTTGAGTTCGGTTCAGGTCGGATGCTGACTGGTTCATGGATCGCGGATCGTGTAACGGATGAATAGAAAAAGACTCGGAGCAAACGGAAGATAATCTACCACAAACCGCGGCGGAAGTCAAGCGGGAAAAGCGTCCGGCGGAAAAAACTTCACGAAAAAAACGAAAAATGCTTGCGTTTTTCCGTTCGTCATGTATATTGAAAAGACGAGAAAAACGCAAACAGCAATCCGGGG
>JAFXUM010000234.1 GCA_017524965.1 Lentisphaeria bacterium | reverse complement strand
GTCGGAGCCGGGACGGAGCGTCTGGCGCGGATGAAGCCGGGCGAATCCTGCAGGATCCTCGGCCCGCTCGGTACGAGCTATACCGTGCCCGGCGAAAACACGTTCCCCGTGATCGCGGCGGGCGGCTACGGTTCCGCCTCGACGCTGTTTCTGGCGAAGAAGTCGCCGCGCCCGGGCATCCTGTTCCTCGGCGCGCGCACGGAATCCGACTTCATCCTGATCGACGAATACAAGGCGCTCGGCTGGCGCGTGGAAACCGCCACGAACGACGGTTCGAGCGGGTTCAAGGGGTTCGTGACGGAGCTGATGGAGGCGAAGAAAGACGATTTCCCGGCGGGCGCCATGGTGTACGGCTGCGGCCCGGCGCCGATGCTGTACGCGCTGGCGAAGACCGCCGCGAAGCTCGGACTCAAGTGCGAGGTCAGCATGGACCAGCACATGGGATGCGGCGTGGGGGCGTGTTTCGCCTGCGTGATCAAGGTCGTCGACAAGAGTTCGCCGGACGGCTGGCGGTATTCGCGCAGCTGCAAGGAAGGCGTGGTCTATCCCGCCGAGGAGGTGTACCATGGCTGATCTGAACGTAAAACTCGGTCCGCTCTCGCTGAAGAACCCGGTCATGACCGCGTCCGGCACGTTCGGATACGGCGAGGAATACGAGGACTTTTTCCCGGTCGAAAAGCTCGGCGCGGTGGTCGTGAAGGGCATCGCCCCGTGGCCGTCGCACGGCAATCCGACGCCGCGCGTGGCGGAAGTGACCGGCGGCATGCTGAACGCCATCGGGCTGCAGGGGCCCGGCATCGACGCGTTCCTGACCGGGGACCACTATCTGCCGCGCCTGAAGAAGACGAAGGCGACCGTGATCGTGAACATCTGGGGCAGGAAGCCGGAGGACTACGCGTATGTGGCGGAACGCCTCGAAGCCGAACGCGACGCCGTCGCCGCGCTCGAGATCAACGTGTCGTGCCCGAACGTGAAAGAGGGCGGGCTGTCGTTCGGCACCGACCCGAAGGCGCTCGCCGGAGTCGTCGCCGCCGTCCGCAAAGTCACGACCATCCCGCTCATCACCAAGCTCAGCCCGAACGTCTCGCGCATCGCGGATTTCGCGCTCGCCGCGCAGGACGCCGGCAGCGACATCCTGAGCCTCATCAACACCATCCCGGCGATGGCGATCGACGTGGAGACGCGCCGTCCGAAGATCGCGAACGTCACGGGCGGCATGAGCGGTCCCGCGGTCAAGCCGGTCGCGATCAAGCTCGTCTATGAGGCGTCGAAAGCCGTCTCGATCCCGATCATCGGCATGGGCGGCATCATGAACGGCCTGGACGCGGTCGAGTTCCTGCTCGCCGGAGCGTCCGCCGTGGCGGTCGGCACCGCCATCTTCGCCGATCCGCGCGCCCCGCTCCGCGTGATCGAGGAGCTGGAAGCCTACCTCGATTCGCACGGGATCAAATCCGTGTCGGAGCTGGTCGGTCAGGTCCGGCTGGACTGAACGGAAAGGAGCACGAAAGCATGGAATACATCACGCAGATGCAGGAGATCGCTCGGCTCGCGGGGGCCGAGGCGATGAAATACTTCAACCACATGAAGGAGAACGCCGTCTCCTGCAAGAGCACGCCGAAGGACATCGTGTCCACCGCCGACAAGGCGGTCGAGACACTGATCGCCGCCGAGGTAAAAAAACGTTTCCCGGGGCACGGCATGTACGGCGAGGAATACGGCCGCCGCGACCAGATGTCGCCGTTCTGCTGGGTGGTCGACCCGATCGACGGCACGCAGTCGTTCGTGCACGGGCATCCGTTCTTCTGCATCTCGATCGCGCTGAAGGAAAACGGCACGACGATCGCGGGGTGCGTCTTCGCGCCGCGCCTCGGCATGATGTTTTCCGCCGAACGCGGCAAGGGGGCGTTCGAGGACGGACGCCCGATCCATGTGTCCGGGTGCGACAAGCTCTCCTCGGCGGTCGTCGCGACCGGATTCGCCTGTCTGCGCGCCGGACTGAAGAAGAACAACATGCCGATCATCGACCGCGTGTTTCCCGTCGCCCAGGACATCAAGCGCTGCGGCTCGGCCGCGCTCGACCTGTGCTTCGTGGCGGCGGGCCGCGTGGACGTTTACTGGGAGATCGCGCTGAAGGAATACGACGTGGCGGCGGGCGCGCTGATCGCGTCCGAAGCCGGAGCGGTCGTGCTCGACATGAACGGCGGCACGAACTACCCGTCGGAGGGCATCCTCTGCGCGAACGCGCCGCTCGTGCCGGTCATGCTGGAACATTTTCACGCGGCGCTCGGGCGCATCGACCCGACCCCGGCCTGAACCTTTTTTGAATTTGAAGCGGAGAACCGATTATGACGGAAGAAGAAAAGATCGAATCGACGGCGGAGACTCCCGCCGGAAACAATAGCGCGGAAGCCCCGGCCGCGGAGAATCCGGCGGAAAACGCCGCGCCCGCGGAAGCCGCTCCGGCGGACGACGGCGGCAACTTCGGCGAAGACGACAATTTCGGCGGCGCGGCGGAAGCTTCCGCCGATTTCGAGGACAATTTCGGACTCGGCGAACAGCAGCTTTCCGTCGGGATCATCCCGTCCGTGCCGTCCTCCGCCCCGAAACGGAAGGAGCCCGCGCCGCCCGTGACGCCGCGCCGCGAACGGGAACCCGAGGCGGAATCCGGTTCCGGCGATCCGGTGTCGGCGGAAGCTTCGGCGGACAATTTCGACGGCGTCAGCATCTCCGTCGACCCCGGCGAGATCGCGGTTGCCGAGGCGAAGAAGAAAAAGGCGTCGCGCGAGGAGGACCTTTTCGAACGGTTCCAGCTGGTGCGCGTCCCGGCGCGGTTCTGCGAATACGCCGAATGGTTCCGCGACTACAAAAAGGAACACCCGGACGCGATGAAAAACCTCGAATCGCTGCTCTGCGACGAGGCGAGCGTGGAGGCCGTGCGCCTGGGCATGAAGCGCCTGGAGGCGTTTCCGCCGAAAGAGGTCTGGAACGTGTTCTTCTATTTCCCGTACGGCATGGCGACCGAGAGCGAACGCGCCGACTGGAAGGCCCACATGCAGAAATATCCGGAGTACGCCGAACTCGCGAAGGGCAAATATCCGTATTTCGACCCGCCGCAGTTCTTCTACCGCCACGGCGCGATCTACCTCGACAAGGCCGTGACGGACCGTCTGGAAGGCGGCATCTTCTACCAGTGCGGCGCGTTCTGCGGCGCGTCCGTGATCGTGATGGACCAGTACAAACCGGCGCAGATCTACGCGTTCGAGCCGTCCACCGGCAACGGGATGTTCCTGCAGGCGAACGTCGAGCGCGCCGGGATCGAGAACGTGGAAATGTTCAAGCTGTGCATCGGGGCGCAGACGGGAAAGGCCGTGCTGCCCGACCGCGACGAAAGCGGCAGGCCGTGCAAGACGGAAGCGCCGATGGTCCCGCTCGATTACTTCGAGGAGAAGAAGGAGGTCAAGGGGCGCGTGGCGTGGATTCAGGCGGACGTCGGCGGCATGAGCATGCCCGTGGTGCGCGGCGCGGAAAAGATGATCAAACGCGACAAGCCGCTGATCACGGTCGCCATCTACCACAACCCTGAGGAATTCTTCGAGATCGTCCCGCTGCTGCACGAATGGGTGCCCGAATACAAGTTCATGGTGCGCCGCTGCCAGTGCAGCCCGCGCGTGACCTACAGCGAGATCACGCTGATCGCCTACATCCCGTAAGGGAAGGCGAAGCCCTCTCCCCTCCACGGTCGTGTCCGGCTCCGCGCCGGGCACATCTGGCCGCGGCATCCACGCAAAAACGTCCCCGCGTTCCGGCGGAGATTTATCGCGGTTTTCGCGGCCGGTTTCCGGGGGAGACGGTCTTTTTTTCAAAAAAAAGCCTTTTCTTCTGTTGAATTTGCGGAAAACTGACGTTCTTACAAGTTGATACAAGACACATCCAATGGTGTCCCGCATCATCACGTCAACAAACCATTTTCAACTTGAAAGGAACGGACTATGAACAAAATGACGGTTGCAATTCTGGCGCTCGCCCTCACCGGCAGTGTCGCATTCGCACAAGGACAAGGCAACGGCGGCGGACGCGGCGGCGCCCGTGGCAATCGCGGCGGCAACCGCGGCGGCGCCGCGGCAGGTCAGGTCCAGCCCGGCGGCGCAGGCATGCAGGGCGGCTTCGGCGGCGGCATGGGCGGTCAGGGCGGCTTCGGAGCCGCGGGCGGCGGTCAGCAGGGCGGTCGCGGCGGTCGC
>JAFXUM010000233.1 GCA_017524965.1 Lentisphaeria bacterium | reverse complement strand
GAAGTTCGCGAAGGACAGCGTGATCCTGCTCGAGCTCGATTTCCCGAACTCCATCCCGCAGTCCGACGCGCTGAAGAAGCAGAACAAGGCGCTCGGCGAGAAGTTCAAGGTCAACGGCTATCCGACCATGGTCCTGGTCGCCTCCGACGGCGAGAAGGAGATCTCCCGCACGGTCGGCTACGACAAGGAGCTCGTGAGCAAGCTGGAGAAAGCGGTGAAAAAGACCGCCGCAAGCGCAAAAAAAAAATCCGGAGAAGAGACCCCTGATGAAGTCGGGGAAAAGCTCGCGTGGCTGACCGATTTCGCAGCGGCGAAGAAACAGGCCGCCGCCGACAAGAAGCCCATCCTGATGTTCTTCACCGGGTCCGACTGGTGCATCTGGTGCCAGCGGCTCCATGAGGGCGTGCTCGACAAGCCCGAGTTCGCGGATTTCGCGAAGAAGCTTGTGCTGGTCGAACTCGACTTCCCGCAGGAGAAGCAGCTCCCCGCCGAACTCAAGAAGCAGAACGCCGAGCTCGCCGAGAAGTTCAAAGTCGACGGCTATCCCTGCACGGTCGTGCTCGCCGCCGACGGCGAAACCGTGATGGGCAGGCTCTCCGGCTACTCCCCGGAATACATCGACAAGATCCAGGACATCCTCGACGGCAAGGGCAAGCCGGTCACGATGGCGGAACTCGAAAAGCAGTTCGACTATCTGCCCGACATGCTCGTGGAATACGAGGACCTGAAGCTGACGAAGGCCGAGCTCCTGCAGGAGATCTTCGAACAGGAGCCGACCGCCAGCGACTGCGCGCGCATCACGAAGGAAGCCATCGGCGAGATGATCCAGGCGAACCTCGACAACGCGATCCTGCTCTACCTCGCGCAGAAGGCCGGGTTCAAGCCGTCTCCCCAGCTCGTGAAGGAATCCGTGATGAAGGAGTTCGACGAAATGCCCGCCGACCAGCGGAAGACGCTGGAAGACGCGCTGAAGGCGCAGGGCGCGTCGCTGGAAGACCAGATCGCGAAAGTCGCCGAGATCGAAGCCATCCAGAAGCAGACCGCCATGCAGCTCTTCGTGAACAAGCACGCGGAAGAAGCCGCGAAGAAGGAGATCGACGAGGAGGCGCTGAAGGACCACTACGAGGCCAACCGCGCGCAGTTCCCCGGCACGTACGAGGCCGAAAAGGACAAAGTCATGGACACCCTCGTGAAGGCGAAAGCCCCGTCCAAGGCCGCCGAACTCGACAAGGAGATCGCGAACGTCCGCAAGACCGTCAAATACTGGAAACCGGAAAACTGACCGCCGCATCCGCCGCCCGCGGCCACGCCGGAATCGAAACTTTCCCGAAAAAAGTCGGGTTTCCGGTTTGAAATCGCGGGAATCGGTGCTAATGGTATATATCCGTTTTTGCGAATGGAGACGCGGGACGCCCCGTCAAGCGGCCTCCGGAAGCAGGACCCCGGCAAAACAACAATCATACGATAACAAACAATAACTCAGAACCAGGAGTGAACATGAACATCATGAAATTCACCGGAAAAGCCGTCGCGCTCTGCTTCGCGGCAGGCATCGCGGCCGCCGCGCTCAGCGCCTGCGGCGACAAGAAAACCGACGAACCGGCGGCGCAGCCCGGCGCCACGCAGGGCCAGACGCAGACCCAGACCGCGGACTCGCAGGACCTCGAAGTCGCGGACATGCCGGACATGAAGCCCGCCACCGAGGCCGAAATCCTCGAAGTCCTCGCATTCCTCCCCGACCCCGTCGCCACAGTCTACGGCGAGCCGATCTCCAGAAAAGAGATCATCGACGAGCTCGTCTCGCAGGAAGTCCCGATCGAAATCTACAAGCAGATCGGCGAGGAAAGCCTCCGCCAGGCGATGACCAAGCAGATCGACAACATGGTCAAGGACAAGGTCATGCTGAAGCAGGCCGAAAAGGCCGGATTCAAGCCCTCCGCCGAATTCGTCGCCAAGGAGATGAAGGAAGAATTCGACAACCTGCCGAAGGAAGAGCAGGAAGAGATCGAAGCCGCCCTCAAGATGCGCGACATGACGATCGCAGAGCACATGAAGAAGACCTCCGAGGATCCCGAGATCCAGAAGGCCGCCACCCTCTCCAAGTTCGTCCACACCGAGTTCCTCGACAAGGCGAAGAAGGACGTCTCCGACGAGGCCGTCAAGGAGTTCTACGACGAGCATATCGAAGACGTCACGACGCCCGAAAACGTGACCGTCGCGCACATCCTCATCCAGCCCGACGACGCGAAGGAAGACCAGGACGCCGCCGACAAGGAAGCCAAGGCGAAGATCGACGCCATCTACGACGAGCTTCTGAAGGATCCCGAACAGTTCGGCAAGCTCGCGCAGGAAAAGAGCGACTGCCCCTCCGGAAAAGAATCCGAAGGCAAGCTCCCCGCGTTCGACAAGGAAGGCATGCTGGTCGACGGACCAGGCGCCATGGACCAGACGTTCGCCGAAGCCGCGTTCGGCATCGAGAAGGCCGGACAGATCACGAAGCCCGTCAAGACGCAGTTCGGCTACCACATCATCAAGCTGATCGAAAAGACCCCGAAAAAAGTCGATCCGATCGAAAAGGTCAAAGACAAGATCGTCGAATACCTCGCCTCGAAGAAGGCGCAGACCGACCTCAACAAGATGCTTGACGACGAGATCGCGAAGAACGCGAAGATCAACGACTTCGCCCCCGCGAAGGAAACGCCCGCCGAGAAGTAATCCTCCGGCACGGACTCAAAAGCAGTATCGGGACATCCGGCTCATCCGGGTGTCCCGTTTTTTTCGTGCCCGGAATACGAGTCTTTTCCGTGCCGTCGCGAAACACGGCACTGCTTCAGTGGAGGACTCGCCCCCCCGCTCAGACGTCTTGACCGCGGGGCATGTGCCGCCGCACAGCGCGGACGGCCTCTTCGAAGGCTTCGATCTCTTCGGGCCGCGGGGCCTGTCCGCCATAGCGGAGGCGTTCGTAGAGCGCGACGCACGCGTTCAGGGCGGGATCGTCGAACGCCTTCGCCCACGCGCCGTAGGTCTGCCACGGCTCGCGCTGGACGCCGGTCTTCCGCCAGACCGCGAGCTGGAGCGAACGCATCATGCGCGCGAGGCGGCGCATCCTCTGCGCCAGCGCATAGCGTTTGCGGCGTCTGCTCCGCACGTACATGATGGCGGCGACGACGAGCGACAGCGGGACGAGCAGTTCGAAGGCGGAGCGGACGGGATGGGTCTTCACATGGTCGAGCGTCCACTGGTACGAGGCGTCCCACGCGCGGATGACGACCTGCGCCAGGTAG
>JAFXUM010000232.1 GCA_017524965.1 Lentisphaeria bacterium | reverse complement strand
CGGGCTCTGCCCCGGCCTGAACGACGTGATCAAGGGCCTCACGCTGACCCTGCGCCAGACCTACGGCGTGCCGCTGGTCTACGGCATCCCGTACGGCTACGCCGGCCTCAACTCCGACCTCGGCTACCAGCCCGTCATCCTCAACGAGGACACGGTCGACAACATCCACGAGACGGGCGGAACTATCCTCGGCTCCTCGCGCGGCGCGCAGGACCCGGAAAAGATGCTCGAAACGCTTGTCCGCATGGACATCAACATGCTGTTCTGCATCGGCGGCGACGGCACGCTCCGCAGCGCACACGCCATCGCCGAGGCCGCGAAGAAACGCAACATGAAGATCAGCGTGGTCGGCATCCCGAAGACCATCGACAACGACATCTGCTTCATGGACCGCACGTTCGGTTTCGAGACCGCCGTGTACGCCACGAACCCGATCATCACGGCGGCGCACAACGAGGCGAAGGGCGCGTACAACGGCATCGGCCTGATCCACGTGATGGGCCGCGACAGCGGATTCATCGCCGCCTACGCCACGCTCGCCAACACGCACATCAACTTCTGCCTCGTCCCCGAGGTCAAGTTCTCGCTCAACGACGGCGAAAACGCCTTCATGCCGCTCCTCTTCGAACGCATCCGCCGCCGTCATCACGCGGTCATCATCGTGGCCGAGGGCGCCGGGCAGGAGCTCATCCCCGGCGAACGCGAATACGACAAGTCCGGCAATCTGCTCAACAAGAATATCGGCAATTTCCTCAAGGACGAGATCAAAAAGCAGGCGAAGGAGGCCGGACTCGAGGTCAACGTAAAGTATTTCGACCCCACCTACCAGATCCGCGCGGGCGCGGCCAACGGCACCGACGCCGTCTTCTGCCTCATGCTCGCCCAGAACGCCGTCCACGCCGCCATGACCGGACGCACCGACGTCGTCATCGGCCACTGGAGCGAATCCTTCACGCACGTGCCGATCCCCATGGCCGTGAAGGAACGCAAGAAGATCGATCCGGTCGGCTCCCTGTGGCAGGCCGTCCGCCTCAACACCTGGCACATGTGACCCTCTGAGCGCCGCTCAAACCGGAAGGAACCCGCATCTATGTCTTATCAGGTAATCGCCAGAAAATGGCGTCCGCAGCGCTTCTCCGACATGGTCGGACAGGAACACATCGCGCGCACGCTCAAAAACGCCGTGAAGTCCGGCCGCATCGCCCACGCGTACCTCTTCGTCGGGCCGCGCGGCATCGGGAAGACCACCACGGCGCGCATCTTCGCCAAGGCGCTGAACTGCGAGAATCCGCAGGACGGCGAACCGTGCTGCGAATGCGAGTCGTGCCGTTCCATCGCCGACGAGACCAACGTGGACGTGATCGAGATCGACGCCGCCACGCATACCCAGGTCGAAAAGGCGCGCGAACTCTGCGAGGACGTCCAGCACCTCCCCATCCGCTCCAAGTACAAGATCTACATCATCGACGAAGTCCACATGCTCTCGAAGAGCGCGTGGAACGCCCTCCTCAAGACCATCGAGGAGCCGCCCGCCCACGCCAAGTTCATCTTCGCCACCACCGAGGTCAACAAGGTCCTTCCCACGGTCATTTCCCGCTGCCAGCGGTTCGACCTCCGGCGCATCCAGACCCCCGCCATCGCCGCCCGCCTCAAAATGATCGCCGACGCCGAGAACGTCAGGATTTCCAAAGAGGCGATCGACGTCATCGCACAGGCGGCCGACGGCGGCATGCGCGACGCGCAGTCCCTGCTCGACCAGCTCATCTCCTTCTTCGGCGGCGACGAGTCCGGCATCACCGAGGAACAGGCGCTCAATCTCTTCGGCCTCACCGCGCCCAGGGAAATGGAAGCCCTGATGTACTCCATCACGCACAACGATCGCGCCGCCGTCATCCGAGACATCCACGATTTCGCAGAACAGGGCAAAAACCTCGAAACGCTCTTCGAGGAGATCATTTCCTGGCTGCGCGGCATCCTCCTCAGCAGCATTCTCCGCGACAATACCGCCTCCGTGCTCGACGAGACCCCGGAAAAGATCGCCGCGTTCCGGAAGATCGCCGCGACGGTCAAGGCCGCCCAGGTGCAGCGGCTCCTCGAAAGCGTCTCCGGCGCGGGCTATCTGCTTCGCGACGCCATCAACAAGCAGGTCTTTCTCGAGTCCATCCTCCTGAAGGCCATGCGAATCGCCCACGCGCCCCAGATCGGCGAGCTGATCGCCCGCCTCAACCAGATCCGTTCCACGGGCGAACTCGCCCCCCTCGAATCCGTCGTCCCGCTCTACGAACTTCCCGCGGGTCAGGCGTTCACCACCGCGGGTTCGAGATTCGCCGTGCCGTCCATTCCGCCCGTCCCCGTGAGCGAAATCGGGAAACAGCCGGAACCGCAGCCCGTGCCGCAGTCCGTGCCGCAGGCGCAAGCTCAGAACGCGCCTGAAGCGGAAAAAAAAACTGCTGTTGACAGCACCCCGGCAGCCCCGGCCGTAGAATCGGCTCCCGCGCCTCGGGTCGAGGCAAAGCCGGAGCATGTTCAGGAGTCTGCGCCTCAGGTCGAGGCAAAGCATGAGCCTGTTCGGGAGGCCACGCCTCAGGTCGAGGCAAAGCCGGAGCCTGTTCAAGAGTCCGTGCCTCAGGTCGAGGCGAAGCCTGAGCCTGCACCGGAACCTCAAATTGAGGTCGTTTCCGAGCCTCCCGCCCCGGAATCCGTGCCGGAACCTCAGGTCGAAGTCGTTTCGGAGCCTCCCGCACCGGAGTCCCTGCCGGAACCTCAAATTGAGGTCGTTTCCGAGCCGGTCATCGAGCGTCCGCCCGAGGAAGAAAGTGCTGTCCGCGTCAAGGCGCCCCGCGCACGTCGTCGTGCCGAAACCGCCTCCGTTCGGAAGGACGCCGATCCCGAGGTCGAGGAAGTTTCCGCCCAGGATGTCTGGCAGAAGCTCATTTTCGAGGTCCGCGAGACGCTCTGCAAGAAGACGCTCGCCCAGGCCATGCTCGCCGGCAAGGTCATTTCGCTCAACGGCCCGTGCCTTCAGGTCGCATTCGATTCCGTGTATTCCGCGGGAGAATCCATGCTGGTCATGCGTGAAAAACAGCTGCTGGACATGAGGCTCGCCGCCATCGCGGAGCGTCCCGGCGCGTATTTGAGCGTGGAACGCCGCCAGGGAATCGTCACGCCCGCTCAGCGCAAGCAGAGGGAAGACGCGGAAGCGCTTCGGCGCGAAACGGAGCGGAAACCGTTCATCGCGTCCGTTCTGGATGCGTTCGACGGTGTTCTGACGGACGTGCATCATCTCGACAAAGACGAAAACGAGGAGGACCCGGACCTGTAAAGCGAGCTCAAATAATTCGGATTTCCAAAAAAAATCGAAAAAGTTTTAAAATCAATTTGACAAATCGAACTATTCGGATTATATTCTATTAGTTCGATAAGAACATTTGGTTGTCGAATTGATTCTTAACCGCTCAACAAAGGAGATCCGACTATGAAGACTTTCAACAAGACGCTCGCTATCGGCGCCGCGTTCACCGCGGCGGTAATCCTTGCCCCGGCAGCTTTCGCGCAGGGGCGTCACGGCCCTCCGCCTCGGCCAAGCAACGGCATCCAGCTCGCGGCCGACATCGTGAATCTGGTGCGTGCGGTCATCGAGCCGCGTCCCGCTCCGGTCATTGTCACGCCGCCAAGAGAACGTGTGGTCGAAGTCGTCACGACCACGCCCGTCGTCACGACCACGCCCGTCGTCACGACCACGCCCGTCGTCACGACCACGCCCGTCGTCACGACCACGCCCGTCGTCACGACCACGCCCGTCGTCACGACGATTCCGGAATACAGCTACGGTTACTACTGCGGCGAATATGTCCCGTACTACGAAGGCTGGTTCTACTATTCCGACGCCTGGATCTGGGGCGGGATCGGTCCGCGTCCCCCGGCTCCGCCGAGATGGGCGCCCCCGCCGCGTCCCCGCAACAACCCTCCGCCTCCGCCGCGTACGGTCGTCGTCCGTCCGGAACCCCGCGGCCACGCTCCGGCGCCGGTGACGCATCGAGCGGAACCCCGCCGCGAACCGGCCCGCACGGTTGTGGTCCGCCCGGAAAAGAAAGGCGGCACGATCCCGGTCGCGCCGAGTCAGCACGGCGTTCCGCGCAAAGGACGCTGAACAGACT
>JAFXUM010000231.1 GCA_017524965.1 Lentisphaeria bacterium | reverse complement strand
TCGGCGGGGAAAAGCTTGTGTTCACGGTCCATAATGTCGAAATCCTTGCTTTCGGATGAAATGATTATTTGCCGGGGGTCTCTTTCGGCAGGGCTTTCTGCGCTTCGTGGAGCTCGGCGACTGCGGCGCGGATGCCCTCCGGCGCACGGAACACGGCGGTCCCGGCGACGATGACGTTCACGCCCGCGGCAGCGACCTCGCAGACGTTGTCGCGCGTGATGCCGCCGTCGATCTCGATGTGCGCATGGCTGCCGATCTTCCGGATCATCTTGTGTATCTCCGTTGCCTTCTTCAGCATCTCCGGCTGGAATTTCTGCCCGCCGAAGCCC
The DNA here is from genome assembly GCA_017524965.1 of Lentisphaeria bacterium. Lineage (GTDB taxonomy): Bacteria > Verrucomicrobiota > Lentisphaeria > Victivallales > UBA1829 > UBA1732. Next base: position 3,554 of record JAFXUM010000231.1, on the reverse strand, counting down.
GGTTCCACCGACATCACCAGCACCATGTCGATCTCCGGCAGGATGGCTTCGATCGCGGAGGCCGGCGTGCCCGGTTTGAGCGTGATCCCGGCGGAACACCCGAGATCGTGGATTTGCCGCACGACCGCCGCCGGATCGCATTCGCTCTCGATGTGGAACGTGATGTGGTCGGCGCCCGCCTTCGCGAACGGCTCGACGTACCGCTCGGGATGGACCAGCATCAGGTGGACGTCGAACGGCAGGGAGGTGTATTTGCGCATGGAGGCGACGACCGGGGGGCCGAACGTGATGTTCGGGACGAAATGGCCGTCCATGATGTCCAGGTGGATCATGTCCGCCTCGGCCTGTTCCGCAGCCTCCAGCTCGGAGGCGAGGCAGGCGAAATTGCAGGCGAGGACCGACGGCGAGACGAGCAGCCGGTTGTTCTTGAACTCACTTAACGGGTGTTTGATCATCATGGGAAGCTTCTTTCTGTTGAGGTGCGGGCGGCGGATACGGACCGCGCATGCAGTCCAGCCAGCGTCTGTGCGACCAGAGCCACTGCGTCGGGAACCGGCGTATCTGCGCTTCGATCATGTCCGTGTAGAGCTGGGCGACGGCGCGGATGTCGGCCTCCATGTTTCCGGTGGCCTGGTAATCCGGCATTTTGGCGCAGTAGAACGTGAAATGGAAATCGTTATCGTCGCGGATCAGGTACGGCATCGCGATGGGCGTGTGCGTGCGGAGATACAGCCAGGCGGGCGTCTTCTGCGCCATGGCTGGGTGGCCGAAAAACGTCACCAGGACGCCTTCCTTGTCCGTCGCGTGCTGGTCGGACACGATCGTGACGTTCTCCCCGGCCTTGTGCGCCTGGATCAGCGGACGCACGCCCAGTTCCTTCGGGAAACTCCTGTGCAGGTAGCGGCAGCGGCGGGCGTAGATGTAGCGTCCGATCTTCGGATTGTCCATCGGCCGCATGATGCTCATCATGCGCTGTTTGGTGATATAGCTGTGCAGGCCGCCCGCGAGCTCCCAGTTGCCGAAATGCCCGGTCGTCAGGATGATCTGCGGCGCGGTCGCCGGATTCATGAACTCCCGTGTCAGCGGATCGTCCGCAATGCGGATGTGCTCGCTGAAATTGTCCTCGTTCACGATCTGGTCGAACTTCACCATGTCGACGAAGACTTTGGCGAAATGCTCCAGACTCGCCAATGCCAGTTTGTTCGCCTCCGCCTGCGTTTTCACGAATCCGGAATGCAGGATCAGTTTCGGCGTGCGCGGACCGTGCCGTTTGCTGAAATGCCGCACCGACCACGCGATGAAGTTCAGCAGCCCGTAGGCCGCGTGAAGCGGCAGGATCCGCACCAGCGTGACCATGAACACGAAAAGCCCGTACTCGGCGTTGACGGCGAGCGCGGATTTCGGTTTCTTTTTCGGTTGTGTGGTGTTCACGGCCGGGAGTCCTCGTTTGATGCGGTTTGTGCGTTTCGCGAAACATTAATATACACCGCACATGCGGAAAATGAAAACGGATTCGGCAAAAAACCGGATATTTGGCCGACAAAAGGACGGATTCAGCGGAAAAGCCGGAAGGGACTCTTTCGTGTCCTGCGCAAATGATAGAAACGGCATAAGGTTGCGATTGTCCGTGGTCCGAAAGGACGCAAAACGCGATTTTCTTGAAGAGTCCGTGCGGCGGCGCCGGGGCCGGAAGCATGATTTCCCGCGGTCGGGAAGATCCGGAAGAAAAGCCTCGAAAAAGGGAATTGAAAGATGCGAAACCGCGCGGAAAAGAAGGCGGGATGACGCCGCGGCGCCGTCCGCACGGACTCTCGGTTGAACGAATTCACTTGACTTGAACCCTCAAACGGAGACAGGATGAAACTTTCGGAATACTTTCTGCCGTACCAGAGACGCTGGATCCTGGACGACGCGAGGATGAAGCTGTACGCGAAATCGCGCCGGATCGGCATCACGTACGCCACGAGCTTCCGCGTGAACGACAAGTGTCTGCGGCGGCCGGGGACGGTGCAGTGGGTAACCAGCCGCGACGAGTTCACCGCCCGCGAGTTCATCACGGACTACATCGCGAAATGGGCGGCGGCGGCCAACGCGGTCTGCCGCGGACTCGCCGGAGAAAACGCCGCGGTCGTCGACCCTCTGCACGGGATCCGCGCATATACGGCGGAATACGGCAACGGCAGCCGCGTCATCAGCCTGTCCAGCACGCCCGAGGCGTTCGCCGGGAAGGGCGGGGACATCCTGATCGACGAGGCGGACCTGCACAAGGACAGCGGGAAAGTGATCGACATGGCGCTGCCGTGCACCACGTGGGGCGGCCAGCTGGAAATGGTGTCCGCGCTGAGCGTGGACGGAAGCGCCGAATCGCCGTTCTGCCGGATGCTTCACGAGGCGGAACACGGCGCGAACGCGATGGGATGGAGCGTCCACAAAACGAGCATATTGGACGCCGTGGAGGAGGGCTTCGTGGAACGCGTCAACGCGGTGACCGGGAGCGAATTGAGCCGCGAGGAATGGCTGAAGACGATGCGTGCGAAATGCCGCACGGAGGACGCCTGGCGGACACAGTATCTGATCGAAGCGGCGGAGGCGGGCGCATCGCTGCTGGACTACGGCATGATCGGCGCGTGCGAAAACGATGCCGCCGACCTGGAAAAAGCGTTGAGCGGACATCCGAAGGCGATCCGGTACGCCGGATACGACGTGGGACGGAAGAAGGACGTCGGGGTGTATTTCGAGCTGACGCGCATCGGGGACATCCTGTGGCAGAGCGGGTACGAAGTCATGGAAAACATGCCGTTCCGCATGCAGGCCGACGCCCTGGCGCGCCGCCTCGACGATGCCCGGCTGGAACGCCTCTGCATCGACGCGACCGGGATCGGGATGATGCTGGCGGAGGAAATGCAGGAGCGCCACGGGAAATACCGCGTGGAGAGCGTGACGTTCACGGGCCCGGTGAAGTCCGTGCTCGCCATGCCGGTCCGGGCGGCGTTCGAGTCGCGCGGTATCCGGATCGTCGCCGACGACGTACTGCGGCACGACCTGCACAAGATCGTGCGGAGCGTGACCGCCGCCGGAAACGTCCGGTATGACGCCGAACGCGACGAATCCGGGCACTCGGACCGGTTCTGGGCGCTCGCGCTGGCGGTCCATGCGGCGGGCCGCGGGAACGAGGCTCCGTGCGGAGTCGATCCTCTGCCGCCGCCGCATCAGCGGCGCATGGAAGACCGTATCTTCGGCTGGTAGGAGGCACACAGAGTGTGTCGAGTAGTGCCGTTCTCCGCTACGGCACGGAAAACGGATTTCAACTACCCCATTGGGGATAAGACAAAACAAACATAGGAGCAGGAAATGAGCAATGTAAAACAGGATGCGAACGGAGTCCCGGAGGAATGGACTCTGCTGCATGCGGGCGTGAACCGGCTCGTGAAAAACGGAAAGGACTATGAGCTGCGTTTGAGCGTGGAGGACCTGGACGCCATCGCGGCGTACCAGGCGAAGAAAGGCGAGGCGATCCCGATCGACTCCAACCATTACCTCCACATCCTGGCGGA
>JAFXUM010000230.1 GCA_017524965.1 Lentisphaeria bacterium | reverse complement strand
GGTTGCGGACGTGGTCGTCGGTGAACTTCGTGCCGTCGAACGGTCCTTCGTAGGCGTGGTAGAAATGGCGCGGCAGCGGCATGAGCGAGAGCGTGATCTCCTCGGAAAGGATGTACGGACGCTCCCACACGACCTCGAATTCGTAGTCGTTGATGACGTTGACCTGTTTGAGGTCGGCGAGGTAGCTCCGCATCGGCGCGGCGTTCACCTTTTCGTCCTTGATCACGTCCACGTAGAACTTGAAATCCTCCGCCGTGACCTCGACGTTCTCCCACTTCTTCCCCGTCTCCGGATCGGTGAAATCATGCCACAGGATGCCCTTGCGGAGCTTGATGCGGTAGGTCAGCTTGTCGTCGGAGAGCGTCCAGGACTCCGCCATGCGCGGCACGAACCGGTCGATGTCCTTGTAATGGCGTTCCGCGAGCGTGTCGCAGGTGAGCCCCCAGAAATCCGACACGGTCGCGTCGTTGTTGATGATCATGTTCATGTTGCCGGTGTCCGAGGTGATCGCGCCGATGAAACGGCCGCCCTGCTCGGCGTTTTTGTCGAAGAACTCGGCGTTGCCCGCCGGGGGTTCGCCGGAAACCGTGGAGCCGCCGGCATTGCCGGACGCGACGGCGATGCCGCCCGCGGCGATCTGGTCGATGCGTTCGGAGAGCTCGGCGACGGCCTTCGTGAGGGCTTCGGTCTGGAATCTCTGGCGGTCGATGGCGGTCACGACGCCCGCGCCGATGATCGCGAGCACGATGAGGCAGAGAAAAAGAAGGACGGGCGTGAGAAATGATCTGTTCTGCATGGGATGGAAACCGGGGTTGTGGGTCACTTTTTATGGGTGAACGTCTTGCCGAAGCCGTACTTGACTTTCGCCTTGTTGTATTCCTCGCGGGCCATCGGCTCGTTCTCCTCCATGGCGCGGATGCGGTCGGAATCGCACGGGTGCGTGGAGAGGATGGACTCGAGCTTGCTGGAGCCTTCGGCGTTGTTCGTGAAGCGTTTCCAGAACGTGTAGGACGCGCTCGGATCGTATCCGGCGCGCGCCATCAGGACCAGCCCGATGATGTCCGCCTCGGATTCGTTGCTCCGGCTGTACGGCAGCATCACGCCGACCTCGGTGGTCGTGCCGTAGATCGCGTCGATCGTCTCGCTGTTGAACGCCGCCGAGACGAGGACCGCGCCGAGGGACTGGAGGATGGAACGCGACATGCGTTCGCCGCCGTGGCGCGCGATGGCGTGGCCGATCTCGTGCCCGACCACGAACGCCAGTTCCGCTTCGTTCGCCATGCCGTCCATGATGCCGCTGTAGACCGCCACCTTGCCGCCGGGCAGACAGAACGCGTTCTGGATCTCGGAGTCAAGCACCGTGAACTCCCACTCGAACTCATCCGCTCCGGCGACCGCCTTGATCGCGTTGCCGCAGCGTTCCAGCGCCGCGTTGTACTCGGCGTTTTTGCTTCTCGGGTATTCCGCCTTGTATTCCTCGTAGGATTCCGCGCCCAGGCTGTTCTCGTACGACTCGGTCGTCAGCAGGAACTGCGAACGCCCCGTGACCGGGACGCTCCGGCAGCTGCAGAGGCCGCAGGCCAGGACGATCAGGGACAGGATCAGGCATGATTGCACGGGGTGAAAAAAGCGTTCGACTGCGGATGTCATGGTATTTCGCTCCTGAGTGGATGGATGAACGACACGGCGTTCGGATTCAACGGAAAAAGCTCTCACGCGCACGGAGGCGCTTTTCTAAATATACTGCATTCCGCTTCATCTTTCAAATCGTTTCCCGAAAAAAGTTCGCGGGAAATGACGGCATTCTCAAGTAAAAAAACAGGAAGACGGCCCGGCTGCCGGGAGTCGGACCGTCCTTTCAGGCGCAGGAACGCCCCGGTCACAGCGGGATCGCGTAGTCGATCCGCGGAATGATGCGGAACCAGTTCGCCGGGGCGCGTTCGAGCTTGACGCTCGTTTCGTGGAGCAGATTCCTGCGCATGACCGTGAGTTTGACGATCGTGCCGGGATCAAGCGAGAGGATCCGGTTGCGGAGGTCGTACGTGTCGGTCACTTCCTCGTCGTTGAGCTTCACGATCACATCGCCGTCGCGCAGCCCCAGGCGGTCCGCCGGGGAATCCTCGATGATCGAACGGATGACCGCGCCCTTCTGCACCGCCTCGTTTTCATCGCCGGGCGCACGCATCTGCGAGGGTCTGGCCCCCATGACGCCGAGCCACGGACGCACGATCTCGCCGTGTTCGATCAGCGTGTCGGCGACCGTTTTCGCGATCTCGGCGGACACGGCGAACGCGATGCCGATGTTGCCGCCGGTCGGCGCGAGGATGCAGTCGTTCACGCCGATCACGTCGCCGCCCGTGTTCAGCAGAGGCCCGCCGGAATTGCCCGGGTTGATGGAGGCATCCGTCTGGATGTAGTTTTCGTACAGGTTCACGCCGACGCCCGACCGCTGCACGCCGGAGACGATGCCCGCGGTCACGCTGTGCTCCAGGCTGAACGGCGCGCCGATGGCGATCGTCCACTGCCCGAGGCGGATGTTCTTCGGGTTCGCGAACGTGAGCGCCATGAATTTCTTCCCGCGCGGCGGCTCGACCTTCAGCACGGCCAGGTCGGACGTCGGGTCCGCGCCCACGAGGTCGGCGTGGTATTCGCGCCCCTCGCTGTCCGTGACCAGAAGCGCGTTCGCGCCGCTCGCCACGTGGTAGTTCGTGAGGATGTAGCCGTCTTCGCGGATGAAGAATCCGGACCCCTGCCCCGCCGGCACCTCATAATACTGCGCGGGACGCCCCCAGCCGCGACGCGACGGCACGATCCGCTGGTTGGAGATGCAGACGACCGCGGGCATGGCGCGTTCGATGGTGCCGGTGAAGTCCGGCCAGGCTGCTGCCGGTCCTGCTGCCGGAGAAGGCGCATACTCGCGCATTTTCGTCTGGCAATCCGCCAGTTCATCCGAAACGGGCGGATTCACGAATTTCAGGACGAGGAGCGCGGCGCACGCGCCCGCGAGAACGGCAAAAAGCGTATTGAAAACGGATTTCATGGTATCGGCAATCCTTTCCTGTTTTTATTGTTCCGTTGACGGGATCGTTCCGATCCGCCGGATGTGGAGCCGCCGTGCCGACGTCTGCTGAATATCGGCATCAAAGAACAAGATGCCGTCCTTCCTCAGCGTCAGATGACCGCGGCCTGTATGATTGGACAGCAGAATGCCGTCAATTGTTCCGATGGAAAACGAAAAAAGTTCGCCGGAAAGATCGCAGGATGAATCCGCGCCGTGGTACGGGAGCGCCGTAACGACCGGACCGTCCGGCATCTTGCCCAGCGCGTTCGAGGGTGCGTAGATATCCAGAACGGGGATCTGCGCGGCGAATGTCTCGAGGCCGTCGAACGACGCTTTGCGTCCGCTGGAGACCGCCACCGACCGGCAGACCGTGATGCCGCGTTCGTACAGATAGTCCGCCAATGCGCTCCCGGTCCGGTAATCCGGCACGTTCACCACGCCGGCGCGTCCGAGCGCGGGATCCGTCACGACGACCGATGGTTCCTGTTCGGTCCCGCCGCCGCTCAGGATCAGGACCTCGGCGGGGAAGAACGCCGCCCGGAGCCACCAGAACGCGAACAGCGCGGTCATAAGCGCCGCCGCGTATGCCGCCCGGCGCCAGCGTTTCGCACGGAGCAGATAGAACAGCGCGGCAAGGAACAGAACGATCGTCCACACAGGCGGACGCGGGATCGCCGTCTCGCAGAGTCCGCCGAAGAAACGCCCCAGCCATCCGATCAGACGGAAGACCTGTTCGAGCACGCCGGAGAAGAAAAGACCAACCGGCCCCGCCCACGAAAAGAGCAGCGCCACGCCCGCCGCGATGAACGCGACATACGCCAGCGGCATCACGAGCAGGTTGGCGGGGACCGCGGAAACGGGAAACAGTCCCTGATACAGGATCGACAGCACGCCGCTGCCGAGGCTCGCCACGGCGGTCGCGGCGAACGCGGACAACAGAATCCGGATCAAGCGCGTCGCCCGTATCCGCCACACCGGGGCATAGCGCACGGGGAGCGGCTGCGACAGCTTCCGCGAGAGGAATCCGAGCAGGATGCTCCCGACGTCGCGCGGCAAGCTCAGCAGCAGCGCCACGGACAGAAACGAATAGTACATGCCGGGCTTCAGCAGGCTCGCAGGCGAGATTACGAGGATCGCGTACGCCGCCAGCATCAGGGTGTTGATGTGCGAGGTCGCGAGCAGCAGCGAACGCAGGACCAGGAACGCCGCGATCATCACGTATGCGCGCATCGCGGGTTCGCGCATCCCGGTCGACAGTGCGTAAAACAGCAGCGGAACAAGCACAAAAAGACAGCGTTTCCGGAACGGCACCCAGACCAGCAGAAGCAGGAGCAGCGAGGCGAAGAT
>JAFXUM010000229.1 GCA_017524965.1 Lentisphaeria bacterium | reverse complement strand
GGGCAAGAAGGAAGACGGGATGGCGTTGCTGAAGGAAGCCGCGGGCAAAGGATGCGCCTATGCGCAGTTCTTTCTTGGGACGTTGTACTCCATGGACGACAACGGAGAGAAGGCCGTGGAGTATTTCTCCATGGCGGCGACGCAGCTGATGACCGAGGAAGAGGTCGTTTTCGACCTGATCCCCGAAATGGCGGACACGCTGAAAAAACAGACGCTGAAACTCAATTTGAAGAACGGCAACATCACGAATATCTCCATCGTCATCTCCCAGATCATGCTCGGGGCCGCCTACGGAAGCGGTCTGTGGGGGATTGAGCAGGACAAGGAGATCGCGAAGGAATGGTACAAGCTCGCCGGAAGGAACGGCTGGGCCGATGCCGACAAGGCGATCAAAGCGCTCGACGAATGATCGTCCTGCGGAAGGCATCGGCGCTCGTAAGCCGATGCCTTTCAAACAGTCCTCAACGGAAAGCGACGCGACGGGTACGGGGTGATGAGATCCCGCACCCGTTCTTTTTACGATAGGAACTGTGCCGGTTTTGTCGAAAAAGGTCTGCCGGAGCGGAGAAAAGAAAAGCACACCCGGGATGCGGATGTGCTTTTCGTTTGTCCGGCAGGCGCGATTGCGCCGGATGTCAGCCGGAGATCACTTGCAGTATTTCTCGACGTAGGGACGGATGGCGTCGGCCCAGATCTGATAGCCCTTGGCGGTCGGGTGCAGGAAGTCGGCCATGATGTCGCGTTCGAGGATGCCGGTCGGGGTCAGGAACTTCGGTCCGAGGTCTTCATAGAAGACGGTCTTGTTGTCGGCGAAGCCCTTGATGATCTCGTTGGTGGCGGCGATCTTCGGGCGGTTCTGGTCGTTGGGAGTGTTGCCCGCGGGGAAGATACCGAGGAGGAGGATCTTCGCGTTCGGCGCCTTTTCCTGAATCGCCTTGACGCAGAGGCGGATGCCTTCGGCGGTGGCGATCGGGCCGCCCTGGTTCCAGCCGAAGTTGTTGACGCCGATCAGGAGCATGACGAGCTTCGGATCGATCTTGGAGAAGATGTCGGTCTTTTCGATGACGTAGAGGCAGTTCTGGGTGCGGTCGCCGGCGAACCCGAGGTCAAGCGGATGGTACTGCGCGAACTCGGCGTCCATGACGCTCTTTCCGGCATTTTCCCAGAAGTGGGTGATGGAGTCGCCGACCATGACGAACTTGATGTCCTTGCCTTCGCGTTCGGCCTGCTGGGTCTTTTCCTGGATGCGCTGGACGTAGTTGCGGCTGAGTTCGGGCGTGGTCACGCGGGTGTAGCCGAAATCCTGTTCGGCGCCGGGCACGGGGGTGTTCAGCGTGGAGATGACTTCGGGTTCGGATGCGCAGGCCGCGAGGAGCAGGGCGGCCGCGGCGGCCGCGAACAATGAGAAGATGTGTTTCATAAGGTGAACTCCTTATAAAAACAGGACCTACAGGTCATATAAGTCCTGTTCTTTTTTGGAAAAGTTGAGCTGATCGGGTTGCTTACTTGATGTTGTGCTGGTCGGCGAACGCCTTGATGGATTCGCCCCAGATCTTGTAGCCCGGTTCCGCGGGGTGGAGACGGTCGAAGTTCATGACGCCCTGGATGAGGTTGCCCTGTTCGTCGGTGAACTTCGGGGTGAGGTCTTCGTAGAAGACGGTCTTGTTGTCGGCGAAGTCCTTGATGATCTCGTTGGTGGCGGCGCACTTGTCTCCGAGGCCGTCGCCGCGCGGGAAGATGCCGTAGAGCAGGATCTTGGCGTTCGGGGCCTTTTCCTTGATGGCGAGGACGATCAGGCGGATGGCTTCCGCGGTCGCGGCGGGTTCGGATTCGTGCATGCCGAAGTTGTTCGTACCGATCATGACCGTGACGAGCTGCGGGTCGATGAGCTCGAAGATGCCCGTGTTCTTGACCACGTGGAGGATGTTCTCGGTGCGGTCGCCGGAGAATCCGAGGTTCAGCGGATGATACACGGCGAGTTTGCTCCAGCTGTTCTCGCTGGGCTGGGCGTTCTGTCCGTTCTGGCCGCCGCCGAAGCCGCCGCCGAAACCGCCGAATCCGCCAAAGCCGCCGAAACCGCCGAAGCCGCCGAAACCACCGCCTTCCCAGAAGTGGGTGATGGAGTCGCCGACGAGCACGAGCTTGATGTCCTTGCCTTCTTTTTCGGCCTGCTGCTTCTTCTCCGCGATGCGCTGGACGAAGTTCTGGCTGAGCGCGGGCGTGGTGACCTTCTGGTATCCGGGGTCCTGATCCGCGCCGGGCACGGGCTCGTTGAGCTTGGAGTTGCAGGCATCGCCGGTGGATGCGCAGGCGGCGAGGACGGCGAGCGCGGCCGCCGCGACGAACGAGGAAAGAATACGGTTCATTTTGATTCCTGTTGTTAGGTTGAACGGTTGAAATGGTATGGTGGGGTAAACTTTTTACGTTAATATAACCTGCCGGAAGGGAAAATCAAACCCGTCCGGCGTTTTTTTTCGTGTTTGTTCGTTATTTCCTCAAGCATTCCGGAAAAGAAAAAGGCAAGGCCGCGAAAAACGCGGGAAACCGCGAAAAAAACGATGGTCCGGCCGCGCCGCGGGAAGGCTTGCTTGCAGATGCTGAAGCGAGTCGCCAGCTCAGCGTGTGGATGAAAGATTGCCGTTCAGCAGGGAAACGCCCATAAAAAGACAGAGAAGGACGGCGATGAACCATGCGAGGGAGAAGAAAACGGTCAGGCACTTCAGATAAACATTCCGCTCGTATTTCCAGACGGTCAGCAGCCCGCCGAACATAAGCCCGGAATATCCCCAGTTCACCGCGGAAATGATGCCCGTGTTCTCCCGGTCGGCGGCGATCGCCACGACAAGCGCCGCCGCCGGTGTCAGGAGCGTAAGCGCAAACGCCGGGATGGCCGCAAGGGATTCCTTCGAAAACAGAATCTCAGCCAGCAGATATATCTGGAAGAGCAGTAGAAACAGGATTCTGACAATCTGATCCGCGCTGCCCGACGCAATCACTGCGGGCGCGGTGCAGGCAGCGCCGAACAGATAGAACGCAAACAGCAAACCGGCAGGAATTGCCATGGCTTCCCGTTTGGTCAGATGGGACATGCTCATGGTTTCTGTTCCTTGCATTCGCTGGTGATGGGCTAAAAAAGGCAAGGCCGTGAAAAAAGCCTTGCCCTGGAATTGCGTCCGGATGGGATCCGGTCAGACGATGCGGTTCGTGGTCGCGGGATCGAACACGTGCGCGCAGGCGATCGCGAGCTTGAGCGTGATGGTCTCGCCGACCTTGGCGTCGAGGTGGGGTTCGACGCGGGCGACGCAGGGGGCGTCGACGCCGGTGTCGAGGTGGAGATAGATCTCTGCGCCCATGGGCTCGCGGACTTCGACCTTGGCGGTGATGCTCGGCGCGTTGGCGTCGGAGGTGGCGCGTTCGGAGCCGATGTCCTCAGGACGGATGCCGAAGAGAATGTCCTTGCCGGCATAGGATTCGATGGAGGCGTTCCAGTCGGCGGGCAGGGCGACGGAGATCGGGCCGGACTTGAAGACGAACTTGCTGTCCTCGTTGACGAGCGTGCCCTTGAAGATGTTCATCGGCGGGGTGCCGATGAAGCCGGCGACGAACGTGTTCGCGGGCTTGTCGTAGATGTTCAGCGGGGTGTCGATCTGCTGGATGACGCCGTCCTTCATGACGCAGATGCGGTCGCCCATGGTCATGGCCTCGATCTGGTCGTGCGTGACGTAGATCATGGTGGTGCCGAGGCGGGTGTGAAGCTTGTTGATCTCGGCGCGCATCTGGACGCGCATCTTGGCGTCGAGGTTGGAGAGCGGTTCGTCGAAGAGGAAGACGGCGGGCTTGCGGACGATGGCGCGGCCGACGGCGACGCGCTGGCGCTGGCCGCCGGAGAGCGCTTTCGGCTTGCGGTCGAGGTAATCGCCGATGCCGAGGATATCGGCGGCTTCTTTCACGCGCTTGTCGATCTCGGCCTTCGGGAACTTGCGGAGCTTGAGGCCGAACGCGAGGTTTTCGTAGACCGTCATGTGGGGATAGAGGGCGTAGTTCTGGAACACCATGGCGATGTCGCGGTCTTTGGGCGGGACGTCGTTGACGACGCGTTCGCCGATCTTGATCTCGCCGTCGGAGATCTCTTCGAGGCCTGCGATCATACGGAGGGTCGTTGATTTGCCGCATCCGGAGGGGCCGACGAGGACCATGAATTCCTTGTCGTGGATGTCGATGGAAACGCTGTTGACGGCCTTGACGCCGCCTTCGTAGATCTTGCAGACATTTTTGAGGATGACTTCAGCCATGATTCACCTGAAAAAAAGGTTGGGTTAGGTTAAAAAATATGGATTTTCCTGTAATATAGCCCTGTATATCTGTATTGTCAAGCGCAAATCGGGATTATTTTTGGAAAAAACAGGTTAAAACGTAGAGTATTTCGAGGATAACGCAGGCTCGCCGGCGGGGAGAAGCGACCGGGTTCGGGGACGGACAGTCGGACAATCGCGGATTCACGCCTCGTTTTCGGGCGCGAGGATCATGGCGCGGAGCCGGAAGAAAGCCGCTGCCACGGCGCGTTCGCGGATCTGTTCGCGCGTCCGGCGGAGACGCAGCTCGAAGACTTCCGTTTTGCCGCGGTAGCGGATGGCGGCGAAGACCAGTCCGACCGGTTTGCCGACCGTGGCGCCGCCGGGTCCCGCGATGCCGGTGAGCGCGATCGCGGCGTCCGATGGGATCGCGTTCGCGAGGCCGTCGGCCATGGCGCGCGCGGTCTCCCTGCTGACCGCGCCGTACTTGCGGATGACGTCGGCGGGGACGCCGAGGAGAGACGTTTTCGAGGCGTCGCTGTAGGTCACGACGCCGCCCGCGAAGACGTGCGAGGAGCCGGGGATGTCGGTCAGGAGCTTCGCCGCGAGGCCGCCGGTGCAGGATTCGGCGAGCGCGAGCGTCTCGTCGCGTTCGTCGAGCAACTGCAGGATCTCGTGCGAAAGCGAGTCGGCGTCGTCGGAGAGCAGTTCTTCGGCGAAGATCTCCTGCACGGACTGGATGGCGGACTCCATGACTTCGGGGGATTCCGAGGTCAGGAAGAGGCGGACGAACTGCGCCGTGGCGCAGTAGGCGACGGAAAGCATGGTGTGGAACCGGGCGATGACGGGGAGCATGCGCTCCTCGACGATGTTTTCGCCCAGCCCGGCCACATGGAATTCACGCGTGAACGTGAAGTGCTTGAGCGTCTTTTTCAGGAACGGCACGACGGACGCGTCCATCATGGGGCAGAGTTCGTTCGGCGGGCCCGGGAGCATGATGATCGTGCGGCCGGGAAACGCGTCGGTCTCCGGCGTGCGGACGATGAGCCCGGGCGCGGTGCCGCAGTCGTTCGTGATGACCTTCGCGCCGTGCGGCACGAGCGCCTGGTTGAAGACGCGCGGCGGGATTTCTTCGCTCGGATGGCGCATCTTCCAGTGTTTCATGATGTTGAGTGCGGCGGTACCGTCCTCCTCCAGCCGCATGCCGCAGCGTTCCGCGATGTACTCCTTGGTCACGTCGTCGGCGGTGGGGCCGAGCCCGCCGCTGGTGATGACGATGTCGGCGCGCGCGAGGGAGAATTCCAGCGCAGCGAGGATGTCTTCGCGGCGGTCGGGGACCTCGACGGAGGAGACCGGGACGACGCCGAGCGCGAGGAGGCGGACGCCGATGGAGGAAAGGTTGGTGTTGACGACGGCGCCCTTCAGAAGCTCGTCGCCGATGCAGATGACGGCGATCTTTTCGCTCATAAGTAATCCTTGGCTTCCACGAGGGAAGCGCGGTTCAGTTCTTTTTCGGCTTCTTTCCGCCAGCGTTCCAGCTCCTCGTCGTTCAGGTCGGGCGGGATGCGGAGTTCGTTGCCGATGATGACCGTGAGCCTGGCCCACGGCTTCGGGATGCGGAACCCGTCCCAGCTCCTGACGGCCCAGTACGAGGAGTAGTTGATGCCGAGCGCGACGACCGGGATGCCGAGCTGGGACGCGATGTGGATGGGGCCTTTGCTCATGTGGTAACGCGGACCGCGCGGGCCGTCCGGCGTAATGACGACCATGCAGCCGCCCTGGATCGTCTTGATCGCATCGTGAAGGACCTTCAGGCCGTGGCGTTTCGTGGAGCCGCGGATGCACTTTGCGTTGAACTGCGAGGCGAAATCCGCCACGTACTGCCCGTCGCGCGAGGCGCTGACGACCGCCACGGTGCGTTCGCGCAGAGGGCGCTCGAAGAGCGGCGGGAGCATGAGCAGACGGTTGTGCCAGATGTTCACGATGCAGACGCGGTGCGGATCGTGGCGGTATTCCTCGAGAAGCCCGTTCGGGTCGATGATCTCCGTCGGCGAGAGTTTGCGCCACCAGAGGATGATGTGGGAGGGAAGCCAGTAGCACCAGTCCGGAAGTTTCTTGATGTCCCTGAATTTTTTCTTGAGTTTGGGCTTGTCAGACATGGGAGGAGGCTTTCCGGGGATGGGTATGCCGGGCGGACACGGATGCCGCGGACTTCTTTGCATTCTTTTTCACGGGAGTCTTCGACGCGGAGCCGGACGCTTTCCGGGCGGCGGCTTTCTTCGCGCTCTTCGCGCTCTTCGCGGCTTTCTTCGCGCCCTTCGCCGTTTTCTCCGACTTCGTATGACGGCAGAGCATGGCAAGCTCGCAGCCGGGGCAGTCCGGGCGGTTCGCCGGACAGCGCGTGCGTCCGTGGACGATCAGCAGGTGCGAGAACTGCGCCCAGGTCTCCGGGGGCATGACCGCGCAGATGTCGGATTCGATGACCTCGGGATCGGAGGCGTCGGAGAGGCCGATGAGGCCGGCCAGACGGCGCACGTGGGTGTCGACCGGGAATCCGGGCTGGCCGAGGGCGTCGCCGAGCACCACATTCGCGGTCTTGCGTCCGACGCCGGGCAGTTTGAGCAGGCCCTCCATCGTATTCGGCAGTTCGCCGTGGAACTGCTCGACGATGGCTTTCGCCGCCTTCAGAATATGGTCGGCCTTCGCCCGGTAGAATCCGCAGGTGAAGATCGCCTGTTCCAGCTCTTCCCGTCCGCAGCTCGCGAACGCTTCGGCGTCCGGCCAGCGCTTGAAGAGGTCGCGCGTGACCATGTTCACGCGTTTGTCCGTGCACTGGGCGGACAGGATCGTGGCGACGAGGAGCTGGAACGGCGTCATGTGCTCCAGAAAACACTTCTGGGGACCGTGGACGGACAGCAGTTTGTCGTAGACTTGTTGGGCCAGTGCGGATTCCATGTGTGTGCAGTATTTTGATCCGCGCAACCCCGGCGGGCGCGCGGACGGTTGATTCCTGTTTGACGATACCGGATATGAAATTTAGCGTCATCCGGGGCCGTTTTCAAGCCGCGAACATGTTTTTTTCGTTTTTTTTCGCGCTTTCCATTGATTTTTCCGCGGGAAGACGTATCTTTTTTGGTGAAAATACGAAACACAACCGGATCCCCGGCGGCCGTGCAACCCCGGCTTCGCTTTTTGGAGATCCCCCATCCGGGAACATCATGCTCAACTGGCTTTCCGTACAGAACCTTGCCATCGTCGAAGAGGCCGAGATCGAATTCGGCCCGTCGTTCAACGTCATCACCGGCGAAACCGGCGCCGGAAAATCCGTCATCATGGGCGCGCTCGGGCTCCTGCTCGGGAACCGCGCCGACAAGTCCGCCATCCGCACCGGCGCGGACCACTGCGAGATCTCCGCCGGATTCACGCTCGCGCCCGGCGCCCTGCCGAAACTGCGCGCGTTCCTCGAGGAAAACGCGCTGGTCTCCGTGGACGAACCGGACAGCATTCTGGTCCGGCGCGTGATCACGCACAGCTCGTCGCGCAATTTCGTGAACGGCTCGGCGGTGAACCTGAACGTGCTGCGCGCGATCGCGTCGGCGATGGTCGACGTTCACGCCGCGAACGAAAACGCCGCGATCCTCGACCCCGCCAACCAGCTCGACGTGCTGGACCGTTTCGCCGGGCTTCAGAAGGAGCTGACCGCCGTCCGGCAGTGCTGGGACGATCTCGCCGCCGTCCGCCGCGAAAAAGACGCGTTCGCCGCGTCCCTGCCGTCGCCGGAAGAGGCCGCGCGCCTCCGCCGCGACTGCGAGGAGATCGAACGCGCGGACGTTCACGCCGGAGAGGACGACGAGCTGACCGCGCGTCACGACCTCGCCGCGAACTCCCGGAGCGTGATCGAGCTGGCGTCGCAGGTATGCGGCGGGCTGACCGACGGCGAGGACAGCATCTCCCAGCGGTTCGCCGAATGCCGCCGTATCCTGCGCGGACTCGAACGCATCGAACCGACGAAAGCCGAAGAGTTTCTGAACGCGCTCGACGGCGCGAAGGAAGCCGTGGACGACCTCTCCTCCGAGCTTGCGTCGTTCGAGTCCGAGGTCGAGGTCGACGAACAGGAGTTTCAGGAGATGGAGGAGCGCATGCGCCTGCTCCAGACCTTGAAGCGGCGCTACGGGCCGACGCTCGACGATGTGCTGGCGCATCTGGACCGCGTCCGGGAACGCGTCGCGGC
>JAFXUM010000228.1 GCA_017524965.1 Lentisphaeria bacterium | reverse complement strand
GTTCGGCGTGGCCTACCAGGGCGGCGCGCTGTTCCGTTCGCTGAACCTCGCCGAAAACATCGCGCTCCCCATGGAGGAGCTGACGCACTGGAAGCGCGGCGAGATCAGAAAGCGCGTCTCCGAAAAACTCGCGCTCGTCCACCTGAACGGCTTCGAAAACTACATGCCCTCGGACCTCTCCGGCGGCATGATCAAACGCGTCGCTTTCGCGCGCGCCCTCGCGCTCGATCCGAAACTCCTCTTCTTCGACGAACCGTCCGCCGGGCTCGACCCGCTGACCTCCGACATGCTCGACAACGTGATCCTGGAGATCCGCGAGAAGACCCGCGCCACGATCGTGATGGTCACGCACGAACTCCCCAGCATCTTCCGCGTCTCCGACCGCGTGATCATGCTCTCCGCCGAAAAGAAGGGCATCGTGGACGACGGTTCGCCCGCGTATCTCCGCGACCACAGCGCCGACGAATACGTCCGCACGTTCCTCTCGCGCGGCGGCACCTACAAAAGCAACAGCACGGAGCCGGACCATGCCTGACACCCCGGCCGTTTCCATGTCATTTTCAGGAAGGAATCCCGCATTATGAACGACAACAGTAAATTCAAACTCGGACTGTTCATCATCCTGGCCGCGGTCATCTTTTTCGCCGCGCTCTTCATCCTCGGCACCATGGACCGGTTCAAGGAGAAAGCCCATCTCTCCACGCTCGTCTCGGAATCCGTCCAGGGGCTTTCGGTCGGGTCCTCCGTGAAATACCAGGGCGTGCCGATCGGCAAGGTGTGCGAGATCATGATCTATCCTTCCGACAACGTCATCCGCATCGACATGGAGATCAACATCTCCAAGTTCAAAGTCCAGCAGCCCGGCTATGCCCCTGCCACGATCTCCGTCGAGGAGTTCGACGAAAAGATCGCAAAGGCGGTGGAGGACGGGCTCCGCTGCCGCATGGAACTCGAAGGGATCACCGGCGGCAAATACATCGAACTCCAGTCCGACAAGGACGCCGCGCCCTCGGCATACGACCTCTCGGAGTTCGGGCTCGAATACACCTACGTCCCCAGCCAGCCGTCGCTCATCAGCGACCTCCGCGGCAGCGTCACGAGCATCCTCGCCAAGCTCGAAAGCATCGACTACAAGGGCATCAGCGACCGCACGAACGCCGTGCTGGATTCCATCAACGAACGCGTCAACTCGCCGAAGTTCGACGAGACGATCGACAACGTGAACGCCATGGTCAACGAGGCGCGCAAGAGCATCGAAAACCTCGAAAAACTCACCGGGTCCGACGTCAAGGACAAGATCGACGCCATCTCGAAGAACGTCAACACCGCCGTGAACGCGGTTGAGTCCCTCACGAAGTCCGTCGAAACCGAGATCAAGTCCATCGAGTTCGCACAGATCAGCGAAAACCTCCGTTCCTTCCTCTCCACCGCCATCCGCACCAGCAAGACGCTCGACGAGACGCTCTTCAACGTCAACAACGGCGTCGACGCCCTGATCGAGCTCATCCTGTACATCGACAGCGATCCGGCCGCCCTGATCCAGGGCAAGAAGAAACCGAAGACCGATGCGCCCGAACAGGACGGCGGCGACGGCAGAAAACGCTGACCTGACCCCGGCGCATAAAAACGCGCGGGACACGCCGTCGGCCGGACAACCTGCATGATCCCGTCCGAGCTTTGACCGCCCCCGCGCGTCCGCGCCTCGTACCGCTTCTCTTTTCACCCTGCACCCATATCAACGGAGAACCACCATGAACGTCCTGATCCTGAACGGAAGCCCCCGCAAGAACGGCAACACATCCAACGCGCTGCGCGCCATCGAAGACGGCCTCAAATCGCGCCACACGGTCGAATCCCTGAACGTCTACGACTTCACGTTCCGTCCCTGCCGCAACTGCGACGCCTGCAAGCGCAACGGCGGCAACTGCATCCAGGCCGACGACACGGTCAAGATCATCAATAAAGTCGCCGCCGCCGACCTCGTGATCTTCGGCTCGCCCGTCTACTGGTGGGGCATCTCCGCCCAGCTGAAGGACGTCGTCGACAAGTTCTATTCCCGCGACGCCGCCGCCGCGAAGCCCACGCTCCGCACGAAGAAGAAGATCGGCATCGTGGCATGCGGCGCGGATTCCCTCAGCAATCCCGAATACAAGCTCATCTCCGACCAGTTCCGCTGCATCGCGGAATTCCTCGGCTGGGAAGTCGTCCTCGACGAATCCATCTGCGCCGCCGCGGCCGACGACCTCGCGAAGGACGCCGCCCGCCTCGCCGAGCTGAAAGCCGCCGCCGAAAAGCTCTGACTTTCCCCTCGGATCCGGGCCATTCGGGGCAACGCTCCGATTCCCCCCGCGCGGCGGGTCTGTTCCCGCCGGCCCCTGCGGATAATCGGTCTTTTTTCTGTTCAAAAACATGCTTTTTACCCTCAATCATAACCAAAGGAACAACATGAAACACCTCAAACTCTTCGCCTGCGCGGCGGCACTCGCCGTCCTCTGCGGCTGCGCCAGCACCGGCGCTTCCACCGCGTCCACCCGGACCAGCTTCCCCGACAACGCCTTCAAGGAGATCCCGCAGGAATACTTCAATGTCTGCGAGAAGGGCGGCGTCATCAAGTCCTTCAAATACACGACGCGCGACAACCAGACCGCCGGCAGCCCCGAGTTCGAGAAATCCGGCCTTGTCTACGTCCCCTACGGCTATGACGAGAACGACACGTCCACCCGCTACAACGTGCTGTACCTGATGCACGGCGGCGGCGACAATCCCGGCTGGTACTTCGGCGGCGAAGGCCAGAACACCCGCCTCAAAAACGTGATCGACCACCTGATCGCGAACGGCGAGATGAAGCCGCTCATCATCTGCGCGCTCTCCTACTACACGCAGTACAGCAACGACGCCACCAAGAACTGCATCGACTACCACTACGAGCTCGACAAGGACGTGATCCCGGTCTTCGAGAAGCAGTACCACACCTACGCCAAGGATGTCACGCAGGAAGCCCTCGACGCCTCCAGATGGCACCGCGGGTTCGGCGGGTTCTCCATGGGCGCCTGCGCCACCTGGTCCGTCTTCGAACACTGCCTCGGCGAAATGGGCTACTTCATCCCGATGAGCGGCGACTGCTGGGCCATCGGACGCGGCAAGTCCGTCGAATCCGCCAAGCACCTCGCCGACACGGTCGTCAGGAACGGCAAGACCGCGAACGACTTCTACATCTACTCCGGCTGCGGCCGCAACGACGTCGCGGAGCCGAACATGACCCCGATGATCAACGAGATGAAGAAGTATCCCGAGATCTTCAAGTATTGCGACAACTTCAAGGACGGCAACCTCTACCAGATGGTCTACGAACGCGGCGGACACGACATCAACTCCGTCATGCGCGTCATGTACAACGGCCTCCCGAAGATGTTCGACTGATCCGCCTCCGTTTTTTTCCGGCAGCTCCGCCCCGCTTCCCGCCCAGGGAAACGGGGTTTTTTCCTGCTCCGGACCGGTTCCCGCGCCGGACCGCCGCCGACGTCTCATCCGCAGCGCCGCACCCGAGAACGGCCGCAGAGGCGTTTTTCTCCCGAGCTTCCGCCTGTGTACGACACGTTCACATTTTCCGCCGTTCAAATCGGGCTTGCCGGAGCACTGCAAAATAATTTGTCGTATTTCAGCGAATGCACCCTCGTTTTGAGGCGGACAGCGCGCCGACTCTTTTTTGTTACATCCGGTTCAAACCTTTCTTTTTTGCTCTTTCCGGGAGAATTCAGGCGGTTTTGTGCTTCATTCCGCCCGGCTTCAGGGAAGTCACAAAAGAAATATGAAAAACAATTTAAATTCGGTTGCGTTATTGCATTTGAAATGCTATATTATAGCACAATAATACCCCGCAAAAAAACGAGTAACGAAGCAAGGAGTTTTTTCCATGGCCACTTTGAAAGACATTGCCGAACGGGCCGGGGTCAACATCGCCACTGTCTCGCGTTTCTTCAACAACCGGAACCTCGTCAAGGTCGCGACCGCCGAAAAGATCGACGCCATCGTCAAGGAAGTCGGCTACCATCAGCGCGCCCGGCGTCAGGGGCCGCGCACGCCCGACCGCATCGGCATCCGCCATTTCCGCGTGATGATCGTCCTCAATTCGATCTCCACGATCGAACACTATTTCCACTGGGGCGCCATCTCCCGGTTCATCGCCGCCGTGTTCGGCGAGCTCCAGAAACTCGACATCTCCATGGAATTGTGCTTCATCGGCGAGGACGGCACGATCCCGGAACGCCTGAATCCCGACTACTGCGACGGCGCGATCATCTGCAGCGAACCGGAGGATCCCGCCGTTCGGGCCCGCCTGCATCAGCGTCTCCAGAGCATCTCCACGGTCAACACGTTCCTCAACGCCGACAACGCCGACAACGATTTCGACGTCGTGAAGTTCGACAGCACCGAAATCTCCCGCCTGAGCATGCGGTTCTTCTTCGAGAACGGCGTGAAGGAAGTCGCCGTCTTCCCCGAATACAAGACCCGGTTCTCGCACAAGGAGCTTGTCGACTCCCTGAAATCCGAATGCGAACGGATCGGCATCCAGTGCCGCGACCTCGCCGGGATCGTGGATGTGAACATCCCGATGAGCGAATACTACAAAAAACTCGCGGACGCGTTCCTTCGGCTCAAAACCGCGACCGGCATGGCGTTCGTCACCAGCGCCGACATGCTGGGCGTGCTGAAGGAACTCCGGTTCCGCGGCGTCGACATCTCCGACTACGAGTACATCGCCGCCTTCTCCTGCGCTCACACGCTCCACTATTTCGAGAAGGTCCCGCCGTTCATCGACATCAAGCACCAGCAGCTCGGCATCATGACCGCGAAACGCCTCCTCGACAGGATGCACTCGTTCAACACGCTCCCGCGCACCGACATCGTCATCGCGCCCGAGCTTGTCGTGCTCGACTGATCCCGACGAATACGGTCTTTATTTTGCATCCTTCCGGCTCCGCTTTTCCGGCGAGGCCTTTTTTTCAGTCCGTTCAAAGTCCGGACGCGTGTGCAAAAAGTCTATGCTTTTGAGCAAATAAGCGATAGTTTTTTTGTTATTCGGGAGTATTTTATACATTGAAAACGACGCCGCGCGAACAGCGTCCGCGTCGGGCAACACCATTTCACCTCAAGCACCACGGAGGCCGCAGCATGGATCCCACCTCAACCGTCTGTCCCGTCTACATGAAAACCGAAACCCGCGGCCGCATCGACCTGTGCGGCGTCTGGAAGCACCAGATCAACACCTCGGCTGAACGCCCCGACGAATCCGGCGCGTGGGAGGATTACGAGGTGCCGGGCTGGCGGAGCGCCGTAAGAAAAGACGTGCCGTATTTCCTGTGGTTCCGGCGCGGGATCGAAATCCCGGCGGACTGGCAGGGCAAGCGCGTCGTGCTGAACCTGCGCGGCGCACGGAACACGCCGAAAGTCTTCGTGGACGGCAGGCTCGCCGGAAGCAAGTTCGACGGCTGGACGCCGTTCGAGCTCGATATCACGGATTTCGTGCGGCCGGGATGCCGCCACACGCTCGACCTGTGCTGCGGCGACCGGAGCGCGGTCGAGGATCTCACGAAGCGCCCGGACGAGATCGCGCACACGATCGCCCCGGTCGGCGGTTTTCACGACAACTGCGGTCCGTTCCTGCCCGTTTACCTCGACGCATACGATCCGCTTCACTTTGCGGATTCCCGCCTCGCCATCGTGACCTCGGTCCGAAATATGGCCATAAGTGTGACCGGCGCGGTCGTGCATGCCGCGGGCGCGCTGCCGGACGCTTCTTCCTTCAAGATCGAATGCGCCGTGCTGGACGGGGAAACGCCCGTGCTGACCTTCGGCGGCGTCCCTCAGTTCGGCGAAGTCAAACTCTCTGACGAGGCGGACGACGCGGCGTTCGATCCCGGCGCGTGGCGCTTCGAGGCGGCGTTCCCCGGGGCGAAACTCTGGACGCCCGAGACCCCGAATCTGTACCGCCTCAGAATCCGCCTCTACGCGAACGGCGAGCTCCGCGACGAATCGTTTACGCGCTTCGGATTCCGCGAGGTGTGGTGCGACGGCCCGGACTTCTTCCTGAACGGCGTGAAGCGGCGTCTGCTGGCGTCGAGCACATGGCCCGCCTACGGCTACATCCCGCGCGACGAGGTCTTCCGGCGCGTCCGCCAGTGGAAGAGGGACGGCATCCTCGCGTTCCGGTTCCACAACCAGCCGTGGCAGGAGGATTACCTGGACGCCTGCGACGAGGTCGGCATCATGACGATCGACGAGTCGCCCGTGTACACCGACGGCAACGCCATGTACGCGTACAACGAGGATATCTTCTGGAACAACTTCGCCGACGTGCTGCGCGGCATGATCCGGCGCGACCGCAACCACGCCTCGCTCGTGATGTGGAGCGTCGGCAACGAGATCCTGTTCATGGGCTCGGTCAAGTTCTGCCCCGACCTCAACCGCCGCCTCGGCGAGATGGGCACCCTCACGAAGCGGTTCGACCCGACCCGCGCCACGATGTTCGAGGCGGACCGCGACCCGGACGGCAAGTACGACATGATCGGGCTGCACTATCCGCACGAGATGCCCGCGCTGTACGCGTACCCGGACGCCGCCGAATGGCTCGGACGCCGCATCGAGGCGGAGGCCGCGGGCGGCATGCTCGGCAAACAGTCCGGCACGTTCTTCTGGGACCGGAAAAAGCCGCTGTACATCGGCGAATACCTGTGGTGTCCGCAGACCGACTACTCCGTCGGCTCCATCTGGTTCGGCGAGGAGGTCTACCTCAGCCGCCAGAAATGCAACCACGAGGCGAAGCTCCTCGGCTGGATCGACCAGACCGAGGCGTTCCGCATGGCGAATGTCACCGGCATGTGCCCCTGGACCGCCTACGGGTTCGGCGGCACGTCCGTCCCCGGCGCGGCCGAGGCGGAAAAGATCTTCTTCCGCAGGATCGCGTGTTTCCGCCGCGACCGCTCCTCGCGCGTGTTCGCCGGGACGAGAAAAGACGTCGCGTTCGACGTGCTCAACGACTCGCCGGAGACGCAGGCGCTGAATCTGACGATCGCGGTCGACGGTGTTGATGCGGATTCCGTTTCGTTCACGCTCGAACCGGGCGGCGCGCGCACGGTCTCGCTCGCGTTCACGGCGAAGGACGTGCAGGGGAAGATTTGGCCCGAATACGAGTCTTCCATGCTCGAATTCCGTCTGATCGCCAACGGGACCGAGGTCCAGCGCGAGAGTTTCCAGTACAAGATCTATCCCGCGCCCGCCGGAGAGGACGTTGAAAATGTTCATATTTATCATGCGCCCGGCGACCTCGATTTCGCCTCGCTGAATCCGGCGGCGGACATCGTAATTGTTGATGAAAACGTGCTCGGCACGCCCGAACGTCCCGCGCAGTTCGACACGGACGGATTCCGGCGTTTCCTCGCGGCGGGCGGCCGTGCGCTCGTGCTCGCGCAGGACACGCTCGATCCGCTCGGACTCGGCGTGAACCTCACCGACCACGCGTCGACCATGGCGTTCCCGCTCGCGCCGGACCATCCGCTGCTCGCCGGGCTCGAACCCGCCGACTTCAAGTGGTGGGCGGACGGGCATTACATCTCCCGCCGCGAGGTCATCCGCGAGGGCCGCAACGGCCTGGAAGCGCACCTCGTGACGGGCGGATTCAGCGCGCTCGCGCAGGGGCCGCTCGCCGATCTGCCGTTCGGGGACGGCCATGCGGTCCTGATGCAGCTGCTCGCCGGGAGCAAACGCGCCGCCGAGCCCGCCGCGGAAATTCTGTGCCGCAACGCCGTTTCCTACCTCAAAAACCTCCCGCGCAAACCGTCCGTCCCGGTTCGCGTGCTTGCGTCCGATCCCGGCGTCCTCCGCGTGCTGCGGACCGTGGGCGTGAACGATTCCGGCGCGGACGGTGCGAAGTTCATCGCGGCCGACGGCGCATGCCCCGGGCTGAATATGAAGCCCGACCAGCTCGCCGCCTGGATCCGCGACGGCGGCGTCTTCTGCTGGCACATGCCGGACGCGGAGACGTTCGCCCGCCTGAAACACGCCATCGGCGCGGACGGGATCGCGTGCGTGAAGGGCGACTGCTCCGGCTTCATCGCCGGCCGCGAATCGCCGCTCCTCTTCGGCGTCTCCCACGAAGACCTCACGCACTGCCGCATCTACGACTGGGACAGCAAGCTCGACATCCAGCCGGACGCCGTCTCCATGCGGTTCGTGCCGGAGACGTTCGCGCAACCCGGCCCGGTCTCCGGCGCGGTCAGGCTCGACGGCGGACCCGTCCCGCCGAAGGCCCCGCCCGTCGGCATGCCCGGATTTGTCGATCCCGCGCCTCATTCCGTCTTCACCGCCGTCCGCGAGAAAGCCGGACTTGTCTGTCTCACGCTCCGCATCGACGCCCCCGAGCCCCTGCCGGACATCGTCGACATGGGCGTGAACGGCGGACATTTTGAGTTCAAGTTCGCCGAAAAGCCGCTCTGCCGCATCGCGGTCGGCGACACGGAACAGGTCTGGTTCAGCCCGGACAGTCCCGACGAATACCGCACGCTCATCCGTCTCCCCGCCGGGACCTCAATGATCGACGTCCGCGGCGCGGGCCGTGCCGGAGTCGGCGCGGGCGTGTTCGCCGAGGCGTATCTCTCCGAGGCGGAATACCCCGCCGGAGTCGAGGTCCCCGCCGTGCCGGGTTCGCTCGTGAGCTGGAAGCTCGGGGCAGGGCGCGTGGCGCTGGACGGCGCGAACTGGACGTGCGAACGCGACAACAACGGGCCGCGCGGCGAACGTTATCTGAGCGGGCTTCTGCGCAACCTCGGCGCGGGATTCTGCACGGAACGCCGCGACGCGGGCGAAGCCGACGACCCGGACAACCTCATCTCTCAGACGCGCATCGCGGGCGGGCTTGTGCAGGTGGTCTCCAACAACACGCTCGTCGAGCTGGAAACGGACTTCGACACGCCGCGGTCCGGGGTTCACGTCGTCCACATCGACGCCGTCTGTTACCCCTATCAGCGCATCTATTCCCAGGTCAGGATCGAGATCGACGGCACACTCGCCGCCGAACGCGAGATCGCGTCCGACGTGACAGCCGGGTACGACCTTGCCGAAGTCACGCTCGATGCCGGGAAACACCACATCCGCATGACCTACGGCAACGACGGATTCGGCGATGGCGGCGACCGCGCGCTCTTCATCCGCAAACTGAAAGTCCTGCCGAAATGATCCGCTCAGCCTGAATTCGACCCTCAAACTCGTTTCATCACGCCGCCGCTTCCGTTTCCCCCGCGGACGCGGCGTTTTCGCGGAAGATCCCGGACGTTTTCCGCTTTTTTCGGAAAATTCTCAATTAATCTATGAAAAAACGCAAATAGTGCATTGATTTTCTCGCGGATACAAGCTATAGTTTAAAACGAAGG
Organism: Lentisphaeria bacterium; assembly: GCA_017524965.1. Taxonomy (GTDB): domain Bacteria; phylum Verrucomicrobiota; class Lentisphaeria; order Victivallales; family UBA1829; genus UBA1732. The sequence continues at coordinate 302 of JAFXUM010000228.1, read as the reverse complement.
TTTGTAGTTTCCCGCCGGAGCCGGCGCATCCTCGCACGGACCGGACGGACTGAACCGCATGTGATTCCGAACCCAAAGCTCAAGGAGCAAGTTCATGAAAAAACAAACAGCAGTTTCCCCCGCAAAGAAAAATGAACCCCGTGTCATCGAATCCGACCTTTCGCAGCTCAAAGGGCCGCGTTCCATGGTCTGGAGCGACTGCGTCGGCGCCGGACGAATCGGCGAAGGCCTCCGCGAATCCTGGCGCAAGCAGCTGGAACACTGCCACAAGGAATTCGGGTTCCGTTACCTCCGGGCGCACG
>JAFXUM010000227.1 GCA_017524965.1 Lentisphaeria bacterium | reverse complement strand
GCCGGCGCTGAACAGCGCGATATCGACGCCCTTGAACGAATCTTCGGTCATCTCTTCGACCGCGACGGTCTCGCCGTGGAATTTGAACGTCTTGCCGACGGAACGCGCGGATGCGAGGAGTTTCAGGTTCTTGACGGGGAAGTTGCGCTTCTCGAGCGTGAGGAGCATTTCGACGCCGACCGCGCCGGTGGCGCCGGCGATCGCGACATTGACAGGATTTGCCATAATCGGTTTTCTCCAAAAATATCGTTGAAGTTGAGTTCGGAAACAAGTTCGGGTAATGACTATATCCAAATACTATACAGCCGTTTTCAGGCTTTTTCAAGCTCGTTTTGTGTTTTTCGGCAAAAAAAGACGGACCCCGCGCGGAGTCCGTCCGGAAATTGATCCGTTTCGGAAAACGGTCAGGCTTTCTTTTCAGCCGGAGCGGCGGCCTTTTCCGCCTTGACGGCCTTGACGGCTTTCTTCCGGCCGCGTTTCGCGGGAGCGGCCTTCTTTTCGGCCTTCTTCACGTCCTTCTTCGCGGCTTTGGCCTTCTTCGGAGCGGCCTTCTTAGGCGCGGGGAGTTCGCCGGGCGCTTTTTCCGCGACGAGGGCATATAATTTGCGCTTGCCGAGCTTCGCGAGGGCGCTGAACGCCTCAATCTGGTTGGCGCGCGGACGGTTCTTTCCGATTTCCCAATGACTGACCGTGAACGGAGTCACGCCGAGGAGAACGGCAAGAGCCTTCTGGGAGAGGGAGTATTTTTTGCGGAACTTCACGAGGGACTTCGGGGAGAAGCGGGCTTTTCTGCCCGTGTTTTCCGCAGCGGCGCCGGTCTGCGCTTTTTCCGCGGCGGGAGCGGCGGCGGGAGCGGCGGCCTTCTTTTCCAGCTCGTTGACGCGCTTCGTCAGGGCGCTGATCGTCTTCTTCTGTTCGTTGATCTTTGCTTCGAAAGCCTTGAGTTCCTTGCGTGCCAGACGGCGCACTTCATCCTGGAAGGTCTGCTTGAAATCAGGCATGGTGTTCTCCTTTTAAACGGGTGTGTTTTTGATGTTGGTTGCAAATGTTAATGCTGCTTTTAATTTTTAATAATATACCTCTTTTTTTTAGAAAAGCAAGTGTCAAATCAAAAAAACGGAAAGTTTTTCTAAAAAAAAAGATTCGCCCGGTTTGATTCCGTTATTTTTCTGCTCTCCGGATGAAAAAGACCGAAACGCGCAGTATTGCAATTCCCGCTTGACAAAAACGGATTCCGCTGTATATTATCGCGGATATTTATTCCATGAACTGCAACTGGGCGGACAGGGCGTTCGCCCGGAAAGATACGCGGACCCAAATGTTTCATTTCCATCTCGCCGAAAACGGCACGACCGTCAAGACCGAAATCATCGCCGGAATCACTACGTTCCTCTCCATGGTCTACATCCTCGCCGTCTATCCGAGCGTGATGGGCGAGATCGGGATCCCGGCGGGCGGCGCGGTCATCGCGGCCGCCCTCGCGTCGTTCATCGGCACGATCCTGATGGGGCTTTTCGGAAAATACCCGTTCGCGCTCGCGCCGGGCGTCGGCATCGTGCCGTTCTTCGCGTTCTCGGTGGTATTGAGCATGGGGATCTCGTGGCAGTTCGGGATGATGGCGGTGTTCGTGGAGGGCATCGTATTTTTGATCTGCACATTGATCCCGGTCCGCGAAAAGATCTTCAACGCCATTCCCCTGCCCCTGAAGACCTCCATCGGCGTCGGCATCGGCTTCTTCATCGTGTTCATCGGGTTTCAGGGGGGGAAAGATCATCGTGGACGGCTCGTGCCTGACCACGCTCGTGGCGTTCCGCAACGCATGGCCCACGGACGGCATCTGCGCCACGCTCGCGCTGATCGGACTCCTCGTGACGGTCGTGCTGTTCCACAAACGGGTAAAAGGCGCGATCCTCATCGGCATCCTGTTCACGTGGGGACCCGGCATGCTCTGCCAGGCGGCGGGGCTTTATCAGGTGAACCCGGAGGCGAAGATGTATTCGCTGTATCCGTCACTGAACTTCAGCAGCATCGGCGGGGCGTTCAGGGAGTTCGGCTCTCTCTTCGGCGAGTGCCTGAACGCGGACAAATGGTCGCAGGAGAGCTCGCACCTGACCGGATGGAAACTCCTTCTCTCCGGCAATTTCCTGATCGTGGTGTTCACGCTGCTCTTCGACGACCTCTTCAACACGCTCGGCACGCTGACCGGCGTGGCCTCCACGGCGAAGATGCTGGACAAGGACGGACGGATGCCGCGCCTGAAGGAAGCCCTGCTCGCCGACGCCGTCGCGACCACCGCGGGCGCACTGCTCGGCGCGACCACCACCACGACCTATGTGGAATCCGCCACGGGCGTTTCCGAGGGCGGACGGACCGGGTTGACCGCCTGCGTGACCGCCGTGCTCTTCCTGCTGTCCGTCCTGTTCGCGCCGGTCTTCACCGCGATCCCGGCGTTCGCCACGGCCCCCGCCCTCGTCATGGTCGGATTCCTGATGATCGCGCAGATCAGAAACATCAATTTCAACGACCTCACGGAATTCTTCCCCTGCCTCGTCGCGATCATCGTCATGCCGTTCTCCTACAACATCGCCGACGGCATCGGCTTCGGCTTCATCGCCTGGACCGCCGTGAATCTCCTCTGCGGACACCGCGAACGCGTCAACCCCATCCTGATCGGCGCGTCCCTCCTCTTCCTCGCCAAGTACCCGTTCCTGTAAACGCATCGAAAAATCGCCCCCGGACCACCATTTTGATTCCGGTTCCGGGATAAACCCGTTTCATTCCGTCAAAAGACGTCAAACCAAAGAAAGAAATCGCAAATGCAGATCAAAATCGATCAGAACGACATCGAAAAAGTCCTGAAGGAGTTTTGCCCGGCTGTTCAATACGTCGACGGGAAGCTCAGGATCACGATAGAGAGCGGCAAAACAAATCAGGACAGCAATGAAACCGAAAAAAAGTTTCTCGATATCGAGGACACGGTAATCGCGGCAAAAAGCAAGATCAACTACGGCACGATTTCCGGCGATCTGGACCTGAAGCTCGATCTGAAGCCGGACGGGATCGACGGCACGATCACGATCCAATGACGAGGACGCCATGATTTCCCTTTCCGCCGCCCCCGAAGAGATCGCAGTGATCTTCAACAAGTTTTTTGAAGACCTGCAGATTGGCGACATCCGTCTGGATGATGACAACCACGCGGATTTCGTCCTGAAGGATATTCTATTCCCTCTTCTTCCTATCCCAGTCCTGGACAAAATAAAGGGTTCCATCACCGATGTCAGACTGCGTTTGATCATCTCGTGTGATCCTGACGCGGGAAAGATTCTCTTCTCCGATCCGCAAATCATGACTTATTCGGAGGAGAGCGGATTCAAAAAATGGCTGAAAGAAAACTCTCTTGATCCCATGCTTTCCGTTTCATGGATCAAAAAGGGACTTTTGAGTTTGGTCCCCTGGCTTACGGATTATTACCTGGAAAAAGAATCTTCCGGTGTGTTTTCGTTCTCCTGCCGGAATCTTGCGGAACAGATCTTAAAAGGAAACGAAAAATCTCCGGAAAAAGAAGACGGGGAGGACCCGGAGAAAGCGAAGAGAAAAGAGGAAAGAACTCGCAGACTTTGCTCTTTTCTGGGCCGGATCAGGTTTCAGTCCGTCCTCGTCCGGGACAACCGGCTTGTTATCCGGGCAATGCTGGAAAACGGCTGACCGTTCTTTCCGGCCCGAAGCGCATCTCGTCCGCCGGACAATACCCCGGGCAATCGGATATCCGATATGTCCGGGGATTTGTGTTTTCGGGAAGGATTGACGGATGCGTTCTTATTTCCCCGCCATCATCGCCGCAACATCTTCGTCGGCGGTCGTGATGCCCTTGATGCCGAACGTTTCGACGAGCAGGCCCGCAACGCCGGGCGACAGGAACGCCGGAAGCGTCGGTCCGAGGCGGATGTTCTTGAATCCGAGGTGCAGCAGCGCCAGCAGCACCGCCACCGCTTTCTGTTCGTACCACGCGATATCGAACGACAGAGGGAGTTTGTTCACGTCGTCCAGCCCGAATACCTCCTTCAGCTTCAGGGCGATCAGCGCGAGGCTGTAACAGTCGTTGCACTGCCCTGCGTCCAGCACGCGCGGGATGCCGCCGATGTCGCCCAGGTTCAGCTTGTTGTACTTGTACTTCGCGCAGCCGGCCGTCAGGATCACCGTGTCCGGCGGCAGTTTTTCCGCGACCCCGGTGTAGTACGAACGCGTCTTGTGGCGTCCGTCGCAGCCGCCCATGACCACAAACCGTTTGATCGCGCCGGATTTCACCGCCTCGACCACCTTGTCCGCAAGCGCGAAGACCTGCGCATGCGCGAATCCGCCGACGATCTCGCCGTCTTCCAGCGCGGTCGGCGGCGGGCACGTCTTCGCGAGCTCGATGATCGCGGAGAAATCCTTCGGCTGACCGTCCGCGCGGTCGGCGATATGCGGCACGCCCGGATACCCCGCCATGCCGGTCGTGAAAATGCGGTCCCTGTACGCCGCCTGCACCGGCGTGATGCAGTTCGTCGTCATGAGAATCGGGCCGTTGAACGCCGCGAATTCGGTCCCCTGCAGATACCAGGCGTTGCCGTAGTTGCCGTACAGGTGCGGATACTTCTTCAGTTCGGGATAATAATGCGCCGCCAGCATCTCGCTGTGCGTGTAGACGTCGATCCCGGCGTCTTTGCTCTGTTCGAGCAGCTCCTTCATATCGTGCAGGTCGTGACCGGAGACGAGGATGCCCGGACGCTTGCCGACGCCGGTCTTCACCTTCGTGATTTGCGGATTCCCGTACGCGCCCGTGTTCGCGGCGTCGAGCAGCGCCATCGCCTTCACGGCGTTTTCTCCCGCCTCAAGCACCAGCGCGGTCAGCGCCTCCGCCGAAGTCTCCCGCGCGGACGCCGCAAGCGCCCGGAAGAAGAATTCGTACAGGGAATCGTCCTCGCGTCCGAGCATGGCGGCGTGGTCGGCGTAGGCGGCGATGCCCTTCAGCCCGTAGAGCAGAAGTTCACGCAGGGAACGCACATCCTCGTCGTCGCAGGACAGCACGCCGAGCGGCGCGTCGGCGTCCGTGGTCCCGGTCAGTTCCTTCGCGCGGACGATCTGTGCTTTCAGACGTTCGGGGTCGAAATTCGCGTTCGTGATCGTGAGGAAGAGCGACTGGACGACGAAGAGACCGAGCTCGCGGTCCGGCTTTTTCGTCAGCGCCAGGATCTTCAGGCGGCGGACCAGTTCGTCCATCAGATTTGACGTTTCGGCGTTTTTGCCGCACATCCCGGCGAGCGTGCAGCCGGTGTTTTTGCAGGTTTCCTGACATTGCCAGCAGAACATTTTGTTTTCCATGGCTGGAATTCCTTTCGTGTGAAATTGGTTTAAGCTGAGTTGCGGATATGTCAAGAGGAACAGCGAACAGGTGTTAGTTAATATTCGCTAACATTAATCTACACCCTTTTTCCCCTTTTGTCAAGCCGGAAACAAACTCCAATCGCAAAATAAATGGAAAAATAATCTCCGGCCGCTTGATTTTTTGTTTCGCGCATGATATATTTGATTATCCGAATTAATAAACCGGACAGAAACAGATTGTTCCGCGTTTTGCCGATCATGTCGGCTTGGCGGAACGAACTGTATACAGGAGGATCACACAATGAAGGCAACGAATCCTTTTCTGAAACTCATCGCGGCGGCGTTCGCGCTGTGCGCCGGACTCGCCGCGTTCGCGCAGGACGAACGCTATTCACAGATACCGGACGGGGCCGCGCTCGTCATGAATCTGAACCTCGGCAAGCTCTATTCGTCCCCGACGTTCAAGGCGGTCGCGGAGTCCGGCGACGTCCTCGCCATCCGCAACGACCTGAAGGCCGTCCCGTGGAACAAGGCCGGGACGCTCCCGGATCCGGTCATCGTCTACGCGCCCCGGATGGGCGACAGCTACGCCATGCTCGTCGGCACGGACAAGACGCCGGACGAACTGTTCAATGAAATCAGCAAAAAGCGCCCCGCGGTATCCGGGAAAAGCGGCTCCGCCCAGCTCATCACGCTGAAAGAAAACCACAGAAACCGCAAGACAGGCAAGAATGAACTGCGCGACGCGGGCGAGATCCTGTATCTCACGCCGACAACGGTCGCGTTCGGGCGGAAGAAAAACCCGCTCGACCGCGCGTTCTTTGCGAACAAGCCGCTTCCCGCCTCGGAATTCGAGATGCTTCGGAACGCCCCGGCGGACGCGGTCGCGGCCGGCATCCTGCGGAGTTTTCCGCTTTCCGCCGCCGACGATCCGACCGGGCTTTCCGCGCTGGTGAAGTCCGGCGACTTCATCATCCGGGAATACGAACCGGGCGCGGCCTCGCTCGTGCTGAACATGGAGTGCAAGGGCGAGAAGGAAGCCGAGCTGGCGGCGCGCCGGGTGAAAAGCTTCATCCGCATCACGCTCGTTTCGCTGTTCTCCCTCGACAAGAAACTCTTCAAGGAGCTGAACAGCTGCTACACCGCGACCGTAACGGGAAACAAAGTAAAACTTGAGGCGAAACTCCCGAAGGCCACGCTCGACCGGGTCCGTTCGTTCTACCTCATGGAACAGGCCCTGCTCGACGCCGCGGGCGGGCTTGTCAACGCCGCCATAGGAGCCGCCACGAAATGAAACTGAAAAAGAGCCTCAAAATCACTTTCACGGTCCTCG
>JAFXUM010000226.1 GCA_017524965.1 Lentisphaeria bacterium | reverse complement strand
TTTCCTTCTTGACGCCGCCGAGTTCGAGCTCGCGGTACGGCTTCGTCTTGTCGTCCGGGAGCGCGCGGAACCAGTGCGCCTTCAGCGGGAAGAAATACTCCGTGCTCAGCCAGACGCGGACATAGTCGTTTTCGCCGCCCTTCAGCACGAACACGCGGCAGTCGATCATCTTCACGCTCTCCGGCTTCTCCTCGCGCACCAGGTCGCGGTAGAGGAATCCGAGCGTGAGGTCGGACGGCATGATGCCGTACAGGGAGAGGCGCGTCTTGTTCTTGTCCGGGACGTCGGTCTCCTGCGTGAAGACGGGCGGCGTGTCGAACGTCTGCCCCATCTCGTAGTATTCGTTTCCGGCGAACACGAGCTGGGCGATCACGCGTTTCGGGGTGAAGCGGATGCCGACGCGGATCGTGTCCTTCACCGCGCTGGAGCCGCTGCGGCGGTGCGTGGCCGTGCCTTCCATCTTCGCCCAGGATTCACCGGCGGGGGCGCGCCGCGCCATGCGGAGGAACGCCTCGGCGGAGATCTTCGCGGGGTCGGTCTCCGCGCCTTCGGGGAAGAGCGCCTTGAGGACTTCGGGCGGAAGATCCTTCTGAGGCGGGAGTTCGTCTTTCGCCGGAGCGTCGTCGGCGGCGTATGCGAACGTCGCGGCCGCCAGGGTCAGCAGGGAACAGAGGATCGAACGGGGGGAAATGCGGATCATGGTCATTTTCCTTTCTTGGCTGAAGCGGCGCCGGTTTTACGCGGCTTTTTCTTCTCCGGCTCGACGGCCTTCGTCTGCGCGGCGGACGTCCGGTCCTGTGCGGCGGGCGAGACTTTGACCCGGAGTTTCAGCGGTTTCGCGGGACGGAAGTTCTTCGGCGCGGTTTTGCGGGCGGTCCTTCTGCGGACCGGGGCAGCCGCGGGCTGTTCCGTCTTCGCGGGGAAATCAAGCGAGATCACCGGGCCGTCCCCGGCTTCGATCGCGGTCGTGATCTTCACGTCGAGGTGAAGCTTCTCCGCCGCCTTGAACGATTTGGCGGGAACGGGCTTCGGCGGCTCGGGCAGATGATGCTGTTCGGGCGCTTTGAGCGTATACTGACCGATCGTGAAAGAAGAATTCTGGAACTTCGGATAATTCACGACCAGGGTCGGCTTTTTGAACTCGAACTGAGGCACGGCATGAGATTCCGGCTTCTTGTCCTCGGCGGGCGCGGACGGTTTGTCTTCCGGCTTCGCCTCGGGCTGAGCGGGCTTCGCGGGGACCGGTTTCGCCTCGGGCTGAGCGGGCTTCGCGGGGACCGGCTTCGCCTCGGGCTGAGCGGGCTTCGCGGGGGCCGGCTTCGCTTCGGGCTGAACGGGTTTCGCGGGTTCCTGCTTCGCCTCAGCAGGCGCGGACGGTTTGGCTTCCGGTTTCGCCTCGGATTCCGCAGGTTTTGCCGCAGGCTTTTCCCCGGCGGGCTTCCCGTCGGCGGATTTCTCCGGCTCCGGCGCGGATGTCTGTTCCCCAGAGTTCGGCGCAGGCTTCGAATCCGCCTTCCGGTCCGGCTTCTTTTCCTCGGGCTCGACCTTCTGGAACAGATAGTCGTCGTACTCGTAGAACTCGTCTTTGGTCTTTTCGGCGCGTTTCGGGACGTACGGTTTGACGTTCTTCGGCATCGCGATCTTCAGCACCTCGTCGATCGAGCGGACGAAGTGGAACGAGATCTTGCTACGGACCTCCTGCGGGACGTCCTCCATATCCTTCTCGTTGTCGGCGGGCATCACCACGTCGCGGATCCCGGCCCGGAGCGCGGCGATCACCTTCTCGCGGACGCCGCCGATGGGCGTGACTTTCCCGCTGAGCGTGATCTCGCCGGTCATGGAAAGGCGCGGCTTCACGGGCTTTCCCGTGAGGAGCGACACGATGGCGGTCGTGAGCGTGACGCCGGCCGACGGGCCGTCCTTCGGCGTGGCGCCGTCCGGAACATGGATATGGAAATCGTTTTCCTTGAATATCTTCTGATTGATCCCGAGCGCTTTGGCGTGACCGCGCACATAGCTGAACGCCGCGAGCGCGCTTTCCTTCATGACGTCGCCGAGCGAACCGGTGAGCTTCAGTTCGCCGCGGCCGGGCATTTTGACGGCCTCGACCTCGAGCGTGGTGCCGCCGCAGCTGGTCCAGGCCATGCCGGTCACGACGCCGACGCGCGGGATGTTTTCGCTCTCGTCGCTGGTGAACTTGCGTGGCCCGAGCAGTTCGCGGACCAGCTTGTCGTCCACGACGACCGGCTTTTCCGGCGGCTGTCCGCCGTTCTGCTCCACGAATCTACGGACAAGCTTGCGGCAGACCGAAGCGATCGTGCGTTCAAGGCTGCGGACGCCCGCCTCCATCGTGTAATGCTCGATGATCTCGAACGCGGCGCTGTGCTTGAAGCGCACGAACGAGTTGTCGAGGCCGTTTTCCACCATCTGGCGCGGGATCAGGTAGCGTTTCGCGATCTGCTCCTTTTCGAGCGCGGTGTAGCCGGGCAAACGGATGATCTCCATGCGGTCGAGCAGTGGACGCGGGATGGTCTCCAGCATGTTCGCGGTCGCGATGAACATGACCTTGCTGAGGTCATAGTCGACCTCGAGGTAATGGTCGTTGAACGCCTTGTTCTGTTCCGGGTCGAGCACTTCGAGCAGCGCGGACGCCGGATCGCCCTTGTAGTCGCTTCCGAGCTTGTCCAGCTCGTCCAGCATGAACACCGGGTTGACCGTCCCGGCGCGTTTCATGCCCTGGATGATGCGTCCGGGGAGCGCGCCGATGTACGTGCGGCGGTGGCCGCGGATCTCGGCTTCGTCGCGGATGCCGCCGAGCGACATGCGGACGAACTTGCGGTTGAGGGAGACGGCGATGGAGCGTCCGAGCGAGGTCTTGCCGACGCCGGGCGGTCCGATGAAGCAGATGATCGGCGACTTGCTGTTCTTTTTGAGCTGGTGGACGGCGAGGAATTCGAGGATGCGCTCCTTCACGTCCTTCAGGCCGTAATGGTCGGCGTCGAGCACGGACGCCGCGACATGCACGTCGGCTCGTTCCTCGGTCGCCTGCGTCCACGGCACGCTGAGCAGCCAGTCAATGTAGGTGTAGGAGATATTGTACTCCGGCGAGGACGCCGGGACCATGTTGAGCCGTTCGAGCTCCTTGGTCACGACTTTGTGCGCGGCCTCGGGGAGATGGGCCTTTTCGATGCGTTCCGAGATCGCGACCACGTCGGGGTTGCGGTTGTCCTCGCCCAGCTCCTCACGGATCTGCTTGAGCTGTTCGCGCAGGAAGAACTCGCGCTGCTGCTTCGACATGGCGTCGTGGACCTGCCGCTGAATCTCGGACCCGAGGCGCAGGACTTCGAGCTCGCGGTTGAGGAGGATCGTCAGAAAATGCAGCCGGTCCTGAAGCTTCAGCGAGGTGAGCAGGACGATCTTCTCGGCGAACGAGATATTGAGCGTGTCGGCGATTACGTCCGCGATGCGCGAATTGTCCGTCATGTTGAGCACGGCGATCTTCAGTTCCTCCGGGAAATTCGGCGCGAACGAGATGACCTCCTGGAACTGCTTCGTCGCGTTCCGCACCATCGCCGCCGTCTCCAGCGACGTGTCGGGCGCGTCGGAAAGCCGGTGCACCTTCATGACCATGTACTGCCTGCCCGGCACAACCGTCATGAACCGGCAGCGCGCGATGCCGCGCACAAGCACGCGGACCGTGCCGTCCGGAAATTTCAGCGTCTTCACGATACGGGCGAGCGCGCCGATGTTCGCGATCCGGCGTTTGTTGAGCAGGAACGTGCTCGTATTCGGATCGAACGCCCGGCCCTTGATCAGTCCGCGCATGGAATCGTCGTCCGGCACCTCCGGGAACAGTGCGATCATGCGGTCGCCGGACGAGGCGGCGTCCATCAGGGAGATCATGCCCGGATCGTTCAGCACGAGCGGGGTCAGGGCATGCGGAAACACGACGATGCCGCCCAGGATGAGGGCGGGCGCGTCTATGATACGGTCATCGGAGGAATCGGCCTTGTCCTGACCGCCTCCGTTTTCACCCGAAACCGTTATATTCACCGGCGTAAAGGACAGCTGTTCCTTCGTTTCCTTGAATTCCATGTTCTGTTCGTCTTTGTCGTCTTTCATTGGTACCCTTCCTGACGGGCTTTGATGCCCGCCGATACATAATGTAACGCGTCAACGCGCGTTTCGCAAGTGAAAAAAGCGTTTTTTCCGTCCGCTTTCGTACTTTTTCCGGGAAAGATGCGCACAGGATGCGCCCTCCGGCGGGAAAAAACACATGCCGCAACCGCCGGAACCTTGAAAAATCGGATTCCGCATGTACAGTATTAGATTGCCTTTTTTCAGTGTTTTTGGAGAACATAAGTCATGCCGAACGAGGAGTCAACCGCACGCGGCGCCATGACCGCCGCCGTGTTCATCTTCCTGGCCGTCCTGCTGGTCTGCCCGGGGATGCTCCTCTGCGTGCCGTCGTGGTCGTTCCGGTTCTTCGAGACGGGCACGATCGTGCTCGTGACGGCTGGCGCGGCGCTGCTCTTTCCGCAGCGTGTCATGGCTGTTTGCGATCACCTCCCGCGCGGACTGCTCATCGCGGGCGGCGTCCTGCTCGGCATCGGGGTGTGGCACGGAGTCCGGCACACGGGGCAGTACAACGCCGCGGAAACGGGCGAGCTGTTCCTCACGGTCGCCGTGCCGTTCGCCGTGTGCGTGTTCGCCCGCGAGCTCAAACGCCTGCTGCCGTGGTATCTGACGCTTTTCTGGCTGATCGACGTCGTGCTCGGTTTCGTCCAGTATTACGGACTGCACTGGTTCCTCTTCGGACTGCCGGGCAACATCAACTGGAACGCCGCATTTCTGGCCGTCACGGCGCCGTTCGCGATCCTGACGGCATGGAAATGGTGCCCCTCCGAGGAAAACTGGTCCGTGAACTCCTTCTGGCGCATCGGGACTCTCCTCCTCGTCGCGGGCACGACAGTCTGGCAGATCGCCCTGACGGATTCGCGCGGGACACTGCTGGGCGTCGCGGCCGCCGGGGCGCTGTGGATATTCCTGAAGCTGAAACACCGCGGACGCCGCCTGACGCTGTTCGCCGTGCTGTCAGTTGCGCTCATCGGGTCGGTCTGGTTTACGTTTTTCGCGCCGCACGGACGCATCCTGGAGAATCTTTCGCGGGACGAACGCGTCTTCCTGGCGAACACGACCATGAGCATGATCGCGGAGCAGCCGGAGATCGGGTTCGGCGCACCGTCCTTCGAGCAGGAATATCTGGCCTTCCGCAGGCCCGAATACTTCTCCATGCGCCACTCCGCCGTGCGCGTCGACCATCCGCACAACCACCTGCTGTACATCGCGGCGGGTTTCGGCATCCTCGGGCTTCTCTGCTGGCTGTATCTTGTGCTGGAACCCATGTTTTTCGCCGCAAAACGCATCGCCGGCGAAACCTGGGTTCTTACTGACGAAAACCTCGGGCCGAATCTGGTGGCGGCCTATGAATTCCAGGATTGCGGAATGGATGACGAAACTAGGCTTTCCCTGCTGTGCCTCGCCGGACTGCTTGTCCACGCCCAATTCGACCTCGTGCTCTTCCGCTGGCCGACCAATCTCCTCGCCATGGTCTTCCTCGGTCTCCTCATCCACGAACGCGAAGGCGCACCCGCCCCCTTCTGGCGCCCGCCCGTGTTTCTGCGGAGGTTCCGCTGGCAGTTTCTGAAGAGACTTGAACGGAGCCGTTCACCCGAGCACCGCCGCACGGGACGCCTGATCCGGCCCGTTCTCTTCACGCTCGGCTTCGTCCTGCTCGGGACCGGGCTTTTCTCCGCATTCGGCAATCTCGCGGCGGAATCTCTCGCCTGGCACGCGGACAACGCCGCGCTGGAAGGACGGCACGACGATGCCGCAAAGCTCTACCTCATGGCGGCGTCCATGCCCGGCTCCGGCCTGCCGCTCAAATCCCGCGCGCTCAAACATGCCTCGCTCCACGACACGGCGCACGCCCCGCGCTACTACGCCATGTTCGCCGCGGGCAGCACGCCCGACTTCGGCTATGTCAACGACTATTTCGCCCGCGCCTGCGTGCTCGGCGGGCATCCCGCGGACGCAATACCATTCCTCAAACGCGCCATGACGCTCCGCCCTCGCTCCGTCCTGCCGCTTCTCATGCTCGAAGACGTCTACGAACGCCTCGGGAGCCGGGGCGCGGCCGACGCCGTGCGGGAACGTCTCGATCAGCTCATGGAGTACCGGAAACTTAAACCGGAAGACCTCGAAACCATTTTCAACGATCAGGACCTGGATCTGCACACATGGTTCAAACGCGATCCGGTCCTTATGAAGGAAAATAACCTATGACAAGTGAACTCAGCGGCATGACCCTCATCGCCGGATGCGGCGTCAGCGGACGCGCCGCCGCCAGACTCGCCGCCCGCCTCGGAATCCCGTTCGCCCTGCTCGACGAACAGGACAACGATTCCCTGCGGACCTTCGCCGCATCCCTCCCCAGACAGCCCGAGGCCGTTTTTTTCGGATTCCGCGCGCAGGACGAACTGCCGCATTTTGAGCGGACCGTCCTCAGTCCCGGATTCCGCGCCGGAAACCCGGTCCGGGCGAAACTCGCTGAAGTCTCGGACCGTCTCGTCGGCGAACTCGAATTCGCGCTCGGTTCATGCGGAAAACCGTTCGTCGGCATCACCGGGACCAACGGCAAGACCACCACGACCGAGCTGACCGCCGAACTCTTCCGCGCCGCCGGGGTCCGGGCGTGCGCCTGCGGCAACAACGGCTACGCCATGAGCGACGCCGCGATCGACTGCCTCGACGGCAAGCTCGACCTCCCGGTCGTCGAGATCAGCTCGTTCCAGCTTGAGATCATGCCCGTGCCGCATCCGGCCGCCGCCGCGGTCCTGAACCTGGCGTCCGACCACATCGACCGTCACGGCAGCATGGAAGCCTACGCCGCCGCGAAATTCAAGCTGCTCGGCGATCCCGCCGCCAACTGCGTGGTGAATACGCTCATCCTCGACCGCTTCAAGCCCGCCGGACCGGAACAGAAGCTCTACACGTTCTCGGCGAATCCGCCCGCCGATTTCACGCTGCTGGACGGCTCGCTGACTTTCCGCGGACGCGCCATCATCTCCATTGACAAACTTGCTCTGAAGGGCGTCCACAATCTGGAAAACGCGCTCGCCGCGCTCGCGCTTCTTGCCTCGGTCCGGGGCGAGGACGCCGTATTCGATCCCGCCGTGACGGACGCCCTCGCGAAATTCGAGTCCGGGCCGCACAGGCTGGAACGTTTCCTGACCGCCGGCTGCGTGCAGTACATCAACGACTCGAAGGCGACCAATCCGCATGCCGTGAACGCCGCGCTTGCCGCGGTCGGAGGAGACCGCAACGTGGTCATCCTGCTCGGAGGGCTGGACAAAGCGATGGATTTCGAGGAACTCGCGCCGAGTCTGAAATACCTGAAACACGCCGTCGTCTTCGGTTCGTGCGGACAGAAGATCGCCGCATACCTCGAAAAACAATCGGTGCCGTTCTCCATGTGCGAAACGTTCCCGGAAGCCGTCGAAAAGGCCGTCGCCGCCGCGTCGTCCGGCGACGTCGTGCTGCTCTCGCCCGCCACCGCCAGCATGGACATGTTCCGCGATTACAAAGACCGCGGCGATCAGTTCAAGGATTTGTGCCGGAAATTTGCGCTGCCGGGGGATTCTTCCATGGAACAAACCGCGAAAGTGCGTGTCTAAAGGGTTTGACGCCGGACAGCGCCGGGGACCGTTTCCATATCGGATCCGACGGATTGCCGGACGGCAAAAACATCTGAAACATCAATGAATCGCGGCGGAATCCGCCCGAAGGAAGCACTGCGTCATGTCATTTCTCAGCGGCAGCATATTATGGAATTTACTCTGGATCATCCCGTTGATCCTCGTTCTCGCCATCGCCGGCGGCGTCCGCCGGAACAGACTTCTGCGCAAAATGTTCGGCACGGACGAACGCGTCAGCCGTTTTTCCAACGCGTCGCCCGGCAAACGCGTCTTCCGCATCGTCCTCCTCACGCTCGCCGTTCTGCTCCTGACCGTCGCCGCCGCCCGTCCGTCCTGGGGCAAACAGGTCATGCACGATGTCTCCACCGGACGCGACCTGCTGATCCTGTTCGACGTCTCGAAAAGCATGCTCTCCGACGACGTGAAGCCGAGTCGCATGGACCACGCGAAATGGCTCGTGCGCGAGATCGTGAAGAAGAATCCGGGCGACCGGTTCGGCCTCGTCGCGTTCGCGGGCGAATCCTTTCTGGTCTGCCCGCTGACCGTGGACCGGGCGAGCTTCATCCAGCTCGTGGACGACCTCGACACCGACACGATCCCGGTCGGCGGCACCAACGTCCAGCTCGCGCTCGAAGAAGCCGTCAAGGCGTTCGAAGGCGCGCAGGGCACGCACAAGGCCGTCGTCCTCGTGACCGACGGCGACGAACTCACCGGACGCGGCGCATCGGTCGTCAACGACCTCGCCAAGGCGCAGATCCCCGTCTTCGCGGTCGGCGTCGGCGACCCCTCGAACCCGGCGGTCATCCGCGTCCCGGACGAGGACGGCAAGCTCCGCATTCTCACCGATCGCGAGGGAAATCCGGTCAAAAGCCCGCTCAACGAGCCCCAGCTGACCGAACTCGCCCGCCGCACGGGCGGCATCTACGTCCGCTCCACCGCCGCGTACAGCGGCATCGACGAACTCGAAACGCGCATCCGGCAGCTCGACCGCAAGGAGAGCGAAAACGCCGTCTCCACGTTCCGTCCCATCGAACGCCCCGCCTATCCGCTCACCGCCGCGATCATCCTGCTCGCGATCTTTTTCTGCGTCTCCGAAACGCGTCCGCGCTCCGTTCAGACCGTGCTTGCGCTCGCCGCGCTTCTGCTCGTCGCCGCGCCGGGCGAATCCCGCGCGCAGACAGCATCGGCGCCCGCTCAGATTCAGCAGGCGCAGACCACGCCGGAACCCGCAAAACAGGAAACGGAACAGGCCGCGCCGGAACCCGTCAAATCGGCGTCCGAGCTGTACAACAGCGGACTCGAACAGCAGCAGGTCGAACAGGACAACGAAAAAGCTCGGTCGTTCTACGAACGCGCCATCGCCGCGTCCGAAAAGGAACCGCTCGTGCGCGCCTCGTCCTATCAGAACATCGGCGTGATCTCCCACCTCGACGCGCGTTCCAGTCTGCAGGGCGCAACGGAAAAGCTTCAGGCGCAGGACCTCAATTCCGCCGAAAAGGCAGTCGGCGAGGCGCTGACCAAGCTGAACCGGACCGAGGAACTTTACCGCGAAAGCATGCGGTCCGCCGCGGGCGACGCGTCCGTCATCCGCAACCAGCAGATCCTCCTCGCCGACCGCAAGCAGGCCGAGGAGCTGAAAAAGCAGATCGAAGAGCTGAAAAAGCTCATGGAACAGGCGCGTCAGCAGACACAGCAGGCGCACGATCAGCAAAAGCAGGAGAACCAGCAGCAGAATCAACAGGACCAGCAGAACCAGAATCAGCAACAACAGCAGGACCAGCAGTCTGCTCAGGACCAGCAGCAGAATCAGGATCAGCAGTCCGAAGATCAACAGCAACAGCAGAATCAGGATCAGCAACAGAATCAGGATCAGCAGCAGTCCGGCGATCAGAACCAGCAGCAGTCCGAGAACCAACAGCAGAATCAGGATCAGCAGTCCGAAGGTCAGCAACAGAATCAGAACCAGTCCGCGCAGGACAGGACGAAACAGGCCGAGGACACCGTTTCCGAGCTGGAACAGAAGGCATCCGAGATGAATCAGGACCGTCAGAAACAGGCCGCCCAGCAGGCGCGTGAAGAGCTCCAGAAAGCACGCGAGGAACAGGAACAGGGCAACGGCGAAAAGGCCGAGGAACACCTGAAGAACGCGCTCGACACGCTGAATCAGAATCAGCAGGATCAGCAGGGCGAACAGGAGAAACAGGACGACAAGGGCGGCGACCAGGGCGAACAGAACGAACAGGATCAGCAACAGCAGGGCGAGCAGGATCAGCAGGGCGAACAGAACGAACAGGAGGCCCGGCAGAACAGCGCGCAGCAAGGTCAGCAGGACATGGGCGACTTGGAAAAACAACAGGCGGAAGCCATTCTCGATATGATGTCGAAAGACGAACTTGACTACAAGGACGCCAACAGGATGCAGCGTCCGGCCCGCCTGAACAACCGTGTGGAAAAGGACTGGTAACACCATGCTCAACAGAACGATACTCCCCCGACTCGCCGCATTCCTCCTCTTTCTCTTCGCGTTCGCCGCGGCGGCCGCCGACCTGAACGTCTCGGTTCAGCCGCGCAACCTCACCGTGGGCATGCGCGGATACGTCGAAATCTCCGCCGAGAACGTGAGCCGTCTCCAGATCAACCGGATGCCGGGCCGCGTCTCCGGGATCGAATGGAACAGCGGCATTTCCAGCGGTTCCAGCATGTCCGTCATCAACGGCGTGACATCCTCGAAATACACGCTCCGCATCCCGTTCACCGCCCAGGAGGAAGGCGAGGTCACGGTCCCGTCGTTCGAGGTCATCGTAAACGGCAACACGCGCCAGCCGGAAAAGACCGCTCCGTTCAAGCTCCGGATCTCCGCCATGCCGAAGATCGACCCGACGC
The DNA here is from genome assembly GCA_017524965.1 of Lentisphaeria bacterium. Lineage (GTDB taxonomy): Bacteria > Verrucomicrobiota > Lentisphaeria > Victivallales > UBA1829 > UBA1732. Next base: position 4,946 of record JAFXUM010000226.1, on the reverse strand, counting down.
AGGTGAACTCGAACGAGCCGGTCTACGCCCGCGTGACGATCCCGGGCGTCGAGGAGGACAAGACGCCGTCGTTCTGGGTCGGCGAGGAGATCCCGCTCCAGCTCTCCATTTTCGTGCGCACGCCCTACGAGCTGCGCCTCGCGAACTACCCGGACATCAAACCCGTCGACCGCAGGATGTCGATCCGTTTCCACGACTTCCGCAAGATCAACCCGGAAGCGCCGAACTTCGAGTCCGTCACCAGCCACAACCAGCGCCTCGGAAACGTCCCGTACACCGTGTACGATTTCGACACGAAATTCCGCGCGCTCGCGCCCGGCAAGCTCCGGCTCGTCGCCGACACCGCCGCCGTCCTGCTCGACGAACGCGACTTCTTCTCCGCGTTCACCTCGACCCGGCAGACCATCCGCGGCGCTTCGCCCGAGATCACGATCAAGCCGCTGCCCGCCGCACCCGCCGGCTCCCCGTTCGTCGGTCTCATCGGCAAGTGGGCGCCGGAAGCCTCGCTTTCGCCCGGCCCGTACCGCATCGGGGAGCCGCTGAGCCTGAAGATCAATTTCACAGGCGAGGACCAGACCGAAATGCTGAACATGCCGAAGATCGAACCGGAGCATTTCCGCGCGTATCCGCCCGAAACGAAGGAAACGCCGTCCGGCGTCTCCGTGAGCTGCATCCTCATCCCGCTCGAGGCGGGCGAACAGACCCTTTCCTTCAATTGCTCCACGTTCGATCCCGCGACCGGCCAGTACATCCCGTTCAGCTTCAAGGAGACCATCAAGGTGGACAAGGCCGCGTCCGGCGGCATGGCCTCGATCCCGGCGGGCGCCGCGGTCGTGAACGCCGATCCCGACCTAACCTCGCATTCCGGCTCGACGCCCGCGCCGGAAAGCATCCTGTACCTGCATAACGAGGACGACGGCGGACGCGTGTCGATGCCGCTCGCCATGAACGCCCTCTGGATTTCGCTCGGACTGATCCTCGCCGGTTCTCTCTTCGCAGGCGGCAGCGCATTCGTCGCCGCGCGGAAACGTTCCCTCGAATCCGACCCGTCCGCAAAGAGGCGCATCGACGCCCGCGCCCGCAGGGGCAAGCTCGCATCCGCCATCGAAAAGACGCCGCCGCAGGACCTGCCGGACAAGGTCGGCGCGGACCTCGCCGCGTTCTTCAACGACCTGCTCGACCTGCCGCCGGGAACGGCGCTGAGCGAAACGGCGTCCCGCGTGAAGGAGACCGAGCCGGAGCTCGGCCGTCAGCTCGAAGACCTCGCGAACACCGCCTGGATGCCGTCGCTCCGCGGCGAGCTCAACGAGAAGTTCCGCAAACAGCTCGCGTCCGCCGTCCGCAAGTTCGGCGCGATCGCGTTCATCCTGGGCGCGCTCTGCCTCGCCCTGCCCGCGAACGCCGCGGACGAAGAAACCGCGTCGGCGGACAAGCCCGCCGTCGAGGAGGCCGCCGCACAGCTCCCGAAGACTTCCGACGAGGCGAAGACCGCCTACGACGCCGGACAGTTCCGGCAGGCGCTGGACTACTACGCCTCGAAGATCGACCCGCGCAATGTCTCCCCCGCCCTGCTCTACAACATGGGCAACTGCTTCTACCAGCTCAGCGACTACCCGCGCGCCCTGGTCTGCTACGAACGCGCCCGTTACCTTCAGCCGCGCGACCCGGACATCTCCGGCAATCTGGAGCTGACGCGCCGCAAACTGCTCCTGCCGCCGAAATACCGCGTGGAATCGCCCGCGGACTTCATGGTCGCGGCGCGCGATTTCCTGCGCGTGGACGAATGGCTCGCGGCCTGCGCGTGCGGCCTCACGCTCGTGCTGATCGCGCTCGGCATGTTCTTCCAGCGCCGCTCGAACCTGTGGCAATGGCCGTTCTATGCCGGGATCGTGGTCGTCGTGATCTGCGCCGCCGCGCTCATCGCGAAGGTCTCCGCCGACGATCCGGCGCGCGAGGCCGTCGTGATCGTCCGCAACACGCCGCTGTACAGTCTGCCGTCCGCCGAATCCGGGCGCGTGGAACAGTACCTGAAGCCCGGCACGGAGGTCTCCATCGAGGAAAACCGCATGGACTGGGTGCGCGTGCGGCTGGAAAACAACGACGAAGGCTGGGTGCGCGGCGCGAACCTGGCGCTTCTCTGGAGCGATTCGCCCGGCGACCTGGCGGCGCAGACCGACGCCGCACAGTAAGCTCGCTTCGGGCTTCAAAAAAGACAAAAAAGGAGGGGGAAATGAAGCAAATCATATTAACCGTGGTGCTGACGTTCGTCTGCACCGTCCTGACCGCCGTGCCGCCGTCCGACTTCGTGATCCGGCTGCTGGACGGCGTCACGCTCGAAAACGCCACCGTCGACAGCATGTCCGGTTCGCGCGTCATCGTGAGCGGACGCCTGCCGGACGGCAGCACCACCACCAAGACCGTGAGCTTCGCCGAACTCACGCCGGAATCGCGCGACGCCGTGATGTGGAAGATGCGCGACCGTCTGATGCTCGACTCGAAGCCCGGCTGGTTCTTCTCCGGTCCCGCGGTCGCCGGAAACGACCTCCCGCCCGCGAGCAGTTCCGGCGGCGGCATCCTGGTGCCCGCGGACTCCCCGATCGTGCTGCCCGGTTCGCCTGGCCGCATCTCGCTCACGTCCATCACGGAGCTGACCAACGGCACGCTCGGCTGGGCGGCTTCGTGGGACGGCGGGTTCACGGCGCATCCGCAACGGTTCGGCCGCATCTACGTCTACGGTGTGATGCTGCTTCAGGGCGCGACCTGGTTCGGGAACGTCTATCCGACCTGCCGGACCATCTGGTGGCAGGGAAACTACTTTCCGTGTTTCGCCACCACACCGGATTTCGCGAAGCGCATCAACGAGATGACGCGGGAAGGCGGCATGGAAATGATGCAGTGACGGCACCCCCCCCGTGCCGGTGCGAAGCAAGGCACATCCGCAGTGGAGGACTTGTCCTCCTAACGTTACTAACGTTTATTTCCGGAAAAAAAGCCTTAAATTCTTTTAAAAGAGCGGAAAGCGTCTTGAAAACGGCTTGATTTTATGCTATATTCCCCTTGAATCCCAAATTCAACCTCAAGTTTCAAGGAGAATTATCATGAAACGATTCCTGCTCTGTTCGGCTCTGATGGCCTTCGCCGCACTCTCGTCCGTCGCGGCGGAACCCACGCAGCCTCTTTCCACGCCCGTCGGACGTCTGCTCTCGACTCCGCACGAAATGACCATCGCCATCACCGCCGAAAGCGACAACTGGACCGGTACGCTGCTGCATCAGCAGGGCGGCAGCTGCGGCTTCTCCGTCGCAGCCGGCGGTGGCGGACGCGGCGGATTCGGAGGCGGATTCGGCGGCGGCCGTCCCGGTGGCGGCGGCCCCGGCGGCTGGGGTCAGCAGCCTGCACAGCAGGGCGGTATCCGCGTGAACGGCGTTCAGGGTGCGGCGCAGATCGACACCTCGCACCTGCCGAAGGACAAACCCGTCAAGCTTGTCATCGTGGCGAGCCAGAAGGAACACCGTTTCGAGGTTTACGCGAACAGCGAACGCATCGTGCAGGGCCGCGCGAACAACGTGATCGGCGAGCCCACCTGGCGCGCGATGACCATCGGCGCGGACGGCAACGGCAACAGCAAGTTCAACGGCAGCATCAACTACGTGGCGCTGTGGGACCGTGCGCTCTCCGCCGATGAGATCAACAAACTCTATTCCAATTCCGACGAAGCCGCGGGATTCGCCGACGCCAAGGCGAATTACTCCTGGGACATCAAGGCCGCCAAGCCCATCACCGGCGGCGTGCCCCTCTACCTCGTCCGCGGCGTAAACGTCTCCAGCGACGCCACTGCCCCCGCCGAGCCGCTCACACTCTGGTACAAGCGCGTGCCCGGCACCTGGACCGACATGCTCCCGATCGGCAACGGCCACATGGGCGCCATGATCGCCGGCCGTCCCGAACGTGAATACCTCATCCTCAACGAGGACACGATCTGGGCGGGCGGCCCGTACGACCACCTGAACCCGGACGCCACACCGGAAAAGCTCGCGCAGATGCGCCAGCTCATCTTCGACGGCAGAGCTGACCAGGCCGGAAACATCGCAAACAGCAGCTTCATCTCCCGCCCCAGCGCCGAAATGGCGTTCTCCGTGGCGGGCGCGCTCGGACTTGAGCAGGACACCGGCGACGGCGACGTCACCGGCTACATCCACAGCCTGAATATCCGCGAAGCCGTCGCGCAGACCAAGTTCACGCGCAACGGTGTGACCTACACCCGCGAATACTTCGCCAGCTATCCCGACCGCGTGATCGCCATGCGCCTGACCGCCGACAAGCCCGCCAGCATCACCGTCGGAGCCTTCATCGGCACCGCGCAGGACCTCCAGGCCGTCAAGGTCAGCGGCAACACCATGACCCTCACCGGCCGCACGATCGACTACAACGGCATCAAGGGCGCAACGAAGTTCCAGATTACCGGCCGCGTGTTCAACCAGGGCGGCAAGCTCGTCCCCGGCGAACGCGGCATCAGCGTGGAAAAGGCCGACTCCGTGGTCATCCTGCTCGACGCCGAATCCTCGTTCAAGGCGTACAACGACGTCTCCGGCGATCCCGCAAAGCGCATCGACGATGTCTTCAAGAAGTTCGCCGCCGTCGATTACGAAGCCCTGAAGAAGGCGCACGTCGCCGACTACCGCAAGCTCTTCGACCGCGTGACCTTCGACCTCGGCGGCACCCCATCCCAGCTCCCGACCGACCAGCGACTCGCCGCCCGCAACCAGCGCGGCAACCAGCTCGACCCCGACCTGGCGTCCCTCTACTTCCAGTTCGGCCGCTACCTGCTGATCGCCAGCTCGCGTCCCGGCAGCCAGCCCGCCAACCTCCAGGGCATCTGGAGCGAAGAGGTGAACGTGCCGTGGCAGAGCAAGTACACGATCAACATCAACGCGGAAATGAACTAC
>JAFXUM010000027.1 GCA_017524965.1 Lentisphaeria bacterium | reverse complement strand
GCGGATCTCGCCGAGTTCGGCGGGGCAGGTCGCCCCGGTCACGAGCAGGACGTTGTGATTGTAGTTCCACACGGTGGAGATGCGTTCGGCGAGATACTGGTAGAGCAGTTCGCCGTTCTGGAGCACGAGCTCCTGAATTTCCTTCGCGCCGCCGTTCGAGGTGCGGCAGAGGACCACGACGCCCTTGTCGGCGCAGTCGAGGAACGGTTTGATCGCGTCCATGCCCATGTACGGGTTCACGGTCACGGCGTCCGCCTGATAGCGCTCGAACGCCTCGGAGACGTACATGCGCGTGGTGTTGCCGATGTCCGCGCGCTTGGCGTCCAGGATGACGGGCACGGCCGGCGCGACTTCGTGGATGTAGCGGATGGTCTCGGCGAGCTCGTCGTCGGCATTCTGCGCGGCGTAGCACGCGGCCTGCGGCTTGTACGCGCAGACCAGGTCCTTCGTGGCGTCGATGATCGCCTTGTTGAACGTGAACACGGGTTTTTCAAGCTCACGGACGCAGGCGGGGAGTTTGGCGGGGTCCGGGTCGAGCCCGACGCAGACCAGCGAATCGTTGTTGCGCCAGGCGGCGCGGAGTTTGTCGTAGAAGTTCATATCAGTCTCCATGTATGGTATGTTGATTTGAATCGGTTTCAAGCGGAAAGACGGCTCAAGTCCGCCTCATTTGTCCTTCACCTTCACCACGCGGATCGCGGTGAATTCCTTTCCGGGGAGTTCGAGGTGGAACCGCCCCTTCATGATGCCGCGGTCGTCGATCGTCATGTTCCACGTGTCGATCACCTCCACGTGGTAGGACGCGTTCGGGTCGAGGCGGTTGAAATCGCGGTATTTCGGCTGGTTGCGCCCGAAATAGAAGAGCAGATAATCGGGATCGTCCTCGGCGCAGGCGGCATCGTCGTCCCATTCCTGGTTCGTGTGACGGAGCCCGAAGCCGGGCGTCTGGTACAGGATCTCCTTCAGGAACTTCAGGCGCGGCGCGCTGTCGCCCCAGAGTTTGCCGCCGTGGCTCCACCACAGGACGCCGTCGTGCCCGACGTAGGTCTCGCCGTGCGTGGCGTAGCCGCCGCGGACCGTGGCCTCCCAGAAGCGCCGCACGAGCTCCGGCCCGGCGATGTTGCCCCACATGTACGGGATGTCGCCCTCGTACTGGATCTCGTCCAGCACGACCGCCTTGTCGTACTTGCGGCGGTACTGGTCGGTGAGCTCGGCGCAGACGTAGAAATCCTGCCGCTGGATGCTGCAGTGCGTGATCCACGGCTTCGTGTAGTCATAGAACGGCACGCAGTTGTGGATGCTCCGCAGATGATCGTACGGATCCTTCTCCTGAATGAGCGCGGCATAATGCTCCCAGTCGTCGACGGTCTTGTCCTTCAGGATGTCGTACTCGTTGGCGAAGCTCCACCAGATGTTCGCATAGGCGCTGTAGCGCGCCGCCATGTAGGTGAGGTAGAAATCGTTCGCCTCGGCGGGCATCCTGCTGAATCCCCATTTGTCGTAGGGATGGAACAGGATCAGGTCGCACTCGATCCCGAGTTTGCCGAGCGTCTCGACCGCCTCGTCGATGCGCGCGAAATACGCCGGATTCGGCTTTGTGTAGTCCCAGTCGTATTCCTTTTCGCTGCCTTCCTTCAGCAGGAACGGGTACAGGTCGGGCTCCTTCTCGTTGAAGACATAGTGTTTCGGGAAGATGCAGAACCGGATCTTGTTGAAGTATCCCTTGGACAGCGTCTCGACGGTCTGTTTCCGCACGGATTCCGGCTGGTTCAGCCACGCGTAGCACGTGGTGCCGACCGGATAGAACGGCGTGCCGTCGGCGTGCGCGAAATGGTATTTGTTTTTGACGCGGACGGGGCCGTGCATGCCGGGCGCGGGGGCCGTCACCTCGAAATTGCCGCGACAGCTCCAGTTTCCGTCGGCGCTGATCGTGTACTCGTGTTTCCCCCGGTTCATCGGCATGATCCGGACGCGCCAGATGTCTCCGTCGCGGAAGCCCTCGATGAGCTTCGCCGTGCCGGCGTCCTGACGGTTGAAGATCATCCCGACGTTCTGCGTGCCGGCGGGCAGGCCGGAGATCTTCGCCTCGAACATGCCGTACTGCGGCACGGATGCCGGGGCTTCCACTTTTGGCCCGGCGGCGGCCGCGTCCCCCTGCGCGAAAGCCTGTGCGGCGAAGAAAAGTCCGAAAAGCGGGAAAGCGAGGCGTCTGCGTGAGATCATGGTGAAACTGGCTCCTGTCTGGACGGATTGTTTGTGAAAAAGTCGTTTGTTACTATATCCCCGGGCCATCCCATTTTCAAGATATATCCCTCATTTTTCACGAATTTGCCGACATCTCCGGGAAACCTTTGTCCGGGGACTTGCTTTTCCGTAGAAAGGGAGGACAAGTCCTCCACTGCGGCAGTGCCGGGCTGACGCTCCGGCACGGAAGATTTTATGAAACCTTTGTCCGGGGACTTGCTTTTCCGTGGAAACAATGTAAATTATAAGATACTGTTTTTTTCATCCCAGATCGAAAGGCGGCAGACATGCGTAAACGCGAACAAGTCAAGGTACTGATCATCACCGGCGCAGGGTTGAACTGCGAAAAAGAGACGGCGGCGGCGTTCGCCTCCTGCGGCGCGACCGCGGAACAGGTCCATCTGAACGATCTTCTGGCCGGGAAACGCACGCTCGGCGAATTCCATATCCTCGCCCTGATCGGCGGATTCTCGTTCGGCGACCACCTCGGATCCGGCACGGTCTTCGCGAACAAGCTGAAATTCAAGCTGACGGACGACCTCCGCAAGTTCGTGAGCGACGGCAAGCTCGTG
>JAFXUM010000225.1 GCA_017524965.1 Lentisphaeria bacterium | reverse complement strand
CGCTCGCGCGCATCGAAGGCGTCCTGCCGGAACTCTACGAACTCGCGCTCGGCGGGACTGCCGTCGGGACCGGCCTCAACGCCCCGGAAGGCTTCGCCGAAGCCGCCGCGAAGGAGATCGCCGACCTGACCGGACTGCCGTTCGTCTCCGGTCGCAACAAGTTCGCACTTCTCGCCGGACACGACGCGATCGCCGCCGCCAGCGGGACGCTCCGCACGCTCGCATGCGCCCTCATGAAGATGGCGAACGACATCCGGTGGCTTGCCAGCGGACCGCGCTGCGGCCTGGGCGAGCTGATCCTGCCCGAAAACGAGCCCGGCTCCTCCATCATGCCCGGCAAGGTGAACCCGACCCAGTGCGAGGCGATGACCATGGTCTGCGTGCAGGTGATCGGGCTTGACACGGCGGTCGCGATGGCGGGGACGCAGGGCAATTTCGAGCTGAACGTCTTCAAGCCCGTGATGATCTTCGATCTGCTGACCGAGATCCGCCTCATCGCGGACTCCTGCCGCTCGTTCACCAGATACGCGCTCGACGGCCTTCGCGCCGACACGGTCCGCATCGGCGAACTCCTGAACCGGTCCCTGATGCTCGTGACCGCGCTGTCGCCCGTCATCGGCTACGACAACGCCGCCGCGATCGCGAAGACCGCCCACAAGAAGGGCCTGATGCTGAAGGAAGCCGCCCTGGAGAGCGGGCTCATCGACGAAGCCGCGTTCGACGCCGCCGTCCGCCCGGAAAAGATGGTCGGCAAGGTCAGCAAGTCCGACAATTAAGCAAATAAAGAGGGGGTTCCTCCATGAACGATACGATCGCCCTGCTGGAAAAACTCATCCGCACCCGTCCCGTCACGTCCGATCCGGCGCGCGTCAACGCCGCGTCCGCGATCATGCGCGACTACCTCGAATCGCACGGCGTCTTCTGCCGCGTCGAGGAGTTCGCCGGACGGCACATCCTGTATGCCTCGAACCGCGAATCCGGCACGCCGGAGATCATCCTGAACTCGCATCTGGACGTTGTTCCTGCCACGGAGGACCAGTTCGAGCCGGTCGTCCGCGACGGAAAACTCTTCGGACGCGGCGCGTGCGACTGCCTCGGCAACGCGGTCTGTCTGGCGGAAATCCTCCTCAAAGCGAACGCGCACGTCGCGGCGGTTTTTTCCGCCGACGAGGAGACCGGCGGCGAGACCACGAGGCACATGGTCGACCTCGGCTACACGGCGAAACACGCCGTCCTGATCCTCGATTCGGGCGACGATCCGACCATCATCTACGAGCAGAAGGGCGTGCTGGTGGTACACCTGACCGCGAAGGGGCGCGACGGCCACGCCGCCTATCCGTGGAAATGCGAAAACCCGATCGACAAGCTCATGGCCGGGTATGCGAAGTTCCGCGAGAAATGGCGGAATCCGGCCTCGGACGACGACTGGCGCAACACCATGTCCGCGTGCATGATGTCCGCCGGGACCGCCCCGAACCAGATCCCCGGCGAGGCCACCATGACCATCAATTTCCGCCTCGTCGACGAGGCGTCCCGCGACGTCATCCTGCGCGACCTGGCCGAGACGACCGGATGCGAGGTCACGCTCGGCGAGGACATCCCGCCCGTGTCGTTCGACCGGAACCACCCCGTTTTCCTCACGCTTCAGCGCGTGCTCTCCGAACACGTCCGCGGCGGAAATGAGATCATCCCGCTCGCGAGGATTTGCGGCGCGACCGATTCGCGTCACTGGCGCGTGCTCGGCATCCCGGTCCCTGTGCTCGGCGTGACCGGTGCGAACGAACATTCCGCGAACGAATATGTGGTGCTGGATTCCATCGGACGCTACGCGGACGGCATCGTGAAGTTCGCGGACGTCCTCGCGGCGCAGTGAATCCGAACTGCCGCCGGAGCATTTTCCCCATGACGACAGCATACGTATCGACGCCGGCGGGCGAGATCCTGCTGGCGGCGAACGGCGCGGCGTTGACCGGACTGTGGTTCGCCGGGCAGAAACATTTTGCGCGCACGCTTCCGCGTCCTTTGCCGCCGCCCGGAGACGCCCCGGCGCTGACTGCGGCGAAACGCTGGCTGACGACGTATTTCGCCGGGAAACGTCCCTCGTCGTTCGAGCTTGAACTTGCGCCGGAGGGGACGCCGTTTCAGCTCGCCGTGTGGCGCGTCCTGCTCGGTATTCCCTATGGTGAGGTCATGTCCTACGGAGAAGTCGCGCGGGAAGCCGCCCGTCTGCTCGGAAGAGAGACATGTTCGGCGCGCGCCGCGGGCGTCGCGGTCGGCCGCAACCCGATCTCCATCGTGATCCCGTGCCACCGCGTGATCGGCGCGGACGGCGCTTTGACGGGCTATGCGGGCGGGCTGGAACGCAAAATCGCCCTGCTGAAGCTGGAGGGCATCGACCTGAGTGATCCGTTCCGGCACGGACCGGCCGGGAATCCGACTTGAAGCCGTCCGTGATTGGAAACGACGTAAAAAGCAGGAATTTGGAACGGATAACTAAACTTATTGATAATCAGGGCAAAAAAAATGGTGGATCCTGCCGGGTTCGAACCAGCGACCAAAGGTTTATGAGACTTTTTCTAAACCATATATAATTAGTTGATATATAGCATATTACATCTATCTATTGACTTTATTGTGTTACTTGTGTTGATTTTATTGCGGAATGGTGGTATAGTATATAAAACGAAACAAAAGATCACAAAATAATGAAAGAAGCCTGCCATGACTATTCCTCAGACATCCTCAAACGAACCGAATCAATCCGGTAAGTCCCAGCATGCGGACAGCATTCTCCGCAGTTGCAAGCAGTCAACGGTTCGCCGTCACTTGGTCAATGCGAAGAGGGCGATGGAGATTCTTGGAATCTCTCGACCGACGCTTCGCGCTTACGTCAATGATGGCTACCTGACCCAGATCAAACTCTCGCAAAGGAAGATCCGGTTCGATGAGGACGAACTGCTTCACTTTGCGAACGTGGGCATGCCTGCATCATGATTTTGAATCGAGTCCGGCAATAGGTTGAGGTTGCATCAAGGGGAATCCCCTGAAGAACCGTCGTCTGTACGCATCTCATATTTTGCGCGACGATCACTGTGGGCTCAGACAGCAGTTTATGATCGGGAGTCAAATATCGGCTCCCGGTCCTCTTTTTTACCAACTTGCCGAATGAAAACGCGCCAACTTGCCGATTTAAGTTCAAAAGGAACCGTCTTCGATGAGCCTCTCGCATTCTGCATAGCGACCATTGCGGTGCACAGGCGGTTTGAGCCTTTGTTTATCCGATCAGGCACCTCCGCGATTGTTGTGTACTGTATCGCGCGTTTCTGCGTCACAAAAGTTGAGCTCATTTCGCCTCAGTAAAAAGCGTGTTACTTATGTTGATTGTATCGCACGTTTTACGGTCGAAAAACGGCACAAAATGACGGAAAAGAAGAGAATGTGGAAACAGGGTTGTTTAAGTTCGAACCTATTGATAATCAAGGCATAAAAATGGTGGATCCTGCCGGGTTCGAACCAGCGACCAAAGGTTTATGAGACCTCCGCTCTAACCACTGAGCTAAGGATCCACAAAAGGACGTTCCGCGAATGCCTTTTGCCTGGCCGCGGAGGCCATTCTCGGCAAATCCGGGAGGAATGCAGCGGAAAAAACGTACGTTTTTGAATGAAATAATATACTCTTTCCTGTCCGAAAAATCAAGCGGCGGAACCTGCGACGGTGCGGGTTTTGCGTAAGAAACGTACAAAATAGAAGGAAACGGACGGCGGCGGGCCGGGTGTTTCCGCGAGCACGCCGGGTCAGCGGTGTACGCAGATCACGGTCAGGATCAGCAGCGCGGTCTCGATCAGGTAGGCGGCGGTGTCGAACGCCCGGCGGTCGAAGTCGAGCGTGCCGTTCTCGGTGCGTTTGACCAGGTACCACGAGGTCAGCCAGGTCAGCAGGAACATCCCGGCCGCGCCTGCGATCCGGCGACTGACCAGGATGAACAGCAGCATCAGGACGCATCCGGCTGCCGCGCCCTTGCGGCGTTCGCGGACGGACGTGCGGATCAGTTCCGCGCCCGAAGGCGTGACCGCGGCGGTGAGCTCCTCCCGTGCGAAAAACGCGCACAGCAGCACGGCGATCAGCCAGCAGGTCCCGCCCGCGTTCACGGCGGCCGCGATCATGATGGCGCGGACGGCGAAGAAGACCGCGCCGAAGAACATCGGCTGGGCGGTGAACCTGCCGGGCTCGGCGTCGGCGGTCTTCGGGAAGAAGCGTTTGGCGAAGAGCGCGGCGCCGTTGAATCCGCGCCATCCGGTCAGGATCTCAAGGAGAAGCGCGATCAGGATGCCCGCGAACATGGCTCCGGCGAACGCGCCGAAGAGCCAGACGACGATCCACGCAATCAGCGCGCACGCCAGCCCGACCGCCAGTCCGGTCAGCGGGAAGAAGACCGGGAAATCCTCCGGGATCTCCTTCGGTTCCGGCAGAAACGGCAGCGGCCGCCCGGTCGCGAGCGTCCAGGCCGTTGAAATCTTTTCGATCAGATTGTTATCCACGGTCGGCCTCCTTTGCGTTGGATTCCTGCGCGGCGGGCGACGGTTCCTTCTGTTCGGGCGGCGTCCATCCGGTGTGTTCGCAGTAGGCTTTCAGCATGGCGTCGCGGACGGCCTTCGCAAGCTGTTTGCGGTTCCGGCCCTCCGGGTAGATGAGCGGGAGGATGTAGACGTCGGCGGTGGATTTGCGGTTGCCGAGGATCGCCCACAGGTGGGGTATGAAGGTGGCGTCGCCGTACCATGCCGGATGCACGTCGCCCTCGGCGGGGCGGTAGATGGAGATGATCGGCTGGATCGGGATGTCGGTGCCGCAGACGGTCTCGAACGGCGTGGTCTTGAATTCCTTCAGGCCGGAGCGCCCGTCGGACGTGGTGCCCTCGGGATACACGATCAGCGGGACCTTCATCCGCAGGGTGTCGCGGAACTGCTGCATGAGGTTTCCGGCGGACTGTTTGGAGTCGCGGTCGACCCAGATCGGGCGCGTCATGTCGGTGTACCATCCGAGGATGGGCCAGGAGCGGATCTCCTTTTTCGGGGTGAACCGCAGCCCGAAGACGGACGCGTGCAAGAAGATGTCGACGTAGCTCTGATGGTTCGCCACGACCAGCCCGCCGGTCTTCTGAT
>JAFXUM010000224.1 GCA_017524965.1 Lentisphaeria bacterium | reverse complement strand
CGCTTTCAGCGACGGCGAAACGGCGAGGCAGATCGTTTTTTCCGTCCGGCTCTCGTCCGCCACCACGAGGTTCGTCGTGAGCGGGTTGAGCCCGCGGTCGACGCACTCCACCGAGGCGTAGAACGATTTCAGGTCAATGGCGATGCAGGTGCGTGAGTTCATGAGTGTTTTGTTGCGTTTGAAGCGGCGAAAAAGGCGTGCCGGGTCCGCATGACGTCCTGATGCCCGTTCGGCCGGACACGCCGGAGGATGGCATGCGGACGTTACGGAAAGGGGAGGGGGTGAATCATCCCAGGGTTACTATAGCAGACCTTGCCCGGAAGTCAAATCGTGAATACACAATTCTCACCCGGAGTGCCGCTGATATCTACACTTTTTTCTTTTGGCTATGTTCAATTTATGTATACTTACAAGGGATATCGTTATTAGAAAAAGCCGCGCCTTCGATGGTTTCGGTGCGGGCTTCGGCAATTCCTGAACACAAGCATTACTGGCAATGGGGCTGCTGCAAAACCTCTGCGGGATGCGGCAGTCCCATTCTTTTGCGCGAATCGCCCGGAGAGCGCGGACGCCAGGGTGTCTTTTCCGCCTGTTATCTGATCGAAGATGGATATTTCCAAAAAAAGTAGAAATCATATTTGTTTTTTCTCTTTGTACATGTAAATTATGTCATAAATTCATTTTTCAGAACGGCAGGATCCGGCTTCAGCCTTGTTGCATTGTCTTTCGTTCCATCTTCACAAAACATGAGAAAACAATCATGAAAAAACAAATCCGACGCTTCTCTTTGGCCGAGCTTCTCGTTGTGCTCGCAGGAGTTGTTGTCCTTTTTGGCGCGATGCTTCTCCCCGCCCTCATCCGGGTCAGGAAAAATGCAAGAGAGATAGACTGCACCAGCCACCTTTCCCAGATCGGCAAAGCCTTCTTCCAGTATGCCATGAGCTATGACGGCTGGTATCCGACCGTCAGAAAGTACGGAACGGAGACTGCTTCAAGGAAAGGTACGAATGGAAAAATCTATGTATACGAAAGGGCTGTTGATGGCGGCAAATGGCTTGGCGCGGACAGCTGCAAAGCCTTTACGCTCCTCTTTGACGCCGATCTTCTGCACGACCCGAAAGTTCTCATCTGTCCCTGCAACAGAAAAGTCTCTGCTGCTGTACGGAGCCAGTCCCTCTCCGGCCACGTCAGCTATCAGTGGTGCGACGGACTCGTGGAGAATGAGGCCATCCCGTCTCCGGTCGCCGCCGATGGTGCGGACAACCACAGCTCCACCGGCCGCTTTGTCCGCGGCGATGGTTCTGTCGGCATTGCAAATGGCAATCGCTCTATGAAATGGTATGAGGATAAGGCCATCAAGGATTTCTGCAGGTCTCCGAAAGATCTTCCTGATTACAGCTTCTGATCTGTCTCTTCGGGACCGGGTTCAAAACCGGAGAACCTCCCTCTAAAAAACATTGAGGCTGTTGCCGGACGATGAGGACTTGCAGCAGCCCCTTTTTTGCGGGAACATGCTTTGCGGGTGAAATAGGTTGTTTTGCCGTTTTATGGATTTGCTTTTTCCTGCGAGGCATGGTATATTTAGGGGTGATGGTTCAATTTCAACATGTTCAGCAAGGAATGCGCGACGGAAAACCACGGCATGCAAGGAGGAAACGACATGAACAGACCTCTGATACGATTCGCGACGGCAGCCCTGATCGCGGCGCTCGGAATCAGCACGGCGTTCGCAGGATCAAGTGGCGGCGGAACGAGGATATTTGTGGGGGAGAGTATCCCCGTTGTCGATAAAACGATCGTAAAACCCGCGCCGCAGCCGAAACCGAACCCCAAACCACAGGGGACGGCTCCGTCCGCGAAGCCGACTCAGGATGCAAAATCGAAACCGGGTTCGAAGCCGGGTCCCGATCCGAAGCCGGGACCAAAGCCCCGTCCGGTCAATGAAGTCTCCAGCGTGGTTTATTACACCGATGGCATCGAGGTGAACATCGGCCAGGTCCAGCAGGCCGTGCAGGAGCTCCAGCCTGTGGTCGAACAGGTCCTGCAGAACATGCCCAGCGCGGAAGAGATACAGGAAATGGCGCGCCAGCTTCAGGGGCCGGTTACGCAGCAGGTCGAACAGGCCATGCGGAACATGCCCCGCGCGGAAGAGATACAGGAAATGGCGCGTCAGCTTCAGGGGCCGGTCACGCAGCAGGTCGAACAGGCCGTGGAACAGCTGCCCGAACCGATGCAGGAGGTGCTGAACGAGCCGATCATCATCACGCCGCAATCCGTGAGCACCGGCGGCGGCTCCAAATCCAAACGTCGTTCCAAATGGACCTACGACATCCCCGGCATGACCGGCGGCGACGGCAGCGGCCCGCTGATCTACAATCCGTAATTCCTTGTCCCGCCGGAAGAATGAGAAAAAAATGCGCCTCATCGCCATTGAACTGGTGATGAGGCGCACACGGAGTGTGCCGGGCAGTGCTTGGCTCCGCTCAAGCACACACGGTGTGTGATGATACAGTGCCGGGCTTGCTGTAATCGGCACGAGATTTTGGACAGTCTTTCGCAGACAACCCAAAATCTCTTTTTTTTATGTCCCATTCTGAAAATCAACCGGTTATGATTGTTCCGGCGTATCGGGACTCATACTGATCCGGAGTAAGATTGCCCAGCTTCTGCAATAGCCGATAGCCCATAATGCTCATAAACCGAAACAATCTTTCTCAAACTTTTCCTAATTGACCTGCTCTGTTCGGTAGGTTGGCAGTATTTCGTTCGGTAAGCTGGCAAGATTTCGTTCGGCAACTTGGTAAAAATCTGTTCGGCAGGCTGGCGAGAAATACGTCTCCATTTTGAATATGGGCACTCGTGGGTGTATATTATATATTTGTTGTCGGTGCTTGGTCTCCTCAAACCGTGCTGGGATGGTACAGGAAACTGATCGCCGACAAAAACAACAGCGTCGCACCCGGACAGAAAAAACGTGGGCGGTCAGGCGTTTCTCCTGAAGACGAGGCCGCCATTTATGTTAAAGTTAAAGACCACGAATTGCCCATAGCAGAACAATTTGCTGCAATTTGGATAATTGCCACTAGAAACAATACAAACAAATTGTGAGGAAGAAACCATAATTCAAAAAAACATATCCATTGAAACCTGACCGGAACTCATACTTCAAGACGGACAAGGACGCGACCGCAATGTGTTTGAAGGAGGATTATTATTCAGGGCTTGGCAGCAACATGCATGCCGCGTATTCCCTTCAAATCCTGGTGTCGAAAGGACTCATACTGGATTTCCTGGTGTCTCAGGACAGAGCGGATGCAAAAACTCTCATTCCTCTGCTGAACTCCCATTATGCCGACTACGGCTCTTTCCCGGCACGGCTGTACGCGGACAGCGGATATGGTTCTTTGGACAACTACAGATACCTTGCAAGCAAGGAAATCGGGAACTATGTCAAGCCGCAGATCTGGCAGAAGATGATCTGTGGAGAATATGTGGACCTGTTCAGCTTTGATGAGGAGAAAAACCTGATTTGCATGAACGGAAGGAAAGCCGTTGTGCTTGAGACGTACAGAAGCCATTCCCGAGGGAAAGAAACCAGGTTTTATCACGTAGAAAACTGTCGTGGATGCAAGTTCAAACTCTATTGCATGTGGAGCTTGGCGGACAAGAAACGTCAGGACCGGATTTTTGAGACGTGCTGCGACCTGTATGAGTTCAAAAGTCAGGCAATAACGAATCTTTTGTCTCCAAAGGGAATTGAACTGCGCATTAATCGTTCAGCTCAAGTCGAGGGGGCTTTCGGAGTCATAAAGCAGGATATGGACTACGACCGGGTTCGCCGAAAAGGGCTCGACAATGTCAGCTCGGAATGTATGTTGGTTTGCCTGGGATACAACATTCGAAAACTCTTTTCCTTCATCGAGGGAAAAGCGAAGACGGATTACTGGATCGCTCCAGACGGTCTTGAACCGGAAACGCTCAAAAAGGCCAACTTGGAAAAACTGTTGAAAAAACAGTTGAAGGGAAGAAACGAAGAGTTGCGCAAGTCCTATCGGTACAGAAAAAGGCTGCTACAAAACGGTGAGGTTTTGCAACAGCCCCTTGATGTTTTAAGCTGTTTGAGCTAAGCTGAGGTGAGGATCAGCCCTTGAAGGCGGCGAGGGATTCCTCGACGCGGGCGAGCTTGTCCTTCAGGTCGGCGAGCTGCGTCTTCACGTCCTCGACGACTTTCGCCGGGGCGCGGCTGACGAACTTCTCGTTATTGAGTTTCGCCTCGGCGGCCTTGATCCAGCCGGTGAGCTCGGCTTTCTGCTTCGTGAGCTTCTCGCGTTCGGCGGCGGGGTCCACGAGGCCCTTCAGCGGCAGGAAGATCGCGCCGGCGTCGCAGACGATGGACGGCGCGGGGGTGCCGTCTTCGCTGGCGTAGTTTTCGAGCGAGACGCTGATGAGCGAGGCGTTCAGCATGGCGGTGAGGGAGTCCATCTGGTCGCAGAGGGAATCGAGGATCTCCTGCGAGGCGGCGCGGATGTGGTACTCGATGCGCTTGCCGGGGGCGATGTTGTTCGAGAGGCGCAGGTTGCGGCCGGCGGAGATGAGGGCGTATTTGTCGGCGGTCATCTCGGAGATCTTGTCGGCGTCGGCGGGGAGCTTGAGGTCGGCCTCCGGGAACGCCGCGGTCATGATGGACTGTCCTTCGGCGAGGAATCCCATGCGGTGGGCGAGTTCCTCGGTGATGAACGGCATGAAGGGGTGCAGGAGGCGGAGGAGCTTCCAGAGGGCGTAGTCGAGCACGGCGAGCGCCTGCTGCTTCGCGGCCTCGTCGGCGTTGAAGCGCGGCTTGCACGCCTCGATGAACCAGTCGCAGAAGTTGTTCCAGACCAGTTCGTAGATGTCGTGCGCGGCGGAGTGGAAGCGGAATTCGCGGAGGGAGGTGTTCACGTCGGCGCACGCCTTTTCGAGCGTGTTGAGCATGTGGATCTCGTCCTGCGTGAGCTTTTCGACCGGGATCGCGAGCTTGTCGAACGAGGCGGAGACGGGGCCCTGCATGGTGCGGAAGCGGCAGGCGTTCCAGAGCTTGTTCGCGAAGTTGCGGCCGAGCTCGCACTTCTCGTTGGAGTAGCGGATGTCCATGCCGACGGGGGCGATGTAGACGATGGAGAAGCGGAGGGCGTCGGCGCCGTAGGTCTCGATGACCTTCAGCGGATCGGGCGAGTTGCCGAGGGACTTGCTGAGCTTGCGGCCGAGTTCGTCGCGGATGATGCTGGTGAAGTAGACGTTGCGGAACGGCAGATCGCCCTTGAACTCGTAACCCGCCATGATCATGCGCGCGACCCAGAAGAAGATGATGTCCGGGCCGGTCACGAGGTCGTTGGTCGGGTAGAAATACTTGAGCTCGGCGGTCTCTTCCGGCCAGCCCATGATGGAGAAGGGCCAGAGCCAGGAGCTGAACCAGGTGTCGAGCACGTCCTCTTCCTGATACCAGCCGTCGCCCTCGGGCGGGTTCACGCCCACGTAGACCTCGCGGTTCTCGTCGTTCACGTCGCCGCGGTACCACGCCGGGATGCGGTGTCCCCACCAGATCTGACGGCTGATGCACCAGTCCTGGATGTTTTCCATCCAGTGGAAATAGGTCTTCGCCCAGCGGTCGGGATAGAATTTGATCTTGCCGGAGCGGACCGCCTCGATGGCGGGCTTGGCGAGCTCGTCCATGCGGACGAACCACTGGTCGCTGAGGAGCGTTTCGATCTCGACGCCGCCGCGCTCGGAGAAGCCGACGTTGTGGACGATGTCCTCGATCTTTTCGAGGAGGCCGAGCTGTTCCATCTCCGCGACGCACTGCTTGCGGCATTCGTAGCGGTCGAGGCCGGCGTACTTGCCGCACTGGGCGTTCATGGAGCCGTCGCGGTTCATCACGTTGATGAATTCGAGGTTGTGGCGCTTGCCGACCTGATAGTCGTTCGGGTCGTGGGCGGGCGTGATCTTCACGCAGCCGGTGCCCTTTTCCGGGTCGGCGTGCTCGTCCTCGATGATCGGGATCTTGCGGTCGGTGAGCGGGAGGTTCACGGTCTTGCCGACGAGGTGCTTGTAGCGCGGATCGCCGGGCGGGACGGCGACGGCGGTGTCGCCGAACATGGTCTCGGGACGCGTGGTGGCGACGACGAGGTAGCCGGAACCGTCGGTGAGCGGATAGCGGAAATGCCAGAACTTGCCCTTGACCTCCTTGTAGATGACTTCCTCGTCGGAAAGCGCGCTTTGTGCGGCGGGGCACCAGTTCACCATGCGTTTGCCGCGGTAGATGTAGCCCTTTTCATAGAGCTGGACGAACACCTTGCGGACGGCGGCGCTGAGGCCCTCGTCCATGGTGAAGCGTTCGCGGTCCCAGTCGCAGGAGGTGCCGAGCTTGCGGAGCTGTTTGATGATCGTGCCGCCGTAGAGCTTCTTCCATTCCCAGACGCGTTCGATGAACTTCTCGCGGCCGAGCGCGCGGCGGTCGATGCCTTCCTTCTCGCGGAGGACCTTGTCGACCTTGCTCTCGGTGGCGATGCCGGCGTGGTCGGTGCCGGGGAACCAGCAGACTTCCTCGCCCATCATGCGGTGCCAGCGGATGAGGATGTCCTGGAGCGTGTTGTTCAGAACGTGGCCCATGGTGAGGATGCCGGTCACGTTCGGCGGCGGGATGACGATGGAATAGGGCTTCTTGTCGGGATTCGGCTCGCCGTGGAAGCGCTTGTTCGCCTCCCATTCGGCGTACCATTTCTCTTCGATTTCAGCGGGCAGATATGCTTTCGGCATTTCCGGCATGATGACGGTCTCCTGAGTAATATCGTTGAACGAAAAATAAAAGTCAAAACATAATATAGCACGGTTTCAGACATTTTCCTATAAAATAATGCGAAAACCGGCGTCTTTTTTTTGAAAAAAAGGCGATTCGGGGGTATAGTATGAAGTTATAATAATTTATTCCGGGAAAAAACAATGGATCAGAACCTCGCCCAGGGCGCCAGTCAGAATCTGGAACAGACCCACATCCTTTCGCCTCAGCACCTTCAGGCGCTGAAGGCGCTGCAGGCGCCTGTCATGGAGCTGTCCGGCTCGTTCGCGGACGTCCTGGCGGAGAATCCCCTGATTACGACCGAGGACGACGAGGCCGAATACGGCGACGAGGTCCCGGAGCAGGACGCCGAAGCCGACTACGAGGACGGACAGGAGCCGAGACTGGACGACGCTCCGGTCGAGAGTATGGACGAAAACCGTCTGGACTACGACGAGGAGCTGGCGCGCATCCTGGAGGGGGACGACGACTGGGCGTCCGTGCGGCAGGAGGACGGCGGCGACGCGCCCGACAGCGAGGCGGAGAAACGCCGCGAATATATGTTCAACTCCGTGGCGCAGGAGGTCTCGCTGCAGGAGATCCTCATGGAACAGCTCAGCACCGAGGACTGCGCGCCCGGCGTGCGGCGCGCCGCCGAGGAGGTCATCGGCAACATCGACGACGACGGCTTCTTCCGCAGCGTTCCGGCCGAGATCGCGCAGGCCGTACCGTGTCCGCTGGAGACCGCCGAGGCCGCGCTTCGCCTCGTGCAGACGTTCGACCCGCCGGGGATCGGCGCGCGCGACCTCACGGAATGTCTTCTGATCCAGCTCGAACGCGCGGGGAAGAAGACGGCGCGCATGACCGAGTTCGTGACCCGTCATCTCGACGACCTGGAGCACAACCGTCTCCCGAAGATCGCGAAGGACATGGGCGTGACCGTGCAGGACGTGAAGGACATGGCGGACGAGCTCCGCCGCACCTGCGACCCGCGTCCCGCCGCATCCATCGCGCAGTCGCGCACCGAATACTGCCCCGTCGAGGTCACGGTCGAACGCTCCGGCGACGAATACACCGTGCGTCCGAACCGCGAAAACGAGCCGCGTTTCCTGATCCCGAACCGCTACATGAAAATGCTCGACGATCCGCTCACGGACAAGGAGACCCGCGACTACATCCTGAAGAACCTGAAGAGCCTCATGGATATCCGCAAGGCGCTCGCCGACCGCGAAAGCACCATCGTCCGCATCGCGCGGATCATCGCGGACCAGCAGCACGATTTCTTCGACAAGGGGCCGGAACACCTCCGCCCCATGACCATGCGCGACGTGGCGGACCGCCTCGGCCTGCATGAAACGACCGTCAGCCGCGCCATCGCGAACAAATACATGGCGACGCCCGCCGGCACGTTCAAATTCCGCGACTTCTTCACCGGCGGCTACCAGAACACCGACGGCGAGGACGTCTCCAGCTCGGCGGTCAAGGAGTACATCCGCGAGGCCGTCAAAAACGAAAATCCCGCCCATCCGCTCTCCGACCAGAAGATTGCGGAGGACCTCAAAAAGAAGGGGCTCGACGTGGCCCGGCGCACCGTTGCGAAATACCGCGAGGAGCTCGGCATCCCCTCTTCGCAGGGAAGGAAACAGTACACGTGAAAAACAAACTCTCTTCGTTCATATCCGGACACAAACGACTCTGGAACACATTCCTTTTCCTCTTCATCCTCCTGACCGCGTTCGCGTTCCGCACGTACCACTACAACACCTCCGTGGAGATGCTGAACGACATCATCCGCGAGGTCCCGCAGAATGAGCGTGTTCACCGTTCGTTCTTCGAGCGCTTTCTGCCGCTCCGGCACAACAACTTCTCGCCGTTCACCATCGAGAGCGCCATGATGTTTTCCTATTCGCAGGACATCGCCGAGGGGAAGGGCGTGCCGCAACGCGACGAGACGCTGAAGCATATGGAGGACATCCCGCCGTACGCGCAGATGAACATGGCGCTGGAATGGTTCCTCGGCTGGGGCTGGCGGCTGAAGCAGAAGATCGCGCCCGACCCGGAAGGCACTCCGCGCGAAAAGCTGTTCCAGGACCATCCGTACATGGCGCAGTGGATGAGCGCGCAGATCCGGCTGTGGGCATCGCTCACGTCCGCGCTGATCTTCCTGTGGCTCCTGCTGCTGAAATGCCCGCGCAAGCTGGCGTTCTGCGGCGGGTTCCTGCACGCCGTGGCGCTGTCGGCGATCGCTCGGTCCACCGGGCAGGACCTGGTGCGCGGCGAATTCTGCATCCCGCTGATCGCGATGACGTTCGTGCTGGCGGCGTGGTGCAATGCCCGGGCGCGCTGGTGGAAGATGCCGGTCATTTTCTGCGTGGTGTTCCTGGCGTTCATCGCGTGGGACCTGTGCCAGATGATCTTCTCCGCGTGGGCGCTGGTCGAGGTCCTGCGGGCGGTCTGCGGATACCGGATGAAACGCGGGGTGCTGTATGCCTGGATCGCGATCGCGGCCGCCGTGCTGCTGAACGCCCTCGTCGTGCCGTTCAACATCACCTACGGGCTGATCCATGCGCCGATCCTGTGGTTCGCCCTGCCGACGCTCTTCTGCTGTTATGCGCTTCAGAGCGTGTCCCGCCGGCTGAATCTGAAGGGCGGCCGGCGCCTCGCATTGCGTCTGGCGGTTCCGGTCCTGGCGGCGGCGCTGTACGTGAACTGGGCGCAGTTCGGCAATACGCCGGAATACGCCTCGAACTACAGCCATTTCTCCGAGGCGATGAAGGCGAAGATCAAGTTCAACAACGTGAAGCCGGCGAACGCCCTGCTGCTGAACTACGATGCGCGCATCATGTGGACGCCCTCCATGCACTCCGCCACCTGGGAGATCGCGTCGTCGTTCTTCCCGAGCCTCATCTTCGGACGCATGTTCCAGTTCGGCCTCGCCCGGTTCCTGTTCGGGCTGCTCCCGGTCACGCTGGCGCTGTACGCCGCGCTGCTGCTCGGGCTGACGCTGTTCCGAATACCGCGGACCGAGTTCGTGAAGACGCTGTCGCGGACGTTCCTGCCGAACATCTTCACGGTCGGGTTCATCGTCGGGTTCATCTACATCGTGCGCTACCATGAATTCGTGATCCTGTTCCTCAGCGTGTCCCTGCCGATGCTCGTCTGCACGTATCTGCGGGCGTTCCGGCATGCGCCGTGGAGGGTCGATCCCGCCGAGGCGTACACGGTCGTCTACGACCGCCCGCGCCTGCTCAAATATCTTCGCCGGACGCTCACGGGCGTTTTCGCGTTCGTCATCTTCTGGGAGACGCTCCTGTCCATCGGGACGCCCCGCCGGTACACGGGCGACGTCCCGTTCCGGGAGACCGCCATGCTGATCATGTGGTTCCGCCAGCATAGGGACGCCGTGGCGGGGAAGGGCGTGGCGGCGAACTTCACGGTCGGGCCGATGCTGAAAGCGTACGCGGGGACCGGGCTTGTCATGAATCCGCAGTTCGGCATGAAGCGCATCCGCGACGCCACGGAGAAATACCTTGAGGCGATGTTCCACGGCTCCGAGCTCGATCTCGCGAAATACTGCGGCGAATACGGCGCGGACTACGTGATCTACAACAAGGGCGCGTGCTTCTCCTATTCGATCTACTCGAACCGCTACATCGCCGGCGCGAACGAGATCAAGCCAGAATCCATCGTCAACCTCATGATCGCCGAACCGGACAGCCTGCACTGGTTCTACCGACTCGACGTCCCGCGCGGACTGGAGAGCATCAACCGCGTCTACACGGTCTTCAAGGTGATCACGCCGGAAGGCAAGCGCGAGTCCGCACGCATCGGCGCGCTCGGGCAGAACGAGCTGGAACTCGGCAGAAAGGAATCCGCCGCCGAACTCGCGAAGAAGGCCGTCTGGCTGGATCCGAACTCGATCGGGGCGAGGCTCCTGTACCAGCGGACGCACGGATGTCTGCCGCGCATCACGCTCTCCGGCGTGGTGGACGACAGATAACGGGCAGCGGGATTTTTTCCCTTACTTCGAGCGCAGACGCGCCGCGATGAACGACACCGCGAACATCGCGCACGCCAGCAGGACGATCGCCGCGCCCGCAGGAACGTTCGCCCACGGCTGCGCCGAGATCAGCAGCCCGCCCGCGCAGCTGACGTAGCTGAAGACCAGCGACAGAAAGAACAGCTGGCGCGAGTTGCGCGCGAAATTCCGCGCGGTCGCCGCCGGGACGATCAGGACCGCCGTCACCAGCAGCACGCCCACGGCGCGCACGCACAGGATCACCACCAGCGACAGCAGCGCCGCGAAAAGATACTGGTACACGGACACCTTGATCCGGTGCACCCCGGCGATCTGCTCGTTCACGGAGATGTGGAGCATGCGGTTCCACGCGAAGAACTGGAACGCCAGAAACGCGACGAGCAGGACCGCCAGCAGCGCGATCTCGTTGTCGCCGATCGTGAGGATGTCGCCGTACAGGAACATGTTCACGCCGCGCGACGCCTCGCGGTTCCGGCTCACGATCGCGAGCCCGAACGCCACCACGGCGGAGAAGATGATGCCGATCACCGTGTCCGTGGAGAGACGGCTTCCGCGCCGCAGGTACATGATGAGCACGCCGATCACGAGCGCCAGGCCCGGCATCGTGAATTCGACCGGGAGCGAACAGATCAGGCCGAGCGCGACCCCGGCGAACGCCGAGTGTCCGATGGCGTCGGAGAAGAACGACATGCGCGAGTTCACGACCTGCACGCCGGAGAGCGCGGCGAGCGGAGCGATCAGGAGCAACCCGAGCATCGCGCGGCGCATGAATTCCGGGCCCATGCAGTCGAACGGGAAGAGCATGGCGGCGAGGTCGGACAGTCTCAAAACGATTTCATTCAGCATGGCCGGCCTCCGTTGTCCCGTGGTCGTGAGCGTGGTCGTGGCCGCAGGCGCATCCGTGCGGCGCGCCTTCGATATGGCAGTGGTCGTGCAGATGCAGGTGTTCGTTCCTGAGCGGACAGTTCTCGGGGCATTCGCGCACGTCCTGCGGGATGCCGTGCAGGTCGGGCAGCCCGAGGTGCAGGCCGAACGTCTCGGACAGCACCCGGTGCGTCAGCGCCACGCGCGGCTCGCCCTCGCCGAACACCTTATGGTTCAGGCAGATCACATGGTCGGCGTGCGCGGTCACGGTCGCCAGGTCGTGGCTGATCATGATCTGCGTGAAGCCGCGTTTTTCGCGGACGCGCCGCAGGAGTTCGCAGCAGATCTGCCCGCCCTTGAAGTCGACTCCGGAGGTCGGTTCGTCCAGGATCAGGATGTCGGGTTCCTGAAGCAGCGCCTGCGCGAGCAGGACGCGCTGGATCTCGCCGCCGGAGAGCGCGCCGAACGCATGATCGGCGAGGGCGATGCATTCCACCTCGTCCAGATACCGCATGATGCGTTCCACGTGGCGCTTGGAATGCCCCAGGAAAAGCGGCATGCGCTGAAGCCCGGAGAGCAGGTAGTCCATGACCGTCATCGGGATGTCGCGGTCGAACACGAGGCGCTGCGGCACGAATCCGAACCGCGGCTTCCGTCCGGCCTCGTCCAGCTCGGGGAACAGCACCCTGCCGGTGTGTTTGATCTGGCCGAGGATCGCGAGCGTGAGCGTGGTCTTGCCCGCGCCGTTCGGGCCGACGATGGCCGTGAACTTGCCGCGCGGGACGTGCGCGCACACGTCGTCCAGGATGCGGTTTTCGCCGAGCGTCAGGCCGACATGCTCGAACCGGACCGCGTCGGCGGGGGCTGCTGCTGTTTCCGGGGAGGAGGTCATTCCGCCAGCGCTTTCTTCATGATCTCGAGGTTGCGGTTCATCACGTCGAAATAGTATCCGGCGGGCGGGTCGGCCGGGCCGGACGCCACCGGGTCGATCTTCACGACGGCGGCTCCGGTCTCCTTGCCGATGAGCCTGGCGAGTTCGTCCGGGTACTGCGGCTCGGTGAAGATGACTTTTACGCCGTGCTCCTTGAACTCCTTCGTCATAGCCGTGATCTCGGCGGGCGAGGGGGGCGTTTCTGGGTCGGCGAAGATCGCGAGCGGCGTCTCGAATCCGCAGTCGCGCAGAAGATAATCGAAAACGTTGTGCTGGGCGGCGACGTGCTTGTCCGCGTACGGCCCGAGCTGCGCCTTGAAGGAATCGCCGAGCATCTGGAGGCGTTTGTCGAGCTTGGCGGCGTTCTCGCGGAATTTGTTCGCGTGGAGGACGTCACTCTTCGCGAGCTCGTCGGCGATCGTCGCGACGATCTTCCGAGCCTCGTACGGACTGGCGAAGAAATGCCCGTTTTCGCCGCCGTGATGGTGGTGGTGATGGCCTTCCGCCTCGTGTTCGTCGTGGTCGCCTTCGCCTTCGTGTTCGTCATGATCGTCTTCGGTGTCGTGGTCATGGTCGTCGTCCTCGTCGCCGTCGATCACTTCGATTCCGGCGCCGGTGTCGATCACCACGATGCCTTTGCCCGCGCTCAACGCCGCCTTGCAGATGTGGTCGTCGAGGCCCGCGCCGTTCTTGAACAGCAGAAGCGGCTTGCGAGCGGCGGAGACCTTCATGAGGTCGTTCGGGGTCAGCACATAGTCGTGGGGGCATCCGGCGTCCGGCGGGGTCAGCAGTTCCGCCTCGATCCCCGTCCCGTCCAGGACCTCGCGTGTCAGCACCCAGATCGGATATGTGGTCGCGGCGACGCCGTATCCCTCCGAGACCGAGTTGTGTACCGCCGACGTGATCTTGCCGGGCAGGAAATACAGGATGGCGCAGAGCGCGATGAGCACGAGCAGAAAACTGATGGTAAAGAATTTCATTCCGTCAAAAAACCTTTTTCAGTCCGGGAGTCAAATGATAGTAAGCCATTTACTATACACGAAAAAACGAAAAAAGCAAATCCCGGCCAACTTTCCGCTGTTTCGTCAGCCGGGATGTATTGTTTTTTGTGCAAAGACGCGTTTCAGGCGGCGGGGACCGCGTCCTTATTTCTGCGCTTCGAACTTCTGCTGCTTCATGAGTTTCCGGGCTTTCTCCAGGTTCTCTTTCGCAACGGCATCATCCGGCGCGAAGATGAGCAGG
>JAFXUM010000223.1 GCA_017524965.1 Lentisphaeria bacterium | reverse complement strand
GATGCCGGAACCCGTCGCCGTGAAGCTCGCGAAGACCATGTGCTACGACGGGCCGCTGGCTTTCTTCGGCCTGTGATCCCCGTTTCCGGCAGACTCTCATCCCCCCGATCCTCATGCCGTCCGACCGGAAATCACAGCTCGAGCACGAGCTTGACGCCAGTCGGCACGAGAATGCCGACCTGAAAAAGACGATAGACCTTCTTTCGCGTCAGGTCTACGGACGCGTCATGCCCGGACTGTATGCTGTCCCGCCCGGGGCGGACGACCTTTCGCCGGATGCCGGACCGCGTCATGCGTCCGGCGCGCTCCGCGAATCCGCCGCGCCGTATCGTGTTTCCGGGCCGGCCGCTGTCCCGCCTGATCTTCCCTCGGACGAGGTGAAACTGGAACTCCCGTCCGCCGAAACCAAAGGAATGTCCGTGCTCGCGTACGAATCTTCGGAGGCGGTCGCCGTGCGTCCTGCGGTCGTCAGCCGGACGATCCGCCGTGCGATGTATGCGGCGGATGACGGTTCCGGCATGTCCAAAGCCGCGCCCGCTCCCGCGCTGTTTCCCGATCCTTCCGGCGGGGACCGGATGTTCGATGCCTCGTTCGTGGCGTTCGTGACGGACCTGCACACGGCGGGCATGACGTTCCGTTCGATCTCCGCACGCCTGAAGACGGATTCCGGCCTCGTGATCTCCGAATCCGCCCTGCGCGAGCTGGTCCTGTCGGCGGCGGAAATGATCGCTCCGGTCTGCACGGCCATGGTCGCGCGGACGCTTCCTGACTGGTCGAATCTCCGCCGCATGTTCGAGGCCGCGAAAGCCGGCGGCGACTGGCTCGCCGACGAGTTCCTGCGGATGATCCATGCGCTCGACGAACTGGAGACGCACGCCCGGATTCGTGCGGAACGTTCCGGTGGCGCGCCGGACGATCTGTACCGCGAACGCCGTGCCGTCCGTGCGGAATCCGCAAGGATCGCGGCGAGATTCTTCGGGCGGTGCCGGGAGGCGCTTCCCGCTCAGAATCCGCAGTCTCCGCTTGCCGAGGCGCTCCGGTATGCCGCCGAACACGAAAACGTCCTTTCCGCGTTCCTGTACGATCCCGAGCTGGAATTGTCCCGCGCGAACCCGGAAACGCCCGTCGCCGGTCCGCTTGCCGTGCTTGCGGTCTGCGCGGATGAATGTCTTGCGCGCGGCGTCTCTTTCCGTGCGTGGCTGGAACGTACGCTTGTCCGGCTGAAACAGCCGGATCCGCCGCCGCCCGACACGCTGTTTCCGAGCTGAACCGGACGCGAGGCGAAAACGTTTTACAGCGCGCCCGCCGCGGCGAGTCCCGCGAGGCGTCCGCTTGACAGCGCGAACTGGATGTTGTAGCCGCCGGTCGGCCCGGTCAGGTCGAGGATCTCTCCGGCGAAATGCACGCCTTTGACCAGGCGGCTTTCCATCGTGCGCGGATCGACCTCCTTCAGCAGGACGCCGCCGTCCATCGCCATGGCTTCGTCCATGGAGGCCGGTTTCGACACGGTGAACGGGATGCGGTCGAGCAGATGCGCCAGCTCGTGCGCGCCGGCGTTCGTGAGGCGTTTGGAATGGAAATCCTCCCCGAAGAGGCGTTCGCAGACGAGCGCCGCCAGGGAACGCGGCATGATGCGCGCCAGGGAGTTTTTCAGCAGATGGTCCGGCACGTTTTCCCGTTCGGAGACCAGGTAATCGTACAGGTCCTGTTCCTTTTTGTCCGGCAGGACGCGCAGGAAGACCCGCGCCGGAGTCCCCCCGGAAATGACGCGGTTCACCGTGCCGGAGAGATTCAGCGCCGCCGGACCGGAGAACCCGGTGTGCGTGAAGAGCAGGCTGCCGCGCATGGAAACATGCCGCGTCCCGACCGTTACGCCGAGTTCGGCGTCGGCCACCGTCAGCCCGGCGAGCTCCGCGGTCCACGGGTCGTCGACGTGGACGGGCGCGAGCGCCGCGACGGGTTCGCGGACGCCGTGTCCGAGCGCCTTCGCGAGTTCGAGCCCCGATGCCGTTCCGCCGAGCGCGGGCGCGGCCGTGCCGCCGCAGGCCAGGATCACGTGCGGCGCGCGGATGACCGTGCCGCTCTCCGTTTCGACGCCTGCCGCAAAGCCGTTTTCCACGAGAATGCGCACCACGGGGGCGGACAGGCGGGTTTCCGCTCCGGCGCGTTTCGCCGCGCGCAGGAACGCGTCCCTGACGTCGGACGCCCGTCCGTTCAGCGGGAAATAATACTGTTCGTTTTCGACCGTCGGACGGATGCCCTCCTGCTGAAGCAGTTCCAGGAAGAATTCCCTGGGCGCGGCCCGCAGCGCGTCGATCATGAACCGTCCGTGCCGTCCGAAATCCGCCATGAATTTGAGCGGATGCACCGTGTTGGAAAAATTGCAGCGCCCGTTTCCGGTGGCGCAGAGTTTGCGCCCGGCCATGTGGTCGCGGTCCAGGATGACCGCGGCTGCTCCGTGCGAGGCGGCGGCGAGTCCCGCCGAGAGTCCGGCGGGTCCGCTTCCGCAGATGATGACGTCGAAAGAATCCATTGGGCTGGTTCCGGTGATGCAGAAAAGGGAGAGATGAAACGGTGGCGAAAAATAAACATACTTCATCCGGGAAAAAAATCAAATTGAAACGGGGAAAAAAGGCGATTATTTGCGAACAGATACTTGAAAAAAAGCCGTTAAGGGTGTACATTAATTAGTTATATCAAACAAAATGCTATTTGACCACCTGACGATGAAGGAGACGATTCTCTATGAGCATCAATGACTTTTCTCTGCCGGATTTGATCCTGCTTGCACAATCGGAGGAGTTCGACGATACCGTCAACGTCCTGCTTGAACGTGTCAACCGGCTCGGTTCGGACGGTATTCAGGAGCTCCGCGCCGCCGCGCCTCAGTTCGAAGCCCTGTTCGAGGCATGGAGCGATCAGATCGCCGCCGACGTGAACAAGGCCAGGCTCTGCGTCAGGATCGCCGAATTCTCCATCCTCGACTCCGCTGCGTTCCGCGGCGCTCTGAACATCGCGGTCCGCAAGCTCCTTCCTCCTTATCTGGTCAGCAACGCCGTCGTGAAATCCCTCGGCGCGAAGGACGCGGGCGTCGGCGTCCGCGAGGTCGCTTCCCGCCTCAAAAAGCTTCAGCGTCTCCGTGCGTCCGCGCTCATGTATCAGCCCGAAAACGGCCAGTGCGGCCGCGTGACCGGCATTGACCGCGTGACCGGCACGATCGCCGTCACTCCGGTCGACGGCTCCGGCTCCTCGTCCATTCCGATCTCTTCCGCCGTCGTTTCCGCGTATTTCTTCGATACCGCGCCCGAGCTCACGGACCTGATCTCCCCGCTCCGCTCCTCGCTTCGTCCCGCCGCCGAATACCGCCGCGTCCTGACCCGTCTGGCGCTGGGCGACGTCCCGGAGCAGAAGGTCCGGGAAATGGTCCAGAACCTGCTTGTCCCGCGGATCTTCAATGCGGAGGAGTTCGCCTCCTGGTGGGATGCTGCGGCCGTTACGACGCGTGCGTCCGGCGGGAAACGTCATTTCAGCGACTCCCGCGGCATTCTCGAACTTCATTCGCTTCTGAAGGACGACCCCGCCGTGACCGTTGACGCGGCCTCCGCGGAAAAGCTCGAAAAAATGTTCGTCCGCGTCGCCGGCAGGACCATGATGCCGAAGGACATCCAGATGCTTGCCGAGGTCGTTTCCTGGCTTTCCGCCGGAACGGATCCCGAACAGCTGGTCCTGATGTTCAAGCCGCTCCGCGGGCATGTCCCCTTCTGGCCGGCTTCGGTCCCCGAGGGCGTCAGGCCGCAGGACCTCGTGTTCTGGGCGAAGATCCCGGTGAAGGACCTCGACGGCCTTCTCGCCGCCACCCGTGCCATCTACACGCAGGAGGAGTTCATCTCCCTCGGCCTGATGCTCCCGATCCGCTGCATGTCCGTCTTCTTTGAGGCGCAGAAGAAAAACGCGTCCGAGACGAAGGAAGAGACGGAGGCGCGCGAGGCGGCCGACTCCGCCCTTGTCCAGGGAATCATCCGGCAGATCGCCGGGATGGAACCGCTTTCCGCGGACGTCTGCCTCTGGATCTGGAAGAACAAAAGCCGCATCAAATCCAGGATCATCACCTCGATGGTGAACATGGAGGCGGTCGTCGGCGCCCTGAACCGTCCCGATCTGCTGAAGGAATGGGGCGCCGCGCAGCGCGACCTCAAACGCATTCTGCTCGCCGAAAAGGACGATTTCCGCAAATTCCTGATCGAAAACGCCGACGGCGACATCACGTCCATCCTCGACAGCATCCGCAAATTCCGCACGAGCTCGAGCGAGCTTCAGAGCCTTCTGGTCAAGATGGGACGCGTCTCCGACGAATTCCGCGCATACTTCGAAAGCGGCGCGGGCAAACGGATCCTCGGCGTCGCCTCGTCTTCGTCCGTCGAAGAGCCCCCGCTCACGTCGGTCGCCTCCCGGAACCGCAGACAGGCCGAGTACAAGGAACTCGTCGAGGTCCTCATCCCGCGGAACGCCGAGGCCGTCGCGATCGCGAGAAGCTTCGGCGACCTTCGTGAAAACGCCGAATACGACGCCGCCAAGGAACAGCGCCGCTTCCTCCAGAGACAGCGTTCCGAGCTCGAAAGACAGCTCGGTTTCATCGCCGTCACGGATTTCCGCGACGTCAAGGTCACCGACGTCATCGTGCCGGGCTGCCGCGTAACCCTGAAGACCGCCGGGGGCAAGGAGATTTCCTATTACATCCTCGGCGTATGGGACGTCGACGTCGATCACGGGCGCATTTCCTACCTGTCCCCGCTCGGACAGATCCTGCTGGATCACAAGACCGGCGAAAAGCTCGATCTTCCCGAAATCGGCGAATGCCTGATCTCGAAGGTCGAGCCGCTGCCGACCGAAATGCTCAAAGAGCTTTCCGGCGACTGAGTCCGGTCTCCCCCGCGTGCCGGCCATGTCGGACCTTTCTCCGTTCAAATCCCGGATCTATGTCCGGAAACGGAACGCCGGGCTGACGCCGGAGCAGCGCACGAGGGTATTGCTCTGGCGGCCCGCCCGGGCGTCCGCCGCCGTCAAGGAAACGCGTGTGCTGCCGTCCGGCCTGCACGTCCGTTTCCTGCGCGTCTCCAAGCCGCGCCTCGCCGGGCGCACCCTGCTGTTTTTTTCCGACACGCATATCCGGAGCGCCGGCATTTCCGGTTTTTTCCCGGGCGTGTCGCAGCGCGGCGGGACGGAATGGCTGACGAAAGCGTTCCATGAGCTTTTCGACGCGGTCCCGATGCCGGACTGCATCCTGTTCGGCGGCGACCTCGCCGGGGAGGCGGCCTGGATCGGGCAGGGGCTCGATTTCCTGCGCGGACTCCCGTCCGGTCCGCATAAGTTCGCGGTCTGCGGCAACTGGGAACTCCGCCGCAGATGGCTTCCCGCGGAACGCTGGCGCGATCTGTTCGCCGAGGCGGGATTCCGGTTGCTTTTGAACGATTCCGCCGATGCGTGCGGGATCCGGTTCCACGGCCTGGACGACGCCAAGGAGGGCGACGGGCTTTCCGGCGAGGCGGACATTCCCCGTTCCGAAAACGTCTGCATCCTCTCGCACAATCCCGACGCCGCGGCGGCCATGCTCCCCACGGACCGGCTGAAGGGCGCGCCGCTGATCCTCTGCGGCCACACGCACGGCGGCCAGTTCCGCGTCCCCGGCTTCGGCGCGGTCCTCACGTCATCGCGTTTCGGCAAACGCCTGGAATACGGCACGTACCGGCACAGTTCGACCGGCGCGACGATGTACGTGACCGCCGGGATCGGCGCGACCTGGTTCCACGCACGCATCTGCTGTCCGCCGGAGGTCCTCTTCGTCAACTTTTGCTGAACTTTCGGATTCCGGCTTGAAAGCCGGGTAAATCCGTGCTATACTAATAGATTAAAACTGTTTTCGACCGAATCCCATACGGAGCGACTAAAATGAGCGAAACCGAAATCAATCTCCCCGACAACTTCATCCACGAGATCATCCGCAAGGACCTCGAAGCCGGCAAGAACGGCGGCGCGGTCAGGACGCGGTTCCCGCCGGAGCCGAACGGCTATCTCCACATCGGCCACGCGAAGAGCATCTGCCTGAACTTCGGCACCGCGCAGAAGTTCGGCGGCAAGTTCAATCTCCGCCTCGACGACACGAACCCCGTGAAGGAGGACACCGAGTACGTCGAATCCATTCTCGAGGACGTGAAATGGCTCGGCGCCGACTGGGAGGACCGTTTCTTCCATGCGTCCGACTACTTCGATCAGATGTACGAGTACGCGGTCCAACTCATCAGGATGGGCAAGGCATACGTCTGCGAGCTCTCCGAGGAGGAGTTCAAGGAATACCGCGGCACGCTGACCGAACCCGGCAAGGAGCCGCCCGGACGCAAACGCACGATCGAGGAGAACCTTGAGCTCTTCGAACGCATGAAGGCCGGCGAGTTCCCGGACGGCAGCAAGGTGCTCCGCGCCCGCATCGACATGGCGTCGCCGAACATCCACATGCGCGACCCGGCGATTTACCGCATCCGCCACGCCGACCACCACAACACCGGCTCGAAGTGGTGCATCTATCCGCTCTACGATTTCGCGCACTGCCTCGAGGACGCCATCGAGGGCATCACACACTCCATCTGCACGCTCGAGTTCGAGATCCACCGTCCGCTGTACGACTGGATCCTGAATACGCTCGACACCCCGTGCAAGCCCCAGCAGATCGAGTTCGCGCGCCTCAACCTCACCTACACGGTCATGAGCAAGCGCAAGCTCCTCGAGCTCGTGAAGACCGGCCTCGTGAACGGCTGGGACGACCCCCGCATGCCCACCATCTGCGGCATGCGCCGCCGCGGCATTCCCGCCTCCGCCATCCGCGATTTCTGCGAGACCATTGGCGTGACCAAGTTCAACAGCCTCACCGAGATCGAACTCCTCGACCACTCCGTCCGCGACGACCTGAACAAGTCCGCGCGCCGCGCGATGGCCGTCATGAACCCGCTGAAGCTCGTGATCGACAACTACCCGGAGGGCCAGGTCGAAGAGGTCGAGACCGTGAACAATCCCGAGGACCCCGCCGCCGGGACTCGCCTCGTCCCCTTC
>JAFXUM010000222.1 GCA_017524965.1 Lentisphaeria bacterium | reverse complement strand
TGGTGTCGGACGCGACGCCCTCGCCGAGGTCGATGTGAACGGTGAAGCTGCCGGCCTTCATGAGTTCGGACAACTCTGCTTCCGGGGTCCCGGCGTCCATGCCGCCGCGCACGACCGCTTTGTCGTTGTAGTCCAGCGAGACGTTCTCCGGGCTGAACTGCGCACCGGAATATCCGGCGGCGGCGAGGATGCGTCCCCAGTTCGGATCGCAGCCGAACCAGGCGGTCTTGCAGAGCATGGAGTCGGCGATGGCCTTCGCGCAGATATGCGCCTGGGCGGCGTCCTTCGCGCCGGTCACGAGGACCTCGACGAACTTCGAGGAGCCTTCGCCGTCCATGACCATGCCCTTCGCGAGCGTCTGCGTCACATGGCGGAGCGCGTCGGCGAAGAGCTGCGCGGCCTCGGAGCCGTCGTACGCGATCTTCGCGCCGGATTCGCCGTTCGCGAACAGCATGCACGTGTCGTTCGTGCTCATGTCGTTGTCGACCGTGATGCGATTGAACGAGACTTCGACGGCGTCGGCGAGGAAGTGCGTGAGGCTGACGTTGTCCGCGGCGGCGTCGGTCGTGATGAAGCAGAGCATGGTGGCGTGGGGCACGGCGGGGTACATGTGCGGCGCGATCATGCCGGCGCCCTTGGTCATGCCGCCGACCGTGACTTTCTTTCCGTCGAGGAAGAAGCTCACGGCGCACTCTTTCGGGCGCGTGTCGGTGGTCATGATGGCGAGCGCGGCCTCATGGCCTCCGTCCGGCTTCTTCGCGGCGGCGGCGGCTTTGATCCCGGCGGCGAGCTTGTCCATCGGGAGCTGGACGCCGATCCTGCCGGTGGAGCAGGACAGCGCCTGGTTCTCGTCGATGCCGAGCGCTTCGGCGGCGAGCTTCGCGACCGCGCGCGCATTTTCCATGCCGAGCTCGCCCGTGCAGGCGTTCGCGACGCCGCTGTTCACCACGACGGCGCGAATCCCGGCGGGCCCGGCGACGCGTTCCCTGCAGAGCACGACCGGGGCGGCGGGGAAGAGGTTGGAGGTGAAGGTGCCGGCGCTGTTGCAGCCGGTCCGGGAGTAGAGGAGGGCGAGGTCTGCCTTGCCGCTCCGTTTGAGTCCGCAGGTGACGCCGGCGGCTTCGAATCCGGACGCGGAGGTCACGCCGCCGCCCTCGATCACCTCGAAAGACGGGATGTTCTGGTTCAATTCAGGTATCTCCTAAGTGTGGTTTGAAAAAGTACGGTTCGTGAGGCCGGATCAGGGCTTTTTGCCCTCGGTCGCGGTAATGGTCAGGGCGATGCCGCCGCGCGGACGGAACTCGCCGTTGACCTCCATCCATCGCGGCTTGCACGCCTTCACGAGGTCGGTGAGGATGCGGTTGACGGCCTCTTCGTGGAAGGTGTGGTGGTTGCGGAAGGAATAGAGGTAGAGCTTGAGGGATTTGCTTTCGATGCAGAGCTTGTCCGCGACATACCGGATGCGGATGTGCCCGAAGTCGGGCTGACCGGTCACGGGGCACAGGCTGGTGAACTCGGGGCAGTCGAACAGGATCTCGTAGTCGCGCTGCGGATAGGCGTTGACGAAGGATTCGAGTTTCGCCTTGTCCGGAGTGTCCGGGTACTCGGTATGACTGCGGGAAAGCAGGGTCAGGGACGGATGCGGCAGAGCCTCCGCCGGACTTTTTTTCGACTTTTTTTCGTTTTTGGGCATTTTTTAAGGCCTTTCAGACGTTATTTACAGACGAAACCGGCTTTTTTCAAAAAAAATTCAAAAAAAAACGCGTTTTCAACTTGATTGATGAACGATACAAGAATATATTAAACGCGTTTTCCGATTTTTCCAGTGAAAACGCCAAAAAAAACGATACTTTTTCTTAAAACATACTCAGACAACCCTCAAGGAGTACCAAATGAAACAGTGGAAAAAAATCGTCCTGAGCCTCGTCTTCTTCGCCATGATCGGCGGAATGACCCAGGCTCTCGCCATCGACAACCTGAACCTGTCTCCCGAGAACCCGCCCGGATACGAAAACCTCTGGAACCGTATCACGCGCAAGCTCGGCCGCGGCATCTGCGACGTTGCGTTCGGCGTGCTGGAGATCCCGACTTTCATGTCCCACGTCCAGTTTGAAGACGGCAACCTCGCCGGCGCCACCTACGGCGTCATCGGCGGCGTCGGCTACTTCCTGGTCCGCGAAGGCGTCGGCATCCTCGAGCTCCTCACGTTCCCCTTCCCGCTCCCGAGCAGCCCGAACGATCCGATGGATCCGAACCGCTCCCAGTGGGGCTACGGCCCGATCCTGACCCCGGAATGGATCCTCTCCCCGGCCCACAACTACCAGAATTTCTTCTATCCGCAGACTGGCGTCGTCCAGTAACGGATGAATCCTGTGCCGGGGGGCGCGTCTCCCCGGCATGACACAGTTTCTTTTGATTTATGCCAGACGGAGACGCACAATCTCTTCCGGCAGTGGAGGTTCTTGTCAACTTATCGCTTGACAGAACCTTCGATTATTTAATCCCGCCGCACCTCATCGGGCGCATTCAGCCCGGCATGAAGGTCAACGTGCCGTTCGGCAAGGGCCGCAAGCCCCGTCCGGCGACTGTGACCCGTCTGATCCCGCGTCCCGACCGCGGCGACCTGAAGGAGATCATCGACATCTGCGGCGACGTGCCGCGGATCCCGGATTCCCTCGCGAAACTCGGCGCATGGATCGCCGATTATTACTGCTGCACCCGCGAACAGGCCCTGCGCGCGCTTCTGCCGTCGGCGGTCCGCAGCGGCAAGATCAAACCCAAAAAGATCCGCCGGTGCTATCTGGCGTCCCCGGAGAAAGCCGCCGCCTACCTGGAAAAGAACGGCGCGCGGGCGAAAGTCCGGGCGCAGGCCATCCAGTTCATCACACTCCACCCCGGCGTGCCGCCCGACACGGTCCAGTCCGCGACCGGGGCGAAGATGCCCCAGCTTCGCGCACTTGAAAAGGACGGCATCCTGAACATCGAGGAGATCCGCGCCGACCGCGATCCGCTCCGCAACCTCGAAATCGTCCCGACGACCCCGCTCAAGCTCACGGGCGAACAGGGCGCCGCGCTGGAAAAGATACTCTCCATGCTCGCGCCGGACCGTCCGCCCGCCTCGCCGCATGTGCTCCTCCTGCACGGCGTGACCTGCAGCGGCAAGACCGAAGTCTATCTTCAGGCCATCGCGCGCGCCCTGGAGCAGGGCGGCAACGCGATCGTGCTGGTGCCGGAAATCTCCCTCACCCCCCAGACCGTGACGCGGTTCCGCGCGCGGTTCGGCGAACGCGTCAGCGTGCTTCACAGCGGGCTCACGCAGGGCGAACGCTACGACGAATGGATGAAGGTGTACCGCGGCGAGGTCGACATCGCGGTCGG
>JAFXUM010000221.1 GCA_017524965.1 Lentisphaeria bacterium | reverse complement strand
GACATCAGCAGCAGGACCGTGCCGTTCTTCATCTCGCGGCTGATCGTGCGCGCCGAGCAGAGGACCGCGGCGAAGAGGCCGAACAGCATGGTCGTCGCCATCGAGCTGTCGCAGACGAGCCGGATCTGCTGGCGGAACACGAACATCGAGAAGTACGGGAACAGCCCGATCATGATGAGCGCCGCCAGCAGCATCAGGTAGTACACCGGTTCGCGCAGGCACTCCCGGCAGGCGTTCATGGAAAGGCGGAAGATCGTGAACATCGCAGCTTACTCCGCGTCACGTTTGCCCTGGTTCTGCAGGTAGTCCAGATAATGGTCGGAGAGATTGGTCTTCAGCGTCCGGCGGAAGAACTCGTCGAGGCGCGCCGTGTTGACTTTCCATTCGGAGTCCCTGAATTCGACCTTGTCGATGCCTTCCGGGACGGCGAGGCGGTACACCGGGTTGATGTACGACTCGTCGCCCAGAATGATGACAGTTTCGGGGCGGAGATAGGCGATGAACTGCGAGAGCTGGGGCGCGGGCAATGCGACTTCGAGTTCGCCGGAGTTCTTTTTGCCGCCGCTGAAGTAGACCTGGTCGTCCTTCGAGGGCTTGCCCGGATCGGACGGCAGCAGGATGTACGGCACGTCGTATTTGGTGCGGAGGTATTCGGCGATCACCTTGCGCGGGATGCGGTAGTTCGCGACGATCACGAGGTAGGGGAGCGGCTTGTGCTTCCTGTAGCCCCAGAACGGCTCCTTCTTTTCCTTCGCGGCCTTGGCGGGTTCCGCCTCGGTCGCGGCGTCGGCCTTCACATATTTCTCTTCGAGCTCGCGGAGCTGGTCCGAGTCGATCTTGCCCTCCTCGAATTCCTTCTGGGCGAGCATCAGGCGGTCCTCGCGGGCAGTCTGGAGCTCAAGTCTCTTGTCGGCGAGGAGCGTTTCATTCTCAGGAGAGGGGACGGCGGCGAGGATTGCCGTGTAGTTCGTGAGGCATTCGATCTCGGCCTCGAGTTTTTCCGCGGGCTGGGCTTCCCCGGCGGCCTCGCGGGCAGTGACCTCGTTGAGGGCGTCGCTGCTCGCCATGAGGTTGGCGGACATCGCGTCGATCTCGGCGCGCTTGTCCTCGGTGAGGTCGGCGGCGGCGATCGCCTTCGCGAGCTCGGGGAAACGCCCCTCGAACGCCGTGGCGACTTTTTCCTCTGCCGCTTTCTTCTTCTCTTCAGGGGTGAGAGCCTTTGCCTCGGCTTCCTTCTTCGCTTTTTCGGCGGCGGCCTTTGCTTCGGCTTCCTTTTTTGCCTTTTCGGCGGCGGCCTTTGCTTCGGCTTCCGCTTTTGCCTTTTCGGCGGCGGCCTTTGCTTCGGCTTCCTTCTTCGCCTTTTCTGCGGCGGCCTTTACCTCGGCTTCCGCTTTTGCCTTTTCGGCGGCGGCCTTTGCTTCGGCTTCCTTCTTCGCCTTTTCGGCTTTGGCCTTGGCTTCGGCTTCCTTCTTCTTGTTGGCGGCTGCCATTTCCGGTTGTTTTTTCATGGCATCGACATCTTCAAAAGAGCTGGCTTTAGCCTGTTCTGCGGCAGGAACGGCTACGGGAACTGCCGCCGGAGCGGGTTTGTCTGCCGCAGTGTCGGCGGCGAACGAGGAAGCGGCGAGCGCGAGGAGGATCATGCAGAGCGGTGCGGAGGCGTATTTCGGAAGGTTCATATCGGGTCTCCAGAAAGAATTTTTTGAATAAAAACGAAAAAAGTCGGTGAAACGATTTGCGAAACGAAAATCACCGTTTATATTTTAAACACAAAATCGCAAAAATCAAATGAAAGAACGCCATGTCTTCCACTTTTTTTCAAACTTTTCCGGAAAAACCGGCCGCGGCCGTGTTTTTGAGCGGGACCGGCACGAACGCCGCCAAGCTGCTTGAAGGGTGGCGGTCCGGCGCGTTTTCAGGCTGGACCCCGCGCGTTTTGGTCACCGACAAACCCGAAACGAGCCGCGCCCGCGCCCTGGCGGCGCAGTACGGCCTGCCTCTGGTCGAACACGACATCGCGAAATTCTACCGCGAACGCGGCCTGGAAAAGATCGCGCTGACCTCGGAACGCGCCCTTCAGGTGCGCGAGGAGTGGACCGGCGCGCTGATCCGTCTGCTCATGCCCTACAGCGTGCAGTTCGGCATCCTCGCCGGATTCGTGCCGCTCTCCAACATCACGTGCGTTCTGCCGTGCCTGAACGTCCATCCCGGCGACCTCACGCTTGAGGAGGACGGACGGCGTTATCTGGCGGGACTCCAGCGTCTCCCGGTCGAAACCGCTCTGCTCCGCGGCCACACGAGCCTCCGCAGCAGCGTCATCATCGCGCAGGCGTTCACCGGCGGCGCGAAGGAGATGGATTCCGGTCCGGTGCTCGGGATCTCCGCCCCGGTCCCGGTCGACCTCGCGGGCGCGACCGTCGACGAGCTCAGGGCGTGCCAGGCGGCGCGTCAGGGGAAGAAGCCGGCGGAATACCGCGGCGACCTGCTGATGCAGGCGGCGGAACGCAACCTGGAGAACCTGAAGGAGCACGGCGACTGGGTCGTCTTCCCCCAGACGGTCGACGATTTCGCGCGGAACAAGTTCTCGCTGGACCAGGACGGCACGCTGCGCTACGAGGGGAACCCGGTGAAGACGGTGGAATACTCGGAAAACGCCGCGCCGCGTCCGGTCGCCCTCTGAATCCCGCTTCAGAAAACATTTTTAAGGTAAAACACCCGTTTTCCCACTTGTAAAAAGGCGGAAACGGGTGTATTATTATTGTTTGATTTGAAAACCTACATGGAGACCCATCTGTCATGATTACCACAGCCGCTCAACTTCGCGAAAAGTACCTGCAATTCTTCCAGTCCAAGGGCCACGCGGTCATCCGCAGCGCCTCCCTCGTGCCGGACAACGACCCGACCGTGCTCTTCACGACCGCCGGGATGCACCCGCTGGTGCCGTATCTCCTCGGCGAGAAGCATCCGCAGGGGACCCGCCTCACCGACGTTCAGAAGTGCATCCGCACGGGCGACATCGACGACGTGGGCGACGCCGTGCACCTCACGTTCTTCGAGATGCTGGGCAACTGGTCCCTCGGCGACTACTTCAAGAAAGAGGCGATCGCGTTCAGCTACGAATTCCTGACCTCGCCCGACTACCTCGGATTCCCGCTCGAAATGCTCGGATTCACCGTGTTCGCGGGCGACGAGGATGCCCCGTTCGATGAGGAAGCCTACAACGAATGGCGCAACCACGGCGTGAGCGAGAAGCGCATCGCGAAGCTCCCGAAAAAGGACAACTGGTGGGGACCCGCCGGCATCACCGGTCCCTGCGGACCCGATACCGAATTCTTCTACTGGACCGGCCCG
Source organism: Lentisphaeria bacterium (assembly GCA_017524965.1). Lineage (GTDB taxonomy): Bacteria > Verrucomicrobiota > Lentisphaeria > Victivallales > UBA1829 > UBA1732. Next base: position 206 of record JAFXUM010000221.1, on the reverse strand, counting down.
AAGCCCGCGCCGGAAGTCTTCGATCCCTCCGACAAGCGCTGGGTCGAGATCTGGAACAACGTCTTCATGCAGTATTTCAAGCAGGCGGACGGCACGTTCACCCCGCTGGCGCAGAAGAACGTCGACACGGGCATGGGCCTCGAACGCGTGACCGCGATCCTGCAGGGCAAGGACAACTGCTACGAGACCGAGCTCTTCACCCCGAT
>JAFXUM010000220.1 GCA_017524965.1 Lentisphaeria bacterium | reverse complement strand
CTTGCCCGTGCGGTTCACGAGGGCGAGCTCGACCGTGACGTCCGGGTAACGGTAGCGCAGTTCGGGGAGCCCTTCCGTTCTCGGCACGCGGAAGACGCGGTCGCGGTTGCCGCTCTCGAAGTGGGACATGGTGCAGGAGACACCCAGCGCATGCGTGATCTTCACGGAGGCGAGTTCGCCAGCTCCGAACCAGGAGCCGGTGCTCTGGCCGAGGATTTCTCTGCGTGTTTGGATATTCGTATCCGGACGGAACAATTCGATGGTTCCGTCCGACCGCCTCGTCAATTCGCGGACGAAGTCCCCGGTCTCGATCTCGTAGGGGGCGGTGGTGAGGGCGAAATCGAACGGATTGCGGAAGCGGACGGTGCTCCAGACGTTCGTGTCGGGCGTCTGTTCCCCGAACGCGAATTCGCCCTGAAGCGGAGCCGACCAGGTCGTGACGTATTCGAAATCCGTCATTTGCGACGCGATCGGGAGGTACAGCACGTCGCCCTTCTTCATCGTGAGTTTCCCGACGGATTTGTACTGGATGTCCTCCATGCCGGAGGATGACCACCTGGACGGCGGCGCGTCCGGCTCGTCGTCCTTGTCGATCTGGACGACCGGCCGCATGTTGCTCATCACGCTGTTGCTCATGACGCTCTGGCTCAGGATGCCGGAGGAGGCGCGCTGGATGTAGTCCGGGGTGCCCGCCGCGGGGTTGGCGAGCGACTGGAGGAACGTGCTCATGGGGAGCTTTTTCGCGACGGCGGAAACGACGGACGCGAAATCGAGGCTCGGGAACCCGGAGATGAACTCGACTTCGGCGTTCTCGAAATCGCAGTAGTTGTTCATGACCGTCGCCGCGGCATGGACCGTGACGATGCCGTCGTATTTCTTCCCGGAGTCCGGAACTTTGTCCTCATCATAATCGATCGTGTCCGACAGACGGTGATTGAGTTCGAGCCGGTAGAACGGCGACCAAGTGATCCCCTCGGTCAGATAACGCATGTGGACGGGGCCTATTACGCTGTACGGGATGCTGACGATCTGGATTTCCTCGGTCTGTTTGATCTTCTTCGGTTCCGGCGGCGGCTGGACGTCGTCGCCTTCGTACAGGCTCTTCGCGTTGATCTCCACCACGTCGGCCTGCCGGATAGCGATGAAACTCCCGTCTTCGGTTTCGAGCGTGAGGAAGCTCGCGCCGAACGGGGAGCGCGCCTTCACGGAGGAGGAAGAACTGATGCGGAGGGGCATGGCGGAGGACCGGTACGCCGACAGCTCATCCATGAGCTCGTAGGCGGGCGTTTCCTGCGGCTGTTCCTGCGGCAGAGGCTTCTGGTTGCCGACCACGCGGCCTGATATCTTCGTGCCGTCCTTGGTCCGCACCGTGACCTGCTGCCACTCGAAGACGTCGGTCATGGTGTTCCAGTCGGGACGGTAGCCCGGCGCATCGTTCTTCTTCGCGGCGGGCGCGGGTTCCGGCGTGACCATCTTTTCGATCGTGGTGCGGCGGAGCCTCACCGTCGGCGGGTCGAACCACAGCGTGCCGTGGCGGGGGGCGATGTTTCGGGTCAGGGTGATTATGCGAGCATTATGCGGCTCGGACTCGCTGAGCGGGGCGATCTCGCGCGTTACGAAGCAGAAGCCGTTCTTGTAGAGCGAGACCTTCACGATCGGGGCGTTGTCGGGCTCCTTTTTGTCGGCGTCCTTTCCGTTCTTTTCGGATGCGGACTGCCCGAACAGCGCGGCGGGCGCGAACGCGGCGGCGAGGACGATGCAGAGGATGGCGGCGCAGGGGAGGCGGAATAACGGTTTTTTCATGACCGGGGACTCCTTTTCGAGGTGAAAATTGCGGAGATAAGAAAGACTCGCCCTTATTATACACCGTCTTTTTTCAAATTTCAAGCATCATGGTTTTCCGATATAAAAAAACTCTAATAAAACAGGGCGGTCCGCCGGGCAGGCGGCGACAAAAAAGCGTCCGGCCCGAAGAAGGGGAGCCGGACGCGAAAGAGCGAATCAGGTCAGGCGGGGATCAGTCGTTCCAGAACCAGAGGAAGTGGAGCTCGCCCGGATTGTCGTCGCCGATCGGGAGTCTGTGGGTCTTGAACGGGAAGAAGCAGACGACCCAGTTGTTGAAGTACGCTTCCGACTTCGCGCCGTCGACGATCTGGACCGGTTCGTTGGTCTTGGCGTCGACGATATTGAAGAAGAAGCGGCCCCAGGCGGTACGGTGGAGACGGCTGAAGATCGGGATCTCGGGGATCACGATGGAGAGGTTGGCCCACGGGATCGGGATCGGGAGGGACGGGATGCCCAGGAGGAATCTGTCCATATCGGTGGCGAGCACGCTGCTGGCGGCCTTGAAGACGTAGTCGGCGTCGGCGGCATCCTTCACCACGGTGATGCCGTAGCGGGCGAGATGCAGCTCGATGTAGGCCATGAGGAATTCCTTGTCGACCTGCGGCGCGAGGTTCGAGTAGTCCATGTTGACCTTTTTGCCGGCATAGGCCTCGAAGTCGATGGAGGAGATGCCGCGCTCGATGACGGAGCTGAGGAGCATTTCTTCCACGGAGTTGCGCGCCGTATTGGTGACGCCGGGAGTGGAGCAGGCCGTGCAGACGAGAGCCGCGGCCGCCGCGAAAAGAAGGAACAAGTGTTTCATACCTGGTCTTTCCGGAACGCCTGCCGGCGTCCCTGTGTTGTTGATATGGATGATGAGTAGATGGATAATGTGCAGGAGTTTTTTTAGCGTGGGTATCCGCCGGGCATGCGTGCGTCCGGCAGATCCATAACGATTATACTATAGCACCTTTTTCCGTCAAAACAACCGGGGAAAAGCCGAAAACCGGAAGAAAGCGGAAAAAAAAGCAAAAAAACGTTCAGCCGGGTTGAAATAGTGCCGGGAGCATGCTATATTAAATGATTACGTCTTAATACAAAATGACTGACAAACAACAAGCCGCAACCCCGTAAGAGGAACAGCCGGAGCGCCTTTTGCAGCTCCGGGAACAAGGTGAAACTATGAAAAGAACGTATCAGCCCTCCGTCATCAAACGCGCCCGCAAATATGGATTCCGTGCCAGAATGGCCACCAAGGGCGGCCGCCAGGTCCTTGCCAGAAGAAGAGCGAAAGGGCGTAAACGCCTGACCGTCATCTGAGAAAGGAACACGCCGTGGAAATTGGGCGCAGCAGCCTGAGGAAGCAGGAAAAGCTCCGCACCCGAAAGGACTTCGATGCGCTCAAGGAACACGGGAAAGCCTGCCGGGATCCGTTCTTTACGGTCCTGGTGCGGGCGGCGGAACCGGACGATCCGGTTCAGATCACCCGGTACGGCGTCATCTGCAGCCGCAAACTGCATCATTCGGCCGTCGTGCGGAACCGCGCGAGGCGTCTGATCTCCGAAACGTTCCGGCTGTGCAAGGAGGAGATCCTGCCATGCGGCATCCTGATCATCCCGCGCCGGAGCATCTTCGGTGCAAAACAGCAGGAAGTGCAGGCGCATCTGCTCCGGACGCTGAAAAAAGCCGGACTGATCCGGGAAAAACAGACAGCGGACACTTCGTCCGCGAGCTCGTGATCTTCCCCGTCCGCCTGTATCAACGCTGGATTTCCCCGCTGTTGCCGCCGTGCTGCCGTTTCACGCCGTCCTGCTCCCAGTATATGATCGAAGCCGTCCGGGTCCACGGAGTCCTGCGCGGCCTGATGCTGGGATCCTGGCGGATCCTCAGATGCAATCCCTGGTGCCGGGGCGGTTATGACCCCGTCCCTCCGAAACGTTCCGGGAAGGAATAACGAGTGAACTTCAAATTCGACAAAGACACTGCCCTCATCGTTCTGGTCGGCTGCCTGCTCATGGGCGGCTGGCTGATCTACATGCCGAAATATCAGGCGAAGCGCGCCGCGGAATACCAGAAGATGCTGGAGACCACGCAGCAGAACGCACCGGCGCAGCAGACGAATACGCCGGGCGCTACTTCCGCTACTGTCCAGCCGGCCGTCACGGACGCAAACGCCGGACAGGCCGCGCCGGAAACCGCCGCGGAAACCGTTTCCGCGCTGAAGGAAACGAAGACATTCACGCTTGAAAACAAGCTGTTCCGCGTGACGGTCGACGGTCTGACCGGCTCGCTCTCCAGCGCCAAGCTGCTGGATCCCCGTTACAAACTCAAAGATTCCGGCGAAGCCATCGAGCTGTTCCGCGACGGCGCGTACCGCACGTTCGAACTCAAATCCGCTCCCGGTCTGGTCCCCGTTTCCCTCGACGTCGTCGAAAAGGGCCCGCTCTCCGCGGAGGTCGTCCGCACGTTTGCGAACGGGCTGAAGCTGACTCAGACGTTTGCCCTGCCGGAAGACAATTATATGGTCGTCTGCGAGTACGCGTGGACCAATCCCACGTCCGCCGCGGTCACGGTCGATGGCCTCGGCGTCCGCCTCGCGGGCCTGCCGCAGGTCAAGGACCTCACCGGAGACAAGGTCTACAGCGAACGCCTGAACGTCGACTTCTGCAAGGTCGGCAGCGGCATGTGCGACTCCGCCGATCCGCAGGTCAAATCCCAGGAGAAATTCGACAAAAGGACGACCTGCAACGTCCCGGTCGCCTGGATCGGATCCTCCAATAAGTATTTCGCCTCGCTTCTCTTCGCCGACGACGCGAAACCGTTCGCGTCCGCGTTCGGCGAACGCGTCTGGAACTTCCCCGCCGGCAGCACCAGCGAAAAGGACCTTTACGCCGTACCGTCCATGACGGGCGATTTCGGCGCCGTCACGTTCGCGCCCGGCGCGGAGCCCGTGAAATATCTCCTGAAGACCTACTGCGGCCCGAAGGAAATGGCCCGCATCCGCGCGCTCGGGTCCTCCGTGATGGGCGTGATGCACATTTCCTACTACTCGTGGTTCGAGTTCATCGCGCGTCCGATGGTGATGCTGCTGAACTGGCTGAAGGGCCTCTGCGGCTCCTACGGCATCGCGATCATCCTGCTCACGCTCATCGTCCGCATCCTCTTCTGGCCGGTCACGCAGAAGGCCAACAGCTCCATGCGCCGCATGCAGAAGCTCCAGCCGAAGATCAAGGAGCTTCAGGAGAAGTACAAAGAGTCCCCGATGGACACCCAGGACGACACCGCGCGCAAGAAAGCCGAGCTGAACCAGAAGATGATGGAGCTGTACCGTACGGAAAAGGTCAATCCCCTCGGCGGCTGCCTCCCCGTCCTGCTTCAGATCCCCGTCTTCATCGCGCTGTACTCCGCGCTGGATTCCGCCGTCGAACTTCGCAACGTGCCGTTCCTCTGGTGCACCGACCTCTCGCGTCCCGACCTCGTCGGCCCGACGCTTCCCTTCGCGCTGCCCTTCATCGGCCAGGTCGGATTCCATCCGCTCGTGATCGCCATGACGGCGCTCATGGTGCTTCAGCAGAAGATGACGCCCACCACGGGCGATTCCGCGCAGCAGAAGATGATGATGCTCATGCCGGTCATCATGCTGTTCATGTTCTACAACCTCCCGTCCGGCCTGACGCTTTACTGGACGGTCAGTCAGATATTCAGCATCCTTCAAATGAAATACGGGCAGTTCGCCGCGAAGCGGGACGAAGCGCGTCAGGCCAGCAAACCGCAGAAGGCATAGATCAGCCCAAACCCCGGAGAATACAATGGACCTCGAAGAAACAGCCGCGGCCGACAACCAGGCCATGGAAAATGCGGCAGCGGAAACCGCGACGGAAACCGCTGCGACCGATGAGATCAAGGCCGTCCCCATGGACGACGCCTCCACCGGAACGAATGACGGCGGATTCGATGAAAACGAAAAGAACCCCGAAGCCGGTGCGGAAGCCCCGGCGAAGACCCGCGACGAACGTCCCCGCCGGAATCCGCCGCCGGTCAAGCCCGCGTCCCAGGAATCCATGGAGGAAGCCAGAAGCGTCCTCGCCCACATGTTCGATTTCCTCGGCATCGACGCCAACATCCGCGTGGAAAACAAGCCCCGCTCCGTGAACCTCTATGTCTCCACCGAGGAAGCCGGCCGCGTGATCGGCCACCACGGCAAGACGCTGGAGAATCTCCAGCTCATCGTGAACCGCATCATGCAGAAGACCGATTCCGAGTTCCCGAAACTCTATATCGACATGGAAGGTCCCCGTGAACGCCGCACCGAGCGCCGCATCGAGCGCGCCGAGCGTTCCGAAAACGGCGAACGTGCCGAACGTCCCGAGCGCGGCGAACGTCGCGGAGAACGCTCCGAGCGTCCCCGCAGGGAGTTCCGCGACCGCGGCGACCGCGGCGAACGTTTCGACGGCGGCCGCAGATCGTCCTTCTCCCACGATGACGTCCTCCGTCAGCAGGCGCTCGACGCCGCAAAGGAAGTCCACCAGTGGGGATCCCCGAAGACCCTGCCTCCGATGAATTCCCATGACCGCAGGATCATTCACATCACGCTCGAAGGCGATGACGCCCTGACCACCAACAGCATCGGCGACGGCGAAAAGCGTTCCGTCGTGATCGCGCTGAAGGAAGAAGTCAACGCCTGAGCCTGAGATCGGCTCCATCGTCCGGCGCGGACAGCCGGACTTTTCTGAAAAGCCGCCGCTTCACCACGGCGGCTTTTTTGTGAATATGCCTCCCGCCGCCGTTCTCGCCGGTTTCAGCCTGATATTCTTCTTCGGGGAGAGATCGTTTTTTTCCGAAAGTCCGAGGGCGGGGGATGCCGAAACGCGTTTTTCCGGCTTTTTTCCATGCGGCGTGCTTGATTTTGACATGACAGGGGATATATTATTGAAACAATTCATCCGACTATCCTTTTATTTAGAAAACGAACATCAGATATGAAAACGAATCCCGGAAAAGCCGTGATCGTCGGCGGCAGCAACGGTCTTAGCCTCGCGATCGGAAGTCTTCTGATCGGGCAGGGCTATACTCTGGAGATCTGCGACCGCGTCGCGCCGGAAGACGGTGTGCTGAAAGAAGGGGCGTTCCGGTATCATCCGTGCGATCTGCTTCGTTTTGACGAATCGCTGTTTCAGGGGCTTGCGGCGGATCCCGAAGTCAAACTCCTGATGATCACAGCCGGGATCGGCCGGATCGCCGATTTCGAGGCGCATCATATCGCCGAAATCGACAAGACTCTGACGATCAACAGTGTGTCGACGATCAAGATCATCCGTTTGTTCTATGACCGGATCCGGTCGGACGAGACCTTTTTTGCCGGAGTCCTGGGGTCTATTGCCGGGTGGATGAGTTCTCCCTCGGCAAGCGTTTACGCCGCGTCGAAGGCAAGCGTCGTCCGCCTGATCGAATCCGTCAATATCGAGCTGGAAGTTTCCGGGACGAAGAACCGGATATTAGACGTTTCCCCGTCCAAATTCGGCGGAAGCAGGTTTTACGGCGGCAGAAACGACCTGTCGCTTCTCCTGCCTCTGGCGGGCGATATCCTGCGGCATCTGTTCTCCGGCGAAACGCGGTTCATTCCGCAATACGAGGAAACGTTCAAAGCCGTCCTGGACCGGTATCATGCCGATCCGCACGAATACGGCCTGCACAGTTACGAGTATAAAAAACAGTCGGGCAGAGTCGACAACGGCCGCAAGGTGAAGATCGGGTATATGTCCGGCACGTTCGACCTGTTCCACATCGGCCACCTGAACATCATCCGGAAGGCGAAGGAGCAGTGCGACTATCTGGTGGTCGGCGTGCATCCGAGCGGAAAACGCAAGGGGAAGGAGACGTTCATCCCCTTCGAGGAACGCAAGGCGATCGTCGCCGCGTGCAGATATGTGGACCGCACCGTGGATGCGCTGCCGGAAGATTCGGACATGTGGGCGACGCTGCACTACGACAAACTGTTTGTCGGGTCCGACTACAAGGGGACGGAACGCTTTCAGCGCTATGAGGAATATTTCGCAGACAAGGGCGTCGAGATCGTATATTTCCCGTATACGCAAAGCACAAGCAGCACCCAGCTCCGGAGCAGTATCCTGAAGGACACGGAAACACCCGGAGAAAAAACGTGACGCAGGTCATGATCCCCCTGAACCCCGACCATCCATTCCAGTTTTTCTGAGGCGAACCAGCAGCATGAATATCATCAAAACCGAAATCCCGGGCGTACTGATCATCGAACCGAAAGTCTTCGGAGACGCCCGCGGGTATTTCTTCGAATCGTGGAACCAGGCGGCGTTCGAGGCGGCCGGCATCACGAACACATGGGTGCAGGACAACGAGTCCAAATCGAGCTTCGGCGTGCTCCGCGGACTGCATTATCAGGCCGCGCCGTACACGCAGGCGAAGATCGTCCGGGTGATCTCCGGGGCCGTGCTGGACGTGGCGGTCGACATCCGCAAGGGCTCGCCGACCTACGGCAAGCACATTTCCGTGGAGCTTTCCGGCGAGAACAAGCGCCAGCTGTACATCCCGCGCGGGTTCGCGCACGGATTCGCCGTGCTCAGCGACGAGGCCGTTTTCGCGTACAAATGCGACAACGTCTACATGCCGTCCTCGGAACGCGGCATCATGTTCAACGACCCCGCGCTCGGGATCGACTGGCGCGTGAATCCCGCCCGCTGGAACCTCTCCGAAAAAGACAAAAAGCATCCGCTGTTCGCGGACATCACCCCGTGGGAGGAAGCACAATGAAACTCCTCATCACAGGCGGGAAGGGCATGCTCGGACGCACGCTTCAGGACGAGTTCAGAGATTGCGAGATCGTGATCGCCGACCTGCCCGAGGCGGACATCACGGACGCGGCCGGATTCGACCGTTTTCTGGCGGCGAACAGGCCCGATGCCGTGATTCACTGCGCCGCCATGACCGCCGTCGACAAGTGCGAAAGCGAGATCGAATTCGCGTACAAACTGAACGCGCTCGGCACGGCGAACGTCGCCGCCGCCTGCCATCGGCACGGCGTGCGCCTGATCGCCATCTCCACTGACTATGTGTTTGACGGCGACTCGGACCGCCCGTACAACGAATTCGACCGGGCGACCGGCGGAAATACCGTTTACGGCAAAAGCAAGTTCGCGGGCGAGGAGGCTGTGCGGACACTCTGCCCGAACCATGTGATCTGCCGGATCTCGTGGCTGTACGGGCACGGTGGACCGAGCTTCGTTCACGCGATGATGTCGCTGGCGGACGGCACGCGTCCCGTGCTGAAAGTCGTGGCGGACCAGCACGGCAATCCGACCTCGACGACCGCCGTGGCACGCCGCCTCCGCGACATCCTCGCGAAGCCCGAACTCACCGGCACGTTCCACCTGACGTGCGAGGGCGAGACCACATGGTTCGAGTTCACGCAGGAGATCTTCCGCCTCGCCGGAAAGAATCAGGCGGTCTCCCCGTGCACGACCGATGAATTCCCGCGTCCCGCGCCGCGTCCGAAGAACTCCCGCCTCGACAAGATGATGCTCCGCCTTGCCGGGCTGCCTCCGATGCCCGACTGGCGCGATGCGCTCGCCGAGTTCATGAAAACCGAATTTCCCGTCTCACCTTCCAACTGACTTTTCTCATATTCCCGCGAAAATGAACATCATCCTTCTTTCAGGCGGATCGGGAAAACGGCTCTGGCCGCTCTCCAACGATGTCCGGTCGAAACAGTTCATCAAATTCTTCGTCGGTCCCGACGGACAGCCGGAATCCATGGTGCAGCGCGTGTACCGCCAGATCAAGTCCGCCGACCCGGATTCGACCGTGACGGTCGCAACCTCGAAGACGCAGGTGTCCGCGCTCCTCAATCAGCTCGGCGACGGCGTGGGTATTTCGGTCGAGCCTTGCCGACGCGACACGTTCCCGGCGATTGTGCTGGCGACGGAATACCTTCACACGGTGCAGTGCGCGTCCGAGGACGAGGCCGTGGTGGTCTGCCCGGTCGACCCGTACGTGAACGACGATTATTTCGAGTTTCTGAAGCGCCTCTGGGAACAGGCGTCGAAGGGCGAAGCGAACCTGACGCTGATGGGCATCCGGCCGCTTCATCCGAGCGAGAAATACGGGTACATCATTCCGAAGGAGAAAGCGGAGCTGAGCCGCGTGAGCGAGTTCAAGGAAAAGCCGGACATGCACACCGCGGAGAAATACATCGCCCAGGGGGCGCTGTGGAACGGCGGCGTCTTCGCGTACCGGATCGGCTATGTTCTGAAGAAGGCGCATGAGCTGATCTCCTACACGGACTACTACGATCTTTTCCAGCAGTACGCCGGGCTGCCGAAGATCAGCTTCGATTACGCCGTGGTCGAGAAGGAGCCGGACATTCAGGTGATGCGGTTCAGCGGCGAATGGCGCGACATCGGCACCTGGAACACGCTCACGGAGGTCATGCCCGGCAACACGCTCGGCAACGCCGTGATCGACGAACAGTGCAGCAACGTGCATATTCTGAACGAGCTGTCGATGCCGGTCCTGGCGATGGGCGTCCACGACGTGGTGATCGCCGCCTCGCCGGAGGGCATCCTGGTGTCGGACAAGGACCGTTCGGCGCGCATCAAGAGCATCGTCGACAAGTTCGAAAACCAGATCATGTTCGCGGAAAAATCGTGGGGAACGTTCCAGATTCTGAACGTCGAGGAAGGCAGCCTCACGATCAAGATCGATTTGAAGCCCGGCCAGTCCATGAACTATCACAGCCACGAGAAGCGCGACGAGATCTGGACCGTCATCAGCGGCGAGGGACGCACGCTCGTCGACGGTATGGAGCAGAAGGTCCGTGCCGGCGACGTGATCACGATCGAGGCGGGCTGCCGCCATACTGTCTTCGCGGACACCGAATTGAAGCTGATCGAAGTTCAGGTCGGGCGGGAGATCTCCAGGCTCGACAAGAAAAAATACAAACTGCCGTCCCTGTGAGGCCCGATTTGTCCCGTCCCGTTCCATTCCTGCTGCATCCCGCGTCAAAGGACTACCTCTGGGGCGGCACGCGCCTCAACGACGACTTCGCCAAGCATATCGCGTCCGACGTCGTGGCCGAAACCTGGGAGTGTTCCACGCACCCGGACGGCGTGAGCATCGCCGCAAGCGGGGAATGGATCGGACTGCCGCTGGACGAAATTCTTCGGGCGCATCCCGAGTATCTCGGGGAACACGCGCACGGCGGCACGGAACTGCCCGTGCTGGTGAAGTTCATCGACGCAAAACGCGACCTTTCCGTGCAGGTGCATCCGTCCGACGAGTTCGCCCGCGAACATGAAAACGGGCAGAACGGCAAGACCGAGATGTGGTACGTGATGGATGCCGATCCGGATTCCCGTATCGCCTACGGACTGCACCATACGGTCGGCCGGGAGCTTTTCCTGAAGGCGATCGAGAACGGGACCGTGGAAAAGTATCTGCAGTTCATCCCCGCCCGCAAAAACGACCTTTTCTTCATTCCGCCCGGCACGGTCCATGCAATCGGCGCGGGCTGCCTGATCGCCGAGATCCAGCAGAGTTCCAACCTGACGTACCGTCTGTACGACTACGGTCGCACCGACCGGAAGGGGAACAGACGTGCGCTGCACCTTGACAAAGGACTGGCCGTTGCGGACCTCGAAGCCGCGCCGGAGCCGCGCCAGCCGATGCGCCTGCTGCGCTATTCAGGCGGGACCGCCTCCGAACTGCTCTGCCGGTGCCGGTATTTCCAGGTGGAACGCGTGCTGGTGAACACGGAACAGCGGCATGACCTGGCGGCGTTCCGTGCCTCCCCGGAATCGTTCGAGATATTCCTCTTCCTCGACGGATGCGGCTCGATGTTCTGCCGCGATTCCATGCTCCAGTTCTTCAAGGGCGACTGCGTGTTCGTGCCGGCCGGGACCGACGACATCCGGATTCATGCGCGGACGTCGTTCCTGCGGATTTCGTGCTGACCGGATCCCCCCTGTGCCGCGAACCGCGCATGGTACGCGGAAAACGCGGAAAAGAGCGTGAACAGCTTGATAAACCGTCGCACGCGTGATATATTAATATATAAACTGCTTTTCATTCTCCGAACAAAACCGCGAAAGGAAAACGTCATGTCGGAACAGAGCGCCATGTGGATCGAACGCTGCCATAAATATACCATTGTCGACGGAGAATCGTCGTTTCAGATCAACTTCGCCGGAATGAAATTCGAGGACGAGGACCTCCAGGCCATCGAACCGCGGTTCGCGTCCGTCCACGCCGAAATGCAGAAGATCGAATGCGGCGAGATCAAGAACCCGGACGAAAACCGCAAGGTCACGCATTTCACGGACCGTTCCGTGTACTCCGGCAGCGGCGAGTTCGCCGACGTCGAGGAGTTCGCCGCCGACATCCGCAGCGGCAGGCTGACCGGATCGACCGGGAAGCGTTTCCAGGCCGCGATCATCAACGGCATCGGCGGGTCCGCGCTCGGACCGCAGCTGCTCCAGATGGCGCTGAACGGCCCGTACTGGAACGAACTCGGCGAAGAACAGCGCGGCGGCAACCTGAAGATCTATTTTCTCGACAACACCGATACGGCCGGAGCCGCCGACGTCATGCGCGTCTGCGACCTGAGACCACGCTCGTCGTGAACATCTCCAAGTCCGGCGGCACGCAGGAGACCCGGAACAACATGATCTTCTGCGAGAACGCCTACGCGAAGGCGGGACTGCCGTTCGCGAAACACGCCTGCGCCATCACCATGAAGGGGAGCGAGCTCGATCTGCACGCCTCCCGCGAGGGCTGGCTGAAGACGTTCGAAATGGCCGAATCCATCGGCGGCCGCACCAGCGAGACCAGCATCGTCGGGCATCTGCCCGCCGCGCTCGCCGGGATCGACTTCGGCGCGCTGCTGGAAGGCGCCTGCCACATGGACGCCCTCACGCGCAATCCCGCGCTCCTGCACAACCCCGCCTACATGATGTCCGCCATGTGGTACATCGCGGGCGGCGGCAAGGGCGACAGGAACATGGTCATCGTGCCGTATTCCGACCGCCTGATCCTGCTGTCGCGCTATCTGCAGCAGTTGGTGATGGAGAGCCTAGGCAAGGAGCTCGACCTGGACGGCAACGTGGTGCATCAGGGCCTGAACGTCTTCGGCAACAAGGGCGGCACCGACGCCCACGCGTTCATCCAGCAGCTCAACGACGGCCGCGACGACTTCTTCATCACGTTCATCGAGGTCCTGAAGGACAGCACGCCCGCGCCCGTCTCCGACGGCATCGACATGGGCGACTATCTGCACGGATTCCTGACCGGCCTCTCCAACGCGCTCCGCGGACACGGCCGCAACGTGATCGAAATGCGGATCCCGGAGGTGAACGCGTTCTGCCTGGGCATGATCATTGCGCTGTACGAACGCGCCGTGGCGGCCTACGCCGAACTCATCCACATCAACGCGTTCCACCAGCCCGGCGTGCAGGCGTACAAGCTCGCGAGCAAAGGCGTCATCAAGCTTCTGACCGGACTGGAATCCTCGCTTCCCTCCGTCGCGCCGTTCTCCGGTTCCGTCTCCGAACTCGCGCAGAAGCTCAACCTCGAAGACAGTCTCTACGAACTCGAGGGCATCCTCGCGAAGCTTTCCGCGAACTCCGCCACGCGTCAGCTCCCGGTCCGCATCGGACGCTCCTGGAGCAAGGACGGCGGCTGGGTTTACACGGTCGAGGCGAAGTAACCCCTGGCTTCCGTTCCGGGTCCCCCGGAATTAGAATTCATCCACACGACGGACCGCGCGGCAGACATGAGCAGACGATCGGAAAACGAAAAGACTTTCAAGTCCGTGAGCTACTGGCGCATTCTGCGTTTCGTCCGCCCGTACCGGGTCCGCCTGATCGTCGGCATCGTCGCCGGACTGCTGGTCGGCGGCTCGCTTTTCGGCGGCCTGATGCTTCTGCCGGAAATGGTCATGATCGTGGACCAGGACACGGGTCAGTCGGCGAAAAACCGGAAGACCGCGGAAGAGGTGATCCGCGCGGTCGAGGATGCTCCGGACTGGATGACCGCCGAGGAAAAGACGCGTCTCGTCGCGGAGATCATGCACCCCGCCGACAACGATCCGAAACTGACCAGCGCGCTGGACAAGCTCCGCCGTTATCAGAAGATCTTCCATCTGCCCGTCGACGTCGGCGACCGTTCGCTGACGATACGCTGGCCGGTGAAATTCGAGTTTACGATCATCGACGGCTTCGGGCGCGTCACATGGCAGTTCTTCACGGTCTATGCGTTTCTGTTTGTCCTGGCATGGGTCCTGAAGAACCTCGCGACGTACATCAACCACTACAACATGCGCTGGGTGAGCACGCGGGTGATCGCCGATATGCGCAATCTGCTGTACGAACGCCTGCTGTCCCAGTCGATGAAATTCTTCGGCAACCAGGACGTCGGACACCTCATCAGCCGGTGCACCAACGATACCGCCATGATCGAGAATTCGATCTCCGACGTGATCGCGGACATCACGAGGTGCCCGCTCGAGATCCTCGCCTGTCTCACCGCCATGATCATGGCGAGCGTCCGGCAGAACATGTTCCTCATGCTGATCGTCATCGTGGTCGGCATGCCGCTGTTCATGGTGCCCGTGGTGTGGCTGGGACGCAGGATCCGCCGCATCTTCCGCAGTGCGCTCGCGCAGGTGGCGGAGCTGGTCTCGCGCATGCACGAGACGTTCTCCGGGATCCTGCTGATCAAATCGAACCACACCGAAACGCGCGAAGTGCGGAAATTCATCCTGATCAACGGCAGATATTTCCGCACCGTGGTGAAGGCGCTCCGCCTGAAGCTTTTCATGACGCCCGTTATGGAGACCGTCACGGTCACGATCTCCCTCGGGTTCCTCGTGTACGCGTATTCCCGCGGGGTGTCGATCTCCCAGATGTTCATCCTGCTGACTCCGGCGGTGCTGATGTACCAGCCGATCAAGGCCGTCACCAAGATCGTGAACAATCTCCAGCGGAGCATGGCCGCCGCGGACCGCTATTTCGACCTGGTCGACACGACCATGACGCTTCAGGAGAAGCCCGGCGCCGTGGAGCTCCGCGAATTCCGCGATTCCATCGTCTTCGACCATGTCTCGTTCGCCTACGAGCCCGGCTGCGACGTGCTCCACGACATTTCGTTCACCGTGCCGCGCGGCAAAATGGTCGCCGTCGTCGGCGAGACCGGAAGCGGCAAGACCACCGTCGCCTCCCTGCTGTCGCGCCTGTACGACGTGACCGGCGGCCGGGTGCTGATCGACGGCGTCCCGGTGACCGATTACACGGTCGCCTCCCTGCGCCGCCAGATCGGCATCGTGACGCAGGAACCGATCATCTTCAACGACACGATCGCGAACAACATCGCGTACAGCCGGATCGGCGCGTCCATGGACGAGATCCGGCAGGCGGCGGAACGCGCCAACGCGCACAATTTCATCGTTTCCGGGGCGCATCCGCTCGGATACGAGGAGGAGGCGGGCGAAAACGGCTGCAAGCTTTCCGGCGGCGAGAAACAGCGCATCGTGCTGGCACGCATCATCCTGAAAAACCCGCCGATCCTCGTGCTCGACGAGGCGACCAGCGCGCTTGACACGGTGACGGAGAAGCTGATCCAGGACACCCTGAACCGCGTGATGGAAAACCGCACCGTGTTCGCGATCGCGCACCGCCTGAGCACCATCCGCAACGCCGACCAGATCCTGGTGATGGACAAGGGCCGGATCGTCGAACGCGGCACGCACGACGAGCTCATGGCCATGAACGGGCGCTACCGCGAACTTTACGACACGCAGTTCTCCATGGACCGCGATTTCTGAGTGCCCGGGAGAGGGAGGCCGACGGATGAAAGACTATCTGATTCAGGTCCGGACATGGTTTCTGGATTTGACCGGCAGCATGAGCGCGACGGACGACGGGGCGATCGTGACCGCGCTGCTCCTGGTCGTGGTCACCGGCCTGATCGGCGGCGTCGTGGCGAAACGGCTGAAACAGCCGCTGATCCTGGGCTACATCCTCGCCGGCGTCCTGGTCGGCGTCCTGTTCAAGGCCGGATTCGGCGACGTCGCGAACACCGCCCTGACCTCGCTGGCGAACATCGGCGTGGCGCTGCTTCTGTTCTCCATGGGGCTGGAGTTTTCCAAAAAGGACATCCGCCCGGTTTTCAAGGTCGCGGTCTTCGGCGCGCTGGCGCAGGTCGTTTTCACGTTTCTGGCCGGGGCCGGGATCGCGTGGCTGCTGAGCCGCGATCCGTACATCAATTTCTCCGGGGAAACGCATATCCCGCTGTTCGGCTCGAACGTCTCGCTGTTCCTCTTCGGCATCTGCTTCGTCTCCACCAGTACCGCGGTCGTCCTGAAGACGCTCTCCAGCAAGGGCTTCGAAAACACGCTTTCCGGACGCGTCATGATCGGCGTCTCCATCGTGCAGGACCTGACCGTGATGCCGCTGATGCTGCTGGTCTGCCGGCTCGGCGCGATGTCGTCGTCCGGCGGCGGTTTCTCCTCCTGGTTGCCGCTTCTGCTTAGCACGGCGTTCATGGTGCTGATGCTGACGGTCGGCGCGCGCACCCTGCCGAAGCTCACGGAACACGCGGCGCGTCTGGAGTCGAAGGAACTGTTTCTGCTGTCCATCATCGGCATCGCGCTGGTGTCCGGCGCGATCTCCGTGGTCATGCAGGTGTCCTTCTCGTTCGGCGCGTTCCTGGCGGGTATCGTGCTGAGTGACAGCGCGTACGGGAAGAAGGCGCTGTCCGGGCTGTCCCCGGTGCGCGACTTCTTCGCCATGCTGTTCTTCGTCTCCATCGGGATGATGCTCGACGTGCGGTATCTGGGCGCGCACTGGCTGCTCGTGGCCGCGCTGGTCGTCCTGACCGGACTCGCACGCACGACATTCCTCGCCGCCGTCACATGGATCTTCAAGTACCGCAACGTGATCCCGGTGGCGATGTTCTTCGGGATGTTTCCGACCTCGGAGATCGCGTTCGTGGTGATCGGGACCGGCCTGCAGGACAGTTTCATCACGTCCGAACTCTACTCGCTGATCCTCTGCGTGGTCGTCTGCTCCATGATCGCCGGACCGATCGTCAACAACCTCACGGCTCCCGTTTATTCTTTGCTCCGGCGGACCGTCTGGCGGAATCTCCGGAGCAGCAATATCGTGCTGCCGCAGCCCGACCTGGAAGACCACATGGTGCTGGTCGGCGGCGGCCGCATCGCGCGCGTGATCGCGCACGTGCTGATCCGCCTGAAGCTGAAATACGTGATCGTCGAGCCGTCCTTCGACCTGTACCGCGAGGCGCGAGCCGAGGGGCTGAACGTGATCTACGGCGACCCCATGAGCGACATCATCCAGGCCGCGGCCCGGGTGAAAGACGCGAAAGTCCTGGCGCCGATGATCGAGAAACTGGAGGAGAGCCTGGCCGTCATCGAGCTTGCGCGCAAAGCCAACCCGGACATCCGCATCGTCATGTGCGCGGCTTCGCCCGAAACCGAAAAACGTCTTTCCTCGGAGAACATCGACGAGATCATCCTGTCGCATTTCGAGGTGTCGCTGGAGCTGACCCGGCGCATCCTCGTGCTGAACGACATTTCCGAGGCGCGCATCCAGAACTACCTGGATTCCGTCCGCGCCAGCCGCTACAAGCCCATGCTCGAAGACAGTCCGGCGTTCGCGCTTTCCGACAAGATCCGCGCGTTCAACGGCCTGATCGCGCTTCAGTGGACGCAGATCCAGTATGACAGCCCGCTGGTGGGGCGGTCCATTGAGGAATCGGATATCCGCGCCCGGACCGGCATGTCGATCGTGGGCATCATCCACCGCGGCAGAGTCGACGCGAATCCGCGTCCGGATACCGTGCTTCAGGCGGGCGACCTGATCGCCGCGATCGGCAGCGAGGATCAGGCCGCCGCGTTCGCCGAACTGACGCATTCCCCGATGGCGGGTTCGCCCGAATCCGCGACGACGATGACAATTCCGATATGACAGCGTTTTGATAAAAATGGAGGTTGAACGATGAGACATTTGTTTCAGGTGGGCGGGATGCGGTGCGCGTCCTGCCAGGCGCACGTGGCGAAGGCCGTGAAAGCGGTCTCCGGCGTGCGGAATGTCGAGGTGAATCTGATCACCGGGCGCATGACCGTGGAGACGGACGACGCGCCGGATATGCCGCAGAAGATCGTCGACGCGGTGAAGAACGCCGGTTTTACGGCGGAAATCGTGGAGGAAACGCCCGCGCCTGTCGCCGAAGTTGAACATGTGTTCCAGGTGGGCGGGATGCGCTGCGCGTCCTGCCAGGCGCACGTGGCGAAGGCCGTGAAAGCGGTCTCCGGCGTGCGGGAGGCCGAGGTCAATCTTGTGACCGGGCGCATGACCGTGAAATGCGGCAATGCGCCGGACATGCCGCAGAAGATCATTGATGCAGTGAAAGATGCCGGGTTTACGGCGGAAATCGTGGGAGAAGCGCCCGCGCCGGAGGCGGCTTCCGAACGGAAAACGGCCGGGCAGGCGAAATCCGCCCCGAAGAAATCGCCGGCGCCGATCCCCGACCCCAGCCGCGAACTCTTCCGCCAGTTCCTCTGGTCGGCGATCCTGATGCTTCCGCTCATGTACGTCGCGTTCTCGTCCATGCACGGATGGCTGAAAGATTATCCGCTCGACGCCGCCTGGCTCCAGCTCGTTCTCGTGATCCCGCTGCTGTACGTGAACCGCGTGTATTTCGTCAGCGGCGCGCGGCGGTTCCTGAAGCTGTCGCCGAACATGGATTCGCTCATCATGCTCGGGTCCGGCGCGAGCGTGCTGTACAGCCTCGTGATGACCGGGGAGATGCTGCTCGGGAAGATGCAGGGGGACGCCTCGCGCGTGACCGAGGCGGCGGGCAATCTGTACTTCGAGACGTCGGGCATGATCCTGGTGCTCGTGACCTTCGGGAAATACCTGGAGGCGCGGGCGAAACGCCGCACGACGGACGCCGTGTCCCGCCTGATGAACCTGTCGCCGAAGACCGCGGTCGTGGTCCGGGGCGAAAAAGAAGTCGAGATCCCGGCGGACGAGCTCGCGGTCGGCGACGTCGTGGTGATCCGGCCCGGCTCGTCGATCCCGGCGGACGGCGTGGTCGTGAGCGGGAACGGCACCGTGGACCAGTCGAGCGTGACCGGGGAGAGCGTCCCGGCGGGCAAGGAGCCGGGCGACCGTGTGGTGAGCGGGACAATGAACGTGAACGGTTCGTTCCGGTTCCGCGCGGACCGCGTCGGGCGCGACTCCACGCTGTCGCGCATCATCCAGCTGGTGGAGAGCGCGTCGAACTCCAGCGCGCCGATCTCGCGTTTCGCGGACCGCGTGAGCGGCGTTTTCGTGCCGGCCGTGCTGGTCGCGGCGCTCGCGGCGGGCTGCTTCTGGCTGTTCGTGGAACACCAGACCGTGTATTTCTCGCTGACGACCGCGATCGCCGTGATGGTCATCAGCTGTCCGTGCGCGCTCGGACTCGCCACGCCGATCGCGATCATGGTCGGCACGGGCGTCGGCTCCAAGTACGGCATCCTGTTCAAGAACGCCGCCGCGCTGGAGGAACTGCACGCCGTCAGAACCATCGTGTTGGACAAGACCGGGACCGTGACCGAGGGACGCCACCGCGTGACCCGTGTGGTGACGCTGAACCCGGACGGTTCGAAATCCGGGGCAGGGGAAGAAGAATTTCTGAAGATCGCCGCGCCGCTCGAATCGAAGTCGGAACATCCCTTCGCACGCGCCGTCGTGCAGTACGCGCAGGAACACGGCGTGAACGCGTCGGACGCGAGCGTGGAGAATTTCTCCGCGACGCCCGGCATGGGCGTGTCCGGCACGGTCGGCGGCGTCCGCTACGTCTGCGGCAACGCCCGTCTGATGGAACGCGAGGGGATCGCGCTGAGCGCGCAGGAACCCCTGATCCGCGAACTGGAATCCGGCGGCCACAGCCTGCTCTTCATGGCGGACCGCGACGCGAAACGACTCCGCGCCGTCATGGCGCTCCGCGACACTGTGAAGGACGGCAGCGCGGACGCCCTGCGCGCGCTCCATGAACTCGGCTTGAAGACCGTGCTGCTGACCGGAGACACCGAGGTCTCGGCGAAAGCCGCCGCGTCCGAGCTGCGGATCGACCGCGTGATCGCGGGCGTCCTGCCGGACGGCAAGGAGGCGTGCATCCGCGAGCTTCAGCAGGACGGTGCGAAGGTGGCGATGGTCGGCGACGGCATCAACGACGCGGCCGCGCTCGCACGGGCGGACGTCGGGATCGCCATCGGCGGCGGCACGGACATCGCGATGGAGACCGCCGACGTGGTGCTGCTGCGCGGCGACCTGCGCGACGTGGTGACGGCCGTCCGCCTGAGCCGCGCCGTCATGCGCAACATCCGCCTGAACCTCTTCTGGGCGTTCTTCTACAACGTGCTGGGGATCCCGGTCGCGGCGGGCGCGCTGTATCCGTTCTTCGGGTGGCGCCTGCATCCCATGCTCGGGACGGCGGCGATGGCGTGCAGTTCGCTCTTCGTGGTGACGAACGCCCTGCGCCTGCGGAAATTCCGCTGAAAAACGGATGATCCCGTTCAGATGACGACGCGGAAGCGGGCCGGGAGCTGGATAAGTGCGGAGGAGATTTCTTTGATCTCGTCGAACAGCGCTTTGCGTTCCGGGGCGTCCAGGGGAAGGACTTTTGCCTTCGCGTGCAGTTCGGCGCGCCGCCGCTGGTAATAGTCGGTCAGGATGAAACGCACGCTCGAATTGTAGGTGTTGCGGAAGAACTTTTTATGGAGGTCGGGATCGGCGGCCTGGCAGGAGGGCGGCGGCGCGATTTCTCCCGCCTCTCCCGCGGCCGCGATGGCGGCGCGTTCGGCGGAGTGTTCCGCCGCGAGGCTGATGGCTTCGACGAGCTTCGAGACGTCCGCGCCCTCCATTTCGAGCGAGGTCAGGATGGACGACGGGGCGTCCTTCCATTCTCCGTTTGCCGTGCCCAGGAGCAGGGCTTCGGCGGCTCTGCCGGGGACGGAATCGCCGAGGGCGCCTTCGGGCAGGTCGTCGGCCGCCTTCCGGGCGTATTCCTCCGAGTCCAGCATCAGCACAAGCAGCTCGAACACGGCGTTTTCGAGGGCGGTATTGCGCGGTTTCGGGGGCGGGACCGCGTTGGCCTGCCGCCGTACCGTGTTCGCCGGATGCCGCGCGCCGTCGAAGAGGCGGCGTTCGGCGACCTTCTGAACGGATGTGAGCGGGACATCGAGTTTATCGGCGAGCCATTTGAAATACTCGTCGCGCGTGACCTCGTTTTCGAGCTGGATCATCCAGTAGATGACGTCGTTCGCGGCGGCGGCGCGTCCGGCGGGCGTGGAGGGATCGACCTGCGACAGGGCGTGTTCGAGCGCGAACTCGAAGAAGTCTCTGGCGTCGCGGACGGCTCCGGCGAGGGCGTCGGCTCCGTACTTGGAAAGCGTCTCGTCGGCGTCCTTCGCGCCGGGGTAGCGCACGACTTTCACGTTGAACCCGAGCGGCAGGAGGATGGCGGCGTCCTTGAAGACCGCCTCGCGCCCGGCGTTGTCGTTGTCGGTGGCGAGGATGGCGGTCGAGGTGTGGCGTTTGAGGATGGCGGCCTGGTCGGGGGTGAACGCGGTGCCCTGGGGCGCGACGGCGTGCGTGACGCCCGCGCGGTGCATGGCGATGGCGTCGAGCTGGCCCTCGCAGAGGACGACGGCGCCGGCCTTCGGGATGGAGGTGCGCGCGAAATTCAGTGCGTAGAGCAGGCGGCCCTTGTGGAAGATGTCGGTGTCGGGCGTGTTCACGTATTTCCAGCCCTGCGGATCGGCCTCGACGGAGCGCGCGCTGAACCCGACGATGCGTCCGGATTCGTTCCAGATCGGGAACATCAGTCGGTTGCGGAAGCGGTCGTAGATGTGCGACTGGTTTTCGTCCTTGCTGGAGACGATGCCGGATTTGCGCAGTTCGTCGTCGACGAACCCCGCCTTGTGCGCGAACTGAATGGCGGCGTCCCAGCTGTCCGGCGAAGCGCCGATGCGGAATTTGTGCGCGACGTCGTCCGGGATGCCGCGCGTGCGGAAATACTTTGCGACCGGCCCGTCCGGGTGTTCGAGAAGATAGCGCCTGTAGAAGTCCGCGAGCATCTCATGCAGCGTGCAGAGTCGTTCGCGCGTGCCGTATTCGGGCTGGCCGTCGAGGTTTTCGCGCCTGCTTCCGTGCCGGGGCGTCTCCGGGATGATGATGCCGTATTTGTGGGCGAGGTGTTCGGCTGCCGAGGAGAAATCGAGATTTTCCAGCTCCATGACGAATTTGAAGACGTCGCCGCCCTTGCCGCAGCCGAAACACTTGAAATACTGGCGGTCCGGGTTGACCGTGAACGAGGGGGTCTTCTCGTGGTGGAACGGGCAGCACGCTTTCCAGGACGACGGGCCGCTTTTTTTGAGCGTGGGGACGTACGACTGCACGACGTCGACGATGTCGGCGCGCAGCCGGATCTGTTCCAGTACGTCGTCCGGGATATAGCGGGGCATGGCCGTGGATCAGCGGATGATTTCCAGGCGCGTCTGAACTTCCTTGTATTCGTCGAGGAGTTCACGGCGGTTGGCCGAAAGCCGCAGGAAGGAGTTGTAGTATTTGTTCGCCATCATCTGGTTGCCCAGGAAATAGTCGTAGAGGATGGCGGCGTTCAGATTCAGGTGCGGATTGTCGGCGTCGAGGGAGAGCGCCTTCAGGAAGAGCGCGGTCGATTTCTTCGGTTCGCCCTTCAGGACCTGGATGACGCCGAGCTCGTTGTAGACCACGGGCGAATCCTTGAACTGGGGGAGGGCGAGCAGCCGTTTGGTGAGGTTCAGCGCGTCCTCGGTGTTCAGGTGCAGCTTGGCGCGCGCGAGCAGGATCAGGGTGTTCGCGTCGTCGGGGCGGAGCTCCAGGGCGCGGGTCAGCGGCTTGATGCTGCTGTCGTATTTCTGTTCGCGGACATAAAGCCGTCCGAGCGTGTACTGCGCGATGAAGCATGAGGAATCGCCGCCCGCGCGGACTGCGACGTTCAGCGCTTCATCGCGGCGGTCGTTGTTTTCGAGCGCGATGGCGTACAGGACGTTCGCGAGCGTGTCGCCGGGGGCTTTCTCCACGGCGTTTTCGGCCTGGCTGAGCGCGCGGCTCCATTTCGCCTCCTTCGCGGAGGCCAGGGACCTGCGCATCCATTCGTCGGCGGTCGGTTCCGGTCCGCAGGCGGTCAGCAGAAATGCCGCACAGACTGCGGCGAAACAGAATATGTGAAGCGGTTTCGTGAATTTCATCGGCGTGGAATCTCCTTTTCTTAGACTCTATTTTTAAAGTAGTCCGTTTTTCCGTTTTTTCCAGTCGATTCGCGCAAAATTGTGGAGGTTTTTCGTGCGCGAGCGAAGCCGCGCACTGCTTCAGCACCGCTTGCGGTGTGTCAGAGCGTGACGGGTTTGCCGTCGAGGACGTCGCGGATGGCGCGCGTGAGCTTCGGGAGACGGTGCGGCTTGGCGATGAACCCGGCGGCGCCGTTGTCGAGGAGGTCCTGCACGGCGCCCTCCTGCACGAATCCGCTGGACAGCAGGATTTTCGCGTCCGGGTCGATGGCGCGGATCTGATAGAACGTGCCGTGTCCGCCGAGGCGCGGCATGACCATGTCGAGCAGGACCAGGTCGATCTGGCTGGGATTGTCGCGGTAGATGGAGACGGCGTCCTCTCCGTTCTCGGCGAGGAGGACGGAGTATCCGAGGTTCTGCAGCGCTTCGATCAGGAAATCCCATACGGTTTCCTGGTCGTCCACGATCAGCAGCGTTTCGGTGCCTCTCGGCAATGTTTCCGGTTCAGTCATGGGCAGTCGGTCCTTCGGGGAAAAAAATACATACAATATTATACCCGGAAAACCGGAGAAAAACAAGAGGAAAACACAAAAAAACCCGAAAAAAACGGATTTTCCGGGACTTCGGCTCCCCGTGCGCTCCGGGGGCGTGCGGCGCGGCCGGACAGCCGGACCGGAGGGAATGACTTCACTTGCGCCAGAAGGACGGCAGGAAGAGCACGAGGATCGTGAAGAGTTCGAGGCGGCCGATGAGCATTTCGAACGCGGACAGGAGCTTTGCCGCCGGATTGAGCCAGTCGAAATTGGCCGCCGGGCCGATCTGCGCCGCGCCGGGACCGACGTTGCTGAGGCTGGTGATGGAGATCGAGAGAGCTGTTTCCCAGGTGCATTCCGGGCAGACGGCGGGGAGCAGCAGCGCGAACACCAGGATGATGCCGATGTAGGCCGCGAAGAATGCGACGGTTTTCTGGATGGCGGGCGCTTTCATCCGGACGTTGTTCAGGTACACGCCCGTGACGAGCTGCGGGAAGATGTTGTGTTTGACCTCGGTGAGGCTCTGGCGCCACACAAGGAGCGCGCGGACGCATTTGAGGCCGCCCGAGGTCGAACCGCCGCATCCGCCGATCACGGAGATCCCGAGCAGCAGGGCGACCGCGACGGACGGCCACGTGCAGTAATCTCCGATCGCGAATCCGGTGGACGTCATGATGGAGACGGACTGGAATGCCGCGTCGCGGAACGCACGCCCGACGACGGTCATGGACCCGGCGAAGCCCTGTTCCGGGCCGACGCGGTACGCCTGTCCCTGAAGCAGCAGGGCGACCGCGATGATGCAGCTGACGCCCGCGAGGATCGAGGCGTATACGCGGAATTCCTCGTCGCGGAAGTACGAGAGCGTCTTGCCGGAGAGAAGCCGCACGTGCAGGTAGAAATTGACGCCGGAAATGAACATGAAGAAGGTGACGATCAGGGTGATCGGCGTGCTGTGGAACGCCGCGATGCTGTCCTGGCGCGTGCAGAATCCGCCGGTCGAGATCGTCGTGAAGGAGTTGCAGACGGCCTCGAACAGGTCCATTCCGGCGAATTTCAGCAGCAGAATCTCGCAGACGGTGATGCCGAGGTAGATCATCCACAGGATCTTCGCGGAGGACGTGATGCGCGGCGCGATCTGCGTGTCGGACGACTTCAGGCCGGGCGTCTCGGCGTTGTACAGCATCTGGCCGCCGCGGTTGAACATCGGCAGGACCGCCAGCGCGAGCACCACGATCCCCATGCCGCCCAGCCATGATTCCAGCGCGCGCCAGAAGACTACGCCGCGCGACAGGCTCTCCACGCCGTCCGGCAGCACGGACCCGTTCGTCAGGCCGTATCCGGGATGGATCAGCGCCGCGCCAGTCGTGGTAAACCCGGAGACGGACTCGAAGAAAGCGTCGTGCCACGGCATCCCGGCCACGAAGAAGAACGGCAGACCGCCGAGGATCGAGGCGGCGAGCCATCCGAACGCCGCGACCGCGTAGCCTTCGCGCAGTCCGGCCTTGCGGTGCTGTTCCGTGCGCGGACGGAACGCGACGCAGCCGGCGGCTCCGGCGACAAGCGTGACGGCGGCGCAGATCAGGATCGCGCGGACGTCGCCCGCCGGATCGTGGCAGAGGAACCCGACGATGCCGGAGAGGGTTTCCATGAGGCCGACTGCGGCGGAGATCACGCAGATGAAGAAAAGGATGAGCCTGTGGTTCATAAGCCGGAAGCGTTATTTCGCAGGGAATATCTTGTCGATCATGCGCAGGGTGTCCCTCGTGACGACCGCGACCACGGTGTCGCCCTCGAGCAGGACGGTGTCTCCGGCGGGCGCGAAGATCTCGCTGCCGCGGAAGACGAGCGCGAGGACGAGACTGGCGGGGAGCTTTGCGGCGGAAATGGCCTTGCCGCACAGGGGGGAACTGCCGGTGATGTGAAACTCGGAGATGGCGGCTTTGAGGCTCTGCAGCTGGACGTCGACGCGTTTGTTGCCGCCCTCGAGGAGACGCAGCACGGAGTTCGCGGCGACGAGCGTGGCGCTGAAGGCGCAGTCGATGGGGCCCAGCTCGCGGGCGATGCGGATGTATTCGGGGCGGTGCGTCAGGCTGATGACCTTCTTCGCGCCGAGGCGCTTGGCGATGATGCAGGAGAGGATGTTCTCCTCGTCGTCCTGCGTGACGCTGACGAACACGTCGGAGGCGGCGATCCCGGCGTCGTCCAGCAGGGATTCGTCGGTCGGGTCGCCGTGCAGGACCATGATCCCGGGCGGGATACCGTCCTGGATGCGTTCGCCGGTCTTTTCGTCGCGCACGATCATGCGGACGCCGAATCCGAGTTCGTGCGCCCTGCGCGCCACGATCACGCTGGCGTCGTCGTCGCCGGACACGATGATGCGCGACGGCTTCGCGGCGTTTTCCGGCGTTGCCCATTCCACGAACGCGTCGATGTCCTCCTTGCGGCCCGCCACGTACACGCGGTCGCCGGGGATCAGCAGGGTGTCGCCGTGCGGGATCAGCAGCTGGCGGTCGCGGACGAGCGCGGCGAAGCGGATCTTGCGGAGAAGTTCCGGGCCGGGGATGTCGCGGATGCGGACGCCCTGCAGGACGCTGGAACGCGTGATCTCGAGTACGAGCATGGCGGCGTCCGGCCGGGTGAAGGTGATGGATTCGAGCGTGATCGGGTTGGCGAGGACCGCCAGGATCTTTTCGGCGGATTCCTCGGGCGAGGAGAAGGTGCGCCAGAGACCGTAGGTCGCCGGGCTGATGCCGTCGTCCTCGGAGAAACAGTCGTTGCTGTACAGGCGGCAGACGGTATGCTTCACGCCGAGCTTGTTCGCGATCTGGCATGCGAGGATGTTCGCGGCCTCGTCGCCGCTCACGGCCAGCACGGCGTCCGCCGTTTCCGCTCCGGCCTGCTTCATTGTGCTGACGCTGGAACAGCTTCCCGCGACGGTCATGGCGTCGAACTTGTCGGCAATCCGTGCGAGCTCGTCCGCGTCGCTGTCCACGACCACGACGTCGTGGTCCTCCTCGCTGAGCGCGGACGCCAGAAGACGTCCCAGTTCGCCCGCTCCGATCACGATGATGTTCATAAAAACGGTTCTCCTCCGGTCCCGGCGGTCACAGCTTGTTCAGAAAGTGCGAAAGGCTGTTTTCCGGCCGGACAGACGGTTGTCAGGTGAAGTCGAATTCGGTCTCGAAGAGTTCCGCGAGTTTGTTGCAGAGCTCTTCCTCTTTTTCCCCGGTCACGGCGATCGTGACCTCCTCGCCTTTCTGAAGCCCCATGGTGAGCAGATCGAGGATGCTGGTGAGCCTGGATGCGCCCCGGGGGCCGGTGATCAGGATCTCATGCGTGGCCGCATAGGGTTCGGCGGTGAACATGATGACGCTGGACGGGCGGCAGTGGATGCCGGCTTTGTTGCGGATTACGACGGTTTGCTGGTGCATGCGTATGCTTTCGGGATGGTTAGAAAAACCAGATTGCGCTGTTGATGGATTTCTGTGTCCAGACGGACATGATGCCCTTCTCGCGGAAATAGCGGTTGCCCCAGCCCTGCAGAACGCCGTCGTCGTCGAAGAAAAACGGCGTGCATTCGTCCTGGGTGATCATACCGTCGTACCATTTCGGACTGGTGTAGTAGAACCAGTAGTTGTCCGTGGCGTACAGCTCCTTGCCGAGCGGGTCCCCGGCGATCCCGGCGACCTGGTCCTTCGTCATGCCGACCCGGACGTCCGCGAGTTTGTCGCGCTGGTGCTTCGCCTGGAAATAGCCGCAGGAAACGGTCGTCGCGGCAAGCGCGGCGCAGGCTAATGTCAGGATCATCCGCCGGATCATTTCCGTTTCCTTTCGGGGTTGGTTCGTGAAAAACACGGTGCGTGTTCTTGCAATAAAGTCATTCCATACAATATACTGCGAAAAATGCGTTTTGTCAAGCGCGTTCCGCCAAAATGCCGTCCGCATCCGGCCCGAAAAGCTTCAGCATCGCGTCAGGCGGCGCGCTTTCGCATCGGACCGTTTCGCCCGTGCCCGGGACGGTGAAGTACAGCCGCCATGCGTGGAGCGCCTGCGTCGGCAGGACCAGCGCCGCGCGGTCGGCGTCCGTCATGGCGTCCTCCGTGAACCGCAGGAAGACCGTGTCGTCCGGGCCGTAGAGCTTGTCGCCGACGAGCGGGAATCCGCAGGAATGGAGCGTGGCACGGATCTGGTGCAGACGCCCCGTGTGAGGGCGGCATTCAACGAGGCTGTAATCTCCGCAGGTCTTCAGACAGGTGAACTCCGTGGCGCACGGTTCGGCGTCCTCCGTGCCCGGATCGGTCTCCGTGAACCGCCGTTTTTTCCGCACCGGGGACGCTGGATCGGACGACAGCCAGCCGTTTTTTTCAACCATGCCCGCCGGGAACGCGCCGAACACGGCTGCGAGGTACGTTTTCTCCACCTGGCGCGACGCGAAAAGTCCGCTCAGAACGCCCGCCGTCGCCGCATCTTTCGCGAGCACGACCAGCCCGGACGTCTCCCGGTCCAGTCTGTTCACGACGAACAGCTCGCCGTACTGTTCCCTCATCAGCATCAGCAGCGTGTTCCGGAAATAACAGCCCGACGGATGGACCGGCAGGCAGCCCGATTTCGACACCACCAGAAAACCGGGGCGGTCCAGCACGACCGAGTACGACGGGTCGACCTCCGGCTCAGCGATCCCCCGCACGTCGAACGTGATCACGTCGCCCGCGTGGAGGCGGCGCGAGGCGCGCACCCGGATGCCGTTGACCGCGATCCGTCCCTCGCGGATGACCGACTGCCATCCGGTCCGGGACTGGTAGGTGAACCGCCCCGTTAGGAAATGGTCCAGACGGACGCCTTCGAGTTCCGGTCCGGCGACGGTTCTGATGGTGCGTTCCTGCATGATTTCAATAAAAAAAGGGTGTTTTTTCGGGTTCGGATTAGAATTTTCTGATTCTTATGCTATAATATAGCACCGCATGTATTTTTTCAAAGCGCAAGAGACCGTAAAATGTTTGAAAATCTTTCCGACAAGTTCCAGGAAGTCTTCCGCAAACTCCGCGGCCAGACGACCATTTCCGAATCCAATATCGCCGAATCCATGCAGGACGTCCGCGACGCTCTGATCGACGCCGACGTCAATATCGAGATCGCCGACGAGTTCGTTTCCGAGGTCCGGCAGGCGTGCCTCGGCGAAGCCGTCGTGAAGAGCGTCACGCCCGGACAGCAGGCGGTCAAGATCGTACACGACAAGCTCGTCGAACTTATGGGCTCCGCCGAGGCGGAACTCAACACAGGAGCGCATCCGAACATCATCCTCATGGTCGGTCTGCACGGCTCCGGCAAGACGACCACCAGCGCCAAGCTCGCGCTGCACCTAAAAAACAAAGGCAAAAAGGTCCTTCTTGCGGCCTGCGACGTGTACCGTCCCGCCGCCATCGACCAGCTGAAGGTGCTCGGCGGCGAGATCGGCGTCCCGGTCTACGCGGAGGAAGGCGTCGGGGACGTCCCCGGCATCGCGCTCCGTGCGCTCGAACGTGCACGTTCCGACAACGCCGACTTCCTGATCATCGACACCGCGGGCCGTCTCCAGATCGACACCGCGATGGTGCAGGAGCTCGTGATGGTGTCCAGTGTGACGCAGGCGGGCGAGATCCTGCTCGTGGCGGACGCCGCCCTCGGTCAACAGGCCGTCTCCGTGGCGCGCCACTTCAACGACGCGCTCCACATCACCGGCATCGTGCTTACCAAGCTCGACGGCGACGCGCGCGGCGGCGCGGCCCTCTCCATCCGCAAGGTCACCGGCTGCCCCGTCAAGTTCACGGGGTCCGGCGAAAAGATGGAGGACCTCGACGTCTTCCACCCGGACCGCATGGCGTCCCGCATCCTCGGCATGGGCGACGTGGTGTCGCTGGTCGAACGCGCCGTGGAGAAGATCGACCAGGAGGAAGCGGCGAAGTTCGAGGAGAAGATCCGCAAGAACACGTTCGACTTCGACGACTTCCTGGGCCAGCTGCGCCAGATGACGCGCCTCGGCGGCCTCGAAGCCATCCTGAAATTCCTGCCCGGCGGCGACAAGCTCTCCGGCATCGCCGAGCTCGCGCCCTCGAAGTTCGCGGGCATGGAGGCGATCATCCTCTCCATGACCAAATACGAACGCGCCAACGCCGAGCAGATCGACATGTCCCGGCGCAAACGCATCGCGAAGGGCTCCGGACGCCCCGTCGAGGAAGTCTCCCAGCTCATCAAGCAGTTCCTCCTCATGAAGAAAGTCATGAAGAACAACAGCCTGCTCGACCGGATGGCCGGCGGCATGCGCGGCGGCTTCGGCGGCGGCATGGGCGGCATGGGCGGCTTCGGAGGGATGGGCGGCATGGGCGGCTTCGGAGGGATGGGCGGCATGGGCGGATTCCGCATGCGCGGGAGCAACTACACCCCGCCGAAGAAGAAACGCCGCAAGAAATAATTTCTCGCATCTCGGGAGTTTTTTGTTATGAGTCAGGAAAAACCGCTCATCTGGATCATGTCCGGCGAATCGTCCGGCGACCTGTACGGCGCACGCATCGCGCGGGAAGTGATGAAACAGTGCCCCGGCGCGACCGTTCGCGGCATGGGCGGTCCCCGCATGCGCGAGGCGGGCGTGGACATCTTCGTGGATTCCTCCGAGCTGGGCGTGGTCGGGGTCATCGAAGTTCTGGAGAAGATCGGCACGTTCATCCGCATCTTCTTCGATTGCATCGAGCTCGCGAAGAAGGAGCGCCCGGACGTCGTCATGGTGATCGACAATCCGGGATTCAACATCCGCCTCGCGAAACAGCTCTGGAAGCTCGGCATTCCGGTCGTCTGGTTCGTCAGTCCCCAGGTGTGGGTGTGGCGCAAATCCAACATCCCGCGCATCGCGAAATACTGCCGCAAACTCATCGTGATCTTCCCGTTCGAGGAGGAGGTCTGGGCCGGTTCCGGCCTCGAGACGCATTTCGGCGGGCATCCGCTCATCGAGATCATCCGCGAGCGCACCGATCCGTCGCTGAAGCGCGACCCGAACCACATCCTGATCCTGCCGGGCAGCCGCGGCAGCGAGACGTCCCGCCTGCTCGTGCCTTTCCTGAAGACGGTGCTGATCCTGCATCAGCGGCATCCCGAACTGTATTTCACGATCTCCCTGCCGCGCGAGAAGACCTACCGGGACGTCATGGCCGGGGTCGACGATTTCATGCGGAAGCACCCCGAGATGACCGACGTCAAGCTTGAGGTCAAATGCGGCGATACGCCGCGCGCCGTCCAGGTGTGCACCGCGGGGCTTGCCGCGTCGGGGACCGTCACGGTCGAATGCGCCATCGCCGGGCTGCCGCTCGTGGTGGCATACCGGCTCAACTACATCACGTTCATCCTCGCGATCCTGGTCATCCGGAAACTTTTCCGCAACGCCTTCACGATGGTCGACATCATCCTCAACAAGAAGTCGTTCGAGGAATTTCTCCAGTTCCAGGTTCGT
This sequence comes from Lentisphaeria bacterium, assembly GCA_017524965.1. Taxonomy (GTDB): domain Bacteria; phylum Verrucomicrobiota; class Lentisphaeria; order Victivallales; family UBA1829; genus UBA1732. The sequence goes on along the minus strand of JAFXUM010000220.1, from coordinate 15,436 downwards.
CCCGCCGTCCTGGCCGACGCCATGGAGCGCATCCTGCCCGGCGGTTCCCGCAGGGCCGAGGTCGAACGCGACATGGAGGAACTGAGGCGGATGCTCGCGCCCGGTTCGGAGAACGCCACGGCCAACGCCGCCCGGTATCTGCTCTCCACGATCGAACACTGACCCCGTTTTCATCCGTTTCCGGGGCCGGACGGAGTTTTGTTTCCCGGCTTAATTGCGTCCGCTTTCAGTAGCGTTACGCTCATTTCCCGCATTGTCGCGTCCGGCGGGATTCTGACCGTCGTTTCGTCCGCCGTCCGCGCCGTTTCGTCCGGCGGGATTCTGACCGTCGTTACGCCCGGCGCGTTCCGGACGGGATCCGCCCTGCGTCTGCTCTCTGCGTCCGAACGTCGAACGGTTGTTCGGCGCGAACGGGCGCATCATGCCTCCGGCGGGCGGCATGAAGAGGTTTCCGCCGCGTCCGCCTCTGCCGGCCTGCGGGACAGTCCCCGCCGAACCGCCGCCGCCCGGAGTCCGCGTCCACGCGGTCCTCGGCTGCTGCTGAAGCGGATTCTGTCTGCCCGGCTGGCGTCCCGGCTGAACGGCGGGCTGGCGTCCGGGCTGGACGGGCTGACGTCCCGTGCCCGGCCGGGCCGCGGCCGGAAGCTTCGCCTCAAGCGCGGCCAGTTCCGTCCGGAATTCCGCCAGTCTGTCCCCGTGGTAGTCGTTCAGTTCGTCCCGGATTTTCGCGGCGAGTTCCAGGACCGTTCCGGCCTGATTCCGCGGGGGCTGGTTCATCTGCTCCAGCTGTTCCAGCTGCATTTCGAGCAGGGGTTCCTTCACCTCGTCCGGGGAATCCGGGCCGCGGTACAGGATCTCCAGCATGCCCTGAAGGCGCGCCGATTCGCTTCGCACGGCGGCCTGGTCGCCGCTCCGGCGCAGCCGTGCGATGTAGGCAGTGTAAAGTTCGACCGCGGCCGAGGCGACTTCCGGCGTATTCGGATACCAAGCCAGCAGGCGGTCGGCCAGAGCCAGCGCCTGTTCGAGCGACTGCCTGTCCTCCTGTGCGAACCGCGTCAGCGTGTTCAGCCGACGGCTCGTCAGGTCGACGAGCGCCAGGGAGAATTCCATGCGGTCGGGGTACTGTTTCGCCAGTCTGCCGAGGATCCCCGGCGGATCCGGGTCGATGCCCGCGACCGGGCCGGACGCCGCGAGACCGGGCTGCGTCTCCAGCAGCAGGACGTACTGGTAGAGATAGTCGGGATTTTCCGGTTCGTCCTGAAGGAGCGAACGCACCAGATCGAACGCCGCGTCGTATTCTCCGAGCGACTGATAGGCGGCGACCGCCTCGCAGGAATGCGGATAATCCGCGATGACCTGACGCGACAGCTGGTCCGCCTGCATGGTCTTCCCCTGCTGCCGGAGCGCCGCGGCGAGCAGATTCAGCGTGACGGCGTCGGTCCGGAGTTCGCCTGCGCGCCGGAACGCGTTTTCGGCGAGCGGATAGTTGCCGGAGCGCATGGCTGCCGTTCCGATCAGCAGGTTCATGTCCGCGATCTCCGACTGCGGCAGATTGCGCTGTTCGGCGATGTCCTGATAATACGGCATGAGGCGGGAAAGCAGTTCGCTGCCGCTCGAAGTCGGCGTGCGGTGTTCGATGTGGGCGAAGATGTCGGACAGCGCGGCGTTCGCGGCGGCGGCGTTTTTTTCGGCCAGTTTCAGCGCGGAATTGGTGCGGATATAGCCGACCGTCACGGCGGCCGCGAACGCGGCGATCGCGGTCAAAGCCAGCAGACTCAGCGCCGCCACCGCGGGCTTGCGTTTCGACCACAGCCGGAACCGCCGGAACGCCGACGTGTCCGCCGCGGAGACCGGTTCGTGCCGGAGGAAATGCTCCAGGTCCGCCGCGACTTCCGCCATGCCCGGATACCGCGCCGACGGATCGAAGGCGATGCAGCGGTTGACGATCGCGGCGAGGTCCGGTTCGGCGCACTGAAGCGGGGGTAGGGGGCCGGAGCGGATGCGGTCGATCAGTTTCTGCGGGTTCTGTTCCGGCAGGACCGGGGCATGCGTGATGAGTTCGTAGAGCGTCACGCCGAACGCGTACTGGTCCCCGGCGAACGACTTGATGCCGTGTCCGAGGCGTTCGGGCGCCATGTAGCGCAGGGTCCCGCTCCGCATCCCCGATCTGCCCGGCTTTCCGACTGCGTCCTTCAGCACGAACGCCAGTCCGAAGTCGCCGATGTGGAGCTCGCCCTGCGTGTCCAGCAGCATGTTCGCGGGCTTCACGTCGCAGTGCAGGACGCCGCACCGGTGGGCGTAGGCGAGCGCGCGGGCGGCTTGAAGCCCCAGACGCGCGATCTCGCGCGGGGCGTTCATTTCATAATGGTTCAGCCCGGTGCCGTTGATCAGCTCCATGGCGTAGTAGCAGCGGTCGGCGCTGACGCCCGCGTTATAGATCTTCACGATGTTCGGATGGTGGAGCATCGCGATCACGCGCGCCTCGTTCTCGAACTGTTCCCGCTGCGCCGGGTCGGACGTCAGCGACGGCGACAGCACCTTCACGGCGACTTTCCGGTCCAGCGAGATCTGCATGGCCTCGAAGACCTCGCCCATGCCGCCCGCGCCGATCTTCCGGATCAGACGGTAATCCGATCCGCTCAGGTCGGGGAATTCTCCGCCGGAGACGGCATGGTCCCGGCGCGTATCGGCGGCGCAGTTCTCCATCTTCACCATCAGCGGCAGAAGCTCCGCCAGACGGTCCGCGTATTCCGGGTGGAGGTGCGCGAAATCGGCGATCTCCGGAGCCGTCCCGCCCCGGAACATCTCCAGATACGCTTCGATCAGGTCTTCGAATGTGGTGTCGTCGTTCACGGGCGGAACTCGGTAAATTCGATCAGTTGTTTCTTCAGGTGCTCCAGCGCGCGGACATAACGGATGCTCGCCGCCTTCTGCGTCAGATGCAGTGCCTCCGCGCACTCCGCGTTGCTCATGCCGTCGAAATGCCGCAGCTCCAGGATCTCGCGGTCGTGTTCCGGCAGGGCCTCCATCGTCTTCCGCAGAAGCTCGTAGCGGTCCTGACGGGCGAGCTGCGTCAGCGGCCCGGTCACGGTGTCGGCGAACATGTTCCAGTTCAGCCCCGGCGAGGAAACGTCCCCGTCGCCGTCGATTTCCAGTTCGCGGTAGGCGTCGCGTTTCGTGCTTCGCAGATGCTTTCGTTCCAGGTCCGTGATGGTCTGCAGGAGGATCGTCCGCAGTTTGCAGTACACCGGGATGTCCGGGCGGCTCCGCATGAAATCGGTCTTGCGGCACGCCGCGGCCAGCGTTTCCTGCACCACATCTTCCGGCGAAATCCGCCGGGCCAGCACGGGATTCAGATTGAGCCGGGCAAGCGAAATCAGGCGGGCGCGGTGCTCCGTGAGAGCCGGATCGAGGGGATTTGTTTCTTCAGTATCCTGCGGGGCCATGACGGAAATCCTTTGTTCGGAAAAAGGTATTGCAAAGTCTTTTGTGTTACTATAACCCCTTTTGCCGGAAAGTCAAACAAAAAACTCCCGGCCTTGCTGGGAACCGGGAGTTTTTTCGGAGTAAGGGCCCGAAACAACCCTTTGATGTTACCGCCTGTTGGCCCGGGGACCGCGTGCCTGCGCACGGGGTCCGGCCTGCGGACCACGGGGCTGAGCCTGCGGCCCTGCGAACGGTCCGGCCTGCGGACCACGGGGCTGAGCCTGCGGCCCGGCCTGCTGTCCACGGGGCTGTAAGAAACCCATTCCGAAACCGAATCCGAAACCTTGACGTCCGCCCTGCGGAGCCGCGCCGAACCCGAACCCGCCGCGCTGCTGTGCGCCGCGCTGATTGCCGCGTCCGGCCTGCTGACGATTGCCCTGCGGAGCCGCGCCGAAACCGAATCCGCGCTGCTGACCGCCGCGCTGTTGTGTGCCGCGTCCGGCCTGCTGACGTCCGCCCTGGGGAGCCGCGCCGAATCCGAACCCGAATCCCTGGCGTCCGCCCTGCTGCGGTATCATGCCGAATCCGAAGCCGCCCTGACGGCCTGCCTGCGGTCCGGGCTGGAATAATCCGGGCTGCTGCGGTCCGAACGCCGCCTGAGCATTTGCGATTTCCGCTGTTCCGATGCCGGTGAAAAGGATTCCGGCGACTGCGAATGTAAGAATTCTGTTCATAGCTGCCTCCTTGAATTTGCTTGTGTTATATGTTGTTCGCGGTTATTTCATCGGGCCGATGCCCGTTTCTGTCGAAGGACGTCTTTCCCGCCGATTCAACGCCCCGCATCAATTGTCAAAATGTAATTGATGTACCGGTGGGAAAGGCGCATAGGTAAGAACGTCTCTTTTTCGCCGAATCTACACGTTTTTCCGTTTTTTTCCATTTTTTTCCGGGAAAAAACCTCTTTTTTCGCCGAAAACTCGGCTAAATCCCGAGCATGCGGCAACGTGTTTCCACCCAGCCGTCGATGCGGTTCAACGCGGTTTCGTCGATTTCCGGCCACGGCCCGTCGGCGTCGACGGCGCACCGGAAAAGCGGCGCGAGCAGGTCCGGGTACGGCACGGCGTCGGAGAGCATGCCGTGTTCGCGGAGGACGGCGAGGCGCGCGAGCATGAGCGGGATCTTCGGCGAGAGCGTGCGCTCCATGCGCGTGAGCATCACGGAGAACGCCTGCCAGGTCAGCGGCATTTCGAGCATGGGCTGCGCGCGGCGGAGCGTTTCGGCGGCGAACGAACACGCCGCGAGGTAGCAGTCCATGGACTGCGCGATGCCGTCGTGCGAGGCGGTCAGGTCCATGGAAACGAGCGCCGGCATGGATTCCGCGCGGCGGGCGGGACGGAATTCGAGGAGGAACTCGCGGAAGACGTCGGCGGTGGGGAACTGTTTTCTGCCGATGGCGCGCGCGCCCTTCAGCACGAAATCGAGGCGTCCGTGGTCCGCGCTGATCCCGGCGACCACGAGGCTGGTGTCGCGGAACGGCGTCTTTCGGAGGATCATGTACCGGGTTTTGACGCTTCCCGTGCTCATTGTTTCATGGCTGTCTGCAGATAATCCACGGCTTCCCGTCTGCGCGCGTAGGCGATGGGGCGGTTTCCCGCGTGGTCGATCTCGTGGGGATCTGCGCCGTGTTCCACGAGGTATTTCATGATCGGCACGTTGTCGGTCTCTGCGGCCCAGAAGAGCGGCTTCTTGCCGTCTTCGATGACGCCGTTGCGGGCGAGGAGTTCGTGGAAGCCCTCGATGTTGGTGCGCTTCATGACCCTGTAGACGCGGTTCACGCTCGAATTCAGCGGCAGTTTGCGTTCGACCAGCGCCTGCACGACCTTCATGTCGTTTGCGTAGATGGCGTGCCGCATGGCGGCGAGGCCGATGGCCGTGGCTTCGTTGTAGCGGTTGAAGACGGTGTATTCGATGTCGACCGGCCCGGCGTGGATGCCCTGGTTTCCGGCGAATTCCTCAATGCGTCTGAGGAGATACAGCGCGGTGTCGGAGTTGCCGTGGTCGATGGCGAGGAAGAGCGGCGTGTCGCCCTTGCTCGTGAACGTGAAGTCCGGCGCGCCGTTTTCGAGCAGGCATTTCACGATGTCGAGCGAGGACTGTTTCGCCATCGCGCCGAACATGACCACGTTGCGGTCGAGGTCGTCGCGCGCGTCGAGGTCCGCGCCCGCGTCGGCGAGGATCTTCACGTTCTGGATCATCCCGAGGCGGGCGGCCTCCATGACGGGCGTCTTGCCGGTGCGGCCTTTCGCGTTGACGTCCGCGCCGCCGACGATGAGCGTGCGCAGGATCGCCGGGTCGGGTTCGCCCGCGGCGTAGTGGATTGCGCGGATGCCGTTCGTGTCCTTCGCGTCGGGATCGGCCCCGGACGCCAGAAGCGCGGAGACGCGCGGGGCGTCGGAGAGCGCGACGGCCGTCATGAGCGGAGTGCGTCCGGTCTCCGGGTCGATGAAATTCGGATCCGTGCAGGACAGCGCCTCGTAGAGCGGAGCGAGGTCCTCCTCCGGGCTGTAGATCTGCGCCATGAGCTCGCGCTGGTGCGCGGAAAGCTCCTTCGGTTCCGAGGAGAAACAGGAGGTCGCGGCGAGGAGCGTCAGGACGGCGGCGAACAGCGTGACGGCCTTGCCCGCGGCGGATTTCTTCGAGTTCGCGCGGAGCTGGCCGCATGCGGCCGTGGCGGAAGCGCCCTTTTCGACGCGGACGGTCACGGGCACATGCAAGGTCTTCAGGGCGTTTTCGAAGCGTTTGACGGCCTCGCGCGAGGGACGCTCGAACGCGCCGCGCGCCTTGTTGTACGGGATGAGGTTGACTTTCGCGCCGGCGTCGGCGGCGAGCCGCGCGAACTTGCGTCCCATCTCGGGCGAATCGTTGATGCCCGCGAGGAGGACGTATTCGATGGTGAGCAGACGGCCCGTGGCCTCGCGGTGTTCCTGACAGGCGGCGAGGATCTCGCGGATGTCGCGGCGGAATTTCGTGGGGATGAGCATCGCGCGCGTCTTGTCGTCCGGGGCGTGGAGCGAGAGCGCCAGATTCCACTGCTTGCGCAGCGCGGTCAGCGCCTTGATGCCGGGCGTCCAGCCGCTGGTGGAGATGGTGACGCGGCGCTGGGCCAGCGCGACGCCGTCCGGGTTCGTGATCACGTTCAGCGCGGCGACGAGGTTGTCGAAGTTCAGGAGCGGCTCGCCGATGCCCATCATGACCACGTTGTCCGGGGCCTGCCCGAGCTTGCGGCAGAGCAGGAAATACTGTTCGATGATCTCGCCCGCGGCGAGGTTGCGCGTGAGGCCGGATTCGCCGCTGGAGCAGAACACGCAGGAGACGGGGCAGCCGACTTGCGAGCTGAGGCAGAACGTCATGCGTCCGTCCTCGGCCGGGATGCGCGCGCATTCGACGGCCTCGCCGTCGTGGAGCCGCAGCAGGTACTTCGCGGACCCGTCGTCGGCGGGGTATTCCGCCTCGATCGCCACGGACGGGCACAGGAAGGCCGCGGAAAGCGCCTCCTTCGCGGACGCGGAGAGATTGGTCATGAGCGCGGGATCGACGATCCATTTCTTCACGATCCAGTCGTAGACCTGGTCGGCGCGGTATCCGGGCTGTCCGGCGGCTTTCAGCGCCGCGGCGATCTCCTGTTTCGAGGCGGCCGCCAGGAATGGTTTCGCCTCATTCGTAGTCATAGTCGTAGTCGTCGTCATCGGTTAGCTCCTTCTTCACGCCTTTGTAGATATACAGATGTTCATGCCTGTACTCGCGGTCGTAGAGGCGGGTCCAGGTGCGCGTATGGTGCGAGGGCACGTCAGCCGTCAGCACGTAGGCCGGATTGACGTCCTCGGGTATTTTGTCCTGTGCGAGCGTGCGGACCGGGATCCCGATGTAGCAGCCCTCGGAATACAGCCCCATGATCGCCGGGTCCTTGTACAGCGTCTCCGGCAGATGGCTTTTCTCCGGTATCGCATCCTGTTCAGTCCCGGTCGGCGCGGCGGCGTCTTTTTTCAGCGCCGCCAGAATGTCGTCCGCGAGCGCCTTTTTCTCCTCGCCCGCGGTCCGGACCGGATTCACCACGGCCCAGAAGAGCAGCATGAACGACGCGAACACGAAAAGATAGGTCATCCAGACGGGACGCCGCAGGCGGATGAGCAGGACCGCCGCGATTGCGGCCGTGACCGACAGCGCGACCTCGGATTTCATCAGCAGGGAGAAGACCGGTTTTTCAGGCGGGAGATCGACGCCGAACGCGAACTTCGCGAACACGTCCTGCGGCAGGACCATGTATGCCGCGGCGACCGCGCCCGCCGCGAGCGCCAGCACCGCCAGGACCGTGAAGATGCCGAAGAACTTTCCGGCATAGCGGCGCACGAGGATCCAGTAGTTGAACGCCGCCAGGGCGGACGCGACCGGCAGCAGATAGAAGAAATCGCGCGGCTTGGTCTGCGGATTGAACCAGATCAGCAGCCCGAGCACCACGAACAGGATCCGGTGGTACTTGATGAGCAGGGGATTGCGTTCGATCGCGATCAGCGCCGGGCAGAAGGGCGCCCACAGCATCAGCGTCCACGGGAAGAACCGGAACGCGGCGTCGAACGGGCGGACCGCGATGTCCTTGAAGTACGTCAGGAGGCGGAAATGCGGCGCTTCGTGCGGGAGCTCGGGATTTGCCGCCAGGAAGTTCTGGATCGGCGTCAGCCACGCGAAGAAAAAGACCGCTCCGAGCAGGATCGCCGCCGGAAGACCCGGCTTGCGGAGCTTCGTCCACACGGTGAACGGTCTCTGCTGGAACGCCAGCGGCACGAGGAAATAGATCACCGCCGTGAGGCCGTTGGAGTAGAACGCCAGCCCGCCGAACACCCCGACCGACAGCCAGGCGGCGTTCCAGTTCGACCGGACGAACCCGAGGTAGAACCACAGCATCCACCCGCCGTACACGATCAGCACGGACAGCATCTGCGGATAGCCCTCCGGCGCTTTCGACCCCGCCAGGATCGTGGTCAGCACGATGACGGCCGCCGCCGCGCCCGCCTGCCTGTCAGCCGAACGCCCGCAGATCAGGCCCGTCAGCAGCGCCAGCAGCGCCAGCGGCAGCAGCGACATGAACCGCAGGGAAAATTCGAGCGGCAGGCCGCAGTTCAGCAGCAGACGCACCATCGCCGGGTACAGCGGGAACACCGAATCCGGCAGCGTGCCGTGCACGGTCACCAGCGTGTTCGCCCCGGTGAACTCGAGCGCCGCCGCCGCGTACTCGCCTTCCGTGGAGTACAGCTCGTTCATCCCGATCTGCACGAGCGGGAAGGAAACGAGGAACACCGCGGCGATCAGCAGCACGGTCCAGCGGACCGCGGGTTGTTTTTCTTCGAAAATGGCCATAAAAAAGGGTGAAAACCTCTTAATACATGTTGAAAAAGAAAAAAGATGTAGTAAATTTACACCGTAAACCCAATTAAGACAAATCAAAAACGGATTATTTCCGCAAAAACATACGGGCGCCCCGGCGATTTCCGCCGGAGACGCCGCACAGGAGGCCGCGCCATGAAAGCCATTTCCGGTACACACATGCGTTCCGTCGAAGCCGCAGCGATCCAGCAGGGGCTTGTCGATTCGTGGGTCATGATGACCATAGCCGGCGAAGCGCTCGCCATGGAAGCCGAGGCGTTCCGCGACTGCGGCGCGTTCTTCGCGGTCCTCGCGGGCAAGGGCAACAACGCGGGCGACGGCTTCGTCGCCGCGAAAGCGCTGTTCGAGCGCGGATGCCGCGTGAAGATCTTCCACACCTGCCCGGCGTCGGAGTTCAAAGGCGACGCCCTCCGCGCCTGGTCGCAGCTCCCGGACGGCATCGAACGCGCCGCGGAGCTCCACGCCGCCGACCTCAAAGGCGCCGTCGTGATCGACGCCCTCCTCGGCACCGGGTTCAGCGGCACGCTGAAGGAACCCTGGCTCCACTGGATCAACCTCGTGAACTACCTGAACCTCCCGGTCATCGCCGCCGATCTGCCGTCCGGGCTCGACGCCGACGACGGCGAAGTGCGCGGCGGCGCGGCCGTGCGCGCGGACGTCACCGTCACGTTCGGGTTCCCGAAGACCGGGATGCTGACCGGACGCGGACCCGAGCTCTGCGGACGCATCCGCGTCGTGGACATCGGCCTGCCGGACGACCTGCCGGACGCTTCGGTCATGCGAATCGTGCCGTGCACCGGGCTGGCGGACGTCCGCCGCGCCCTGAGCCTGCACCCGGTCGAGTTCGACACCTACAAGCAGAAACGCGGCCATGTGGCGGTGATCGGCGGCAGCCGCGATTACCCGTCCGCGCCGTTCCTGGCCGCCGAGGCCGCGCTCCGGGCGGGCGCCGGGCTCGTGACCGTGTACGTCCCCGCCTCCATGGAGATCGTCTGCGCCCCGCCGAAGGCGCTCATCGTGAAGCGTCTCCCCGACGACGGAAACGGCGTTTTTTCGGCGAAGTCCGCCGGGGCGCTGGACCTGCCGCCGAACGTCTCATCGGTCGCCGCCGGCATGGGCATGAACACCGCCGAGGAGACCGTGCCGTTCCTGCGGAAACTCATGGCGTCCGCGCAGTGTCCGCTGCTCCTCGACGCCGATGCGCTGAACCTGATCGCGAAGCATCCCGACCTCCTGCATGAACTCGGCACCGCCACGGTCATTACGCCGCACGAGGGCGAGATGAAGCGCCTGGAGGCGGCGCTCGGCCTGAACTCCGGACGCGGCCGCGTCGAACGCGCCGAAGCGCTCGCGAAGTTCACCGCGCTCCACGTGGTCCTGAAGGGCGTCCGCACCGTCGTGATGTCCCCGAACGGCCTCTACTCGCTCAATCTGAGCGGATCGCCCGTGCTCGCGACCGCCGGCAGCGGCGACATCCTCTCCGGCATCGTCGCCGCGCTCGCGCCCGCCTCGAATTCCCTCTTCACGGCGGCGAAAAACGGCGTCTTCGTGCACGGCATGCTCGGCGAGCTGGACGCACCGTTCGCCGGACGCGGCGTCATCGCCGACGACCTGCTGACGCGCATCCCCGGCGCGTTCGACTACATCCGCAAAGGAGGCATCTGACCCATGGCGTTCCCCATCGAAGACAAGCTCGTGATCGCGGTCGCGTCCAGCGCGCTCTTCCGCCTGGACGTCGCCGACGAGATCTACCGCAGCAAGGGCCTTTCCGCCTACCGCCAGTACCAGCGCGACCACGAGGACTGCATCCTCGAGCCCGGCATCGCGTTCCCGTTCATCCGCCGCTTCCTCAAGTTCAACGACCTCTTCCCCGAGACCAAGCCCGTCGAGGTCGTTCTCCTCAGCCACAACGACCCCGACACCGGAAACCGCGTGCTCCGCTGCATCGACCATTACGGACTCGACATCACGCGCTCGGCGTTCCTCACAGACGGACACCCCGTCGACTACATCGACGCCTACAACGTCTCGCTCTTCCTCTCCGGCAACGAATCCGACGTGCGCGAGGCGATCCGCCGAGGGTTCGCCGCGGGCTACGTGCTGGACAGCAAGCTCAACGACGACGAAAGCGACGACGAGCTCCGCGTGGCGTTCGACTTCGACGGCGTGCTCGCCGACGACAGCGCGGAACAGGTCTTCCAGGACGGCGGCATCGACAAGTTCTGGAAATCCGAGTCCAACCAGGCGCGCGTCCCGCTCGGGCCCGGCCCCCTCGCCGACCTCTTCGCCAAGCTCGGCCGCCTGCACACCATGGAGGAGGACCGCCGCAGCGCCGACCCGAAGTACCACAGGTTCCTCCGCACCGCCATCGTCACCGCGCGAAACGGCCCGGCGCAATGGCGGCTCGCCACCACGCTCCGCGAATGGAACATCACCGTCGACCAGACCTTCACGCTCGGCGGCATGAACAAAAGCCGCATCCTGAAGCAGCTCCGCCCCCACATCTACTTTGACGACCAGTGGTCCCCCCACCTCGAAGCCGCAAAGGAGTTCACCCCCTCCGTGCATATCCCCTTCGGCTGCCGCGGCGAGTGCGAGGACAAACCGGGAAATATGGAGTAATCGTCCATTGGACAGTGTTTTCTTTGGATTCATCATACATTACAGATTGATAATCGCAATCCTGGAGGACCAAAATGACAGATTCAAACGATCGTAAAAATCTAATTAAGGGTCTCGTTATTATCATCATTTTGGGAGCCGGGATTTTTCTTCTCATCATGATGGAAATAATGTTTAATGAAGAAATAATAGATACCAGGATTCATCTCGTTGGAAAAGTGACGGACATGAACAACCGGGAACTGGAAGATGTTACATTAAGACTTGAATTCAACCGTCCCAAAGATTTTGGTCTCGATTCTGAACATATAAGGGAAACTAGAACAATAAACGGCAGTTTTACGATAAAGAAAAGCCGCTACACGAGTGTTTCCATATCGTTTTATAAACCCGGCTATCGCATAGAACATATAACGTTTTACACATCTAAAGAAGCAAATAGTCCACTGTCGGCGATTCAGGAAAACTGCCATATCAAGCTGAGGGAAATCGGGACTTTGGCTGCATTAGTGAAAGGGCACGCCCATCTTGAATATGATGAAGAGCGGCAGCTCCTGACAGTTTTCGACCTTTCTGAAATTGCAGATGGAAAGCTGAATAGAAAGGAACTGAAGTTGGGAGAAGCAATTCCACTTAAAAAATATCTTCGTCTTGATTTCGAGCGTGACAACCAGGGAGAAATCATATTGCAAGAACACGGAAAATATAAGAAGCTTCTTCCCAAAACCTTCTGCTTGCGTTTCGTTTCCTCCGATCCTGACGATGGGTTCATTCCGGCGGACACAACGGGGCCGGACAAGATGGATATAACCTGGCTCACCCAGGCGCCGGAAGGCAAATATGCCACAAAGGAGCTCATATTTTCGTACAAAGAAGGGATGAAGATACAGTGTTTCTTTTATATTAAGTGCGGCAATCATTATGGAAAAGGGCTAATTTCAGAGATAGATGCTTCTGACAATACGAAATACAAAAACGGTCTTTTGTTTGTAAAATTATATATCAACAAGAATCAAAATGATTTGAATGTTAACTCTAAATAATCCTTTTTCAGGTCATTAGATATACCATATAAACAAACAAATCAAACTGCGGAAAAAGCCTGTCCCGTTCGTCGCGGGGCAGGCTTTCGTATTTCTGCAAAGATGCAAGGCAAAGTTCAATTCCAAAGACCTCGCCGTTCGCGCCCCTGTGGGATGAAAAGGTAGAATACCAGTTCGATGACGTCCCGGATGTCGTTCGCGCCGTCGATGGCGCAGGTCGGGATTCCGTTTCCGTTCCCGTTCGGGTAATACACGACCATCCGACCCCGCTTTTCAAAATACTGTTCGGGGATTCCGTTGCCGTTTCCGTTCGGGTAGAACTCCACGGCATTGTCCCTGCGGAAACTGAAATAGTAAACGGGGATCCCGTTTCCATTGCCGTTCGGGTAGAACTCCACGCCGTTGTCCGAGTATTCGAAATAGTTGTACGGGATGCCGTTCAGTCCCGGCTGGCTGTAGACTTCGCAGTATCTTCCGGTCTTTCTCATCGACCAGATGTGGATGCCGTTGCAGTTTCCGTTCGGATAGAATTTGCACATGGTTCCATCAATTTCCATTGTCGCGTACGGAATCCCGTTGCAATTGCCGTTGTCGTAGACTTTGAGGACTTGTCCCATAGGTTTTCTCCTGGAGAATTAGGATATCATAATCGTGATGGATTTCACGCCGGAATTACTTGCCTGGCATATGAGATTATTTCGTTCCCGGCAGATTTCCGTCCGGTTCTCACACCCCGGACAGGATCTGAAATACGTCTTGTTCCAATAATCGCTTATGCGGACCGAGGCATTTCCTTTCACGACAGGCTCAACCTCCATCTCACTCACACAGGGACCGTACATTATCTCAAACGACTTCAATGCGTCGGAAAAATCAATGGCAACTTTTTTGTTAGGAATTGCATTTTTTCGTTTTATTGTCAAGATCAAGCGGACTTCACGTTCTGCAATCCAGATGTCGTGTTTGATACACCATCTGAGAAGCGTATTGTTTGATAGACTTTTTTTCACCTTGTCAAAAAACATATCATTTATATTTTTATCATCATTATAAGCAAAATATCCTCTGTGAGCGTAAACAACGTCCATAATCGACAATTCGGCTTTACCGCATCCCGGAATCTCCATACCGTTTTCCGTAGAATAGATTATAGGGGATTGGTTGAATTGACGGACGACCTGATTCATTGCGGCACCTGAAAGCTTCAGACGGACGCCCTCCTGATATGGAAAAGCGTACATAGACCACATTGCAATGCTTTCCGGTTCGCGAAAAGCAAAGCTGGCGATGTAGACGTTTTTTGTTTTTTCCGTTTTTGAGCCGTTTCCCTCCAGAGAATCGTTCAGCGTGTCGGCACGTGAAAGATACAGCTTCTGACTGGAGATCATCCCTTTCAGCGCGCCTCTGTTTGTATAATGGTAAAATGCCCTATGCCCTTTCCCTTTTAGATTCAAAAACGTTTCTAATTGCTTTGGCGTATTCAGATCGGGAAATTTTGGTATAGCAGACGAAGATTTCGGAGAGAATGCCATAAGACATGTTCATTCATTCTTTCTTTGAATGGGGTGTTTTGCGCTTTGTTGTTTTCAGTGTGTTTTTGGAAGCCGGAACCGCCGGACGGAAAAGACCAGCGGCTCCGATGCGGATGACTTAATCCATTCTCTTTAGAGATTGATAAGACCCGCATTTCGGGCAATTAATAACGCCGCCAACACAATTGTTGCAACACATAAATCCACAGACATTGCATTTCCTGACGCCAGAGGGTTGGTTGTGTCCACAGTTCGGGCATTTTTGTATTGACATAGTGTCAATCCTTTCCGGGGAATCATTCCCCTGTTGTTTTGTTGTCTGCCGCAGTTTTTGTTTTATTGACTGCGGCGGTTTTATTTCTACAGGAACGAGTTTCCTGTAAAAACTAATGAAAAAAGGTCGATCAGTGTGAGATCATATACATGATGATTCCAAGAACAATAATGATGATTAAACACCCGATATAACCTTGTTTCCTCTGTTTCGGGTCTTTGCTGAACATCTTTTTGAGGCATTCCTCGGCTGCATCGCCCAGGGCGTTTGAATTCGAGCCACGTCCGCCCGTATTGCCATTCTTGATTGCCATTGCTTTTCTCCTTATGTTGGAAATTGTGTGTTGACAGTTCCAAATGGCATGGAACTGAGGTTAGGTATCTGTTTGCGGAATCGGATCGCAAAAAGCAGAGAAGGACAACAAAAAGCCGCCGCCGCATCAGGACAGATGCGGAAGCGGGTATGAATCGAAAATGGGGAAGAAAAGGAAGCCGGAAGCGTTTTGTCCGGTTGAAGTGAGACTTTATTAAATAATAAAGTCTTGCTTGCTTGCTTGCCTGCTTGCTTTTCAGATCAGGAACGGACGGAACGGTGCCGACAAGCAGACACGGCAACGCCGAAGACGAGACTCCCGTGTTCTGAAAAAAAGTTCCTGTCATGATTCCGTGTCCCGATTTGGATTGATTGGAAGCCCAGTGTTATTTTTGAAAAGCATGTGATGCGGCATGCATCACAAGTTGTCCATATAGTATATACCGGAGCTTTGAATCAAAATCTAACACCTCTTTTCATTTTTTTCGTTTTTTTTATTCTTGAGCAGGAAACGTCGACAAGGAAAAAGCCTGTCCCGTTCGTCGCGGGGCAGGCTTTCGTATTATCTGGGATTTGAGCTTGCGGAAGCTCGAATTTACTTCTGCACGGGCTGGTCGCCGAGCTGGCGGAGGGCGGAACGGCGGATTTTGCCGCTGACGGTCTTCGGGAGTTCGGTGAGGAAGTCGATCTTGCGCGGATATTTGTACGGCGCGGTGTTCTTCTTCACGTAGTCCTGAATCTCCTTCTTCAGCTCTTCGCTCGGCTGTTTGTCCTTCGTGAGGACGATG
>JAFXUM010000219.1 GCA_017524965.1 Lentisphaeria bacterium | reverse complement strand
CCACCAGAACCACGTCCCGGCAAGAATCCTGATCATGTAAATCTGCTTCATGATCCCGGCCGCATACAGGACCGCCGCCGCCGCGGCCGCCAGCAGCGCAAACCAGTCGTATCTGCGCTGTTTCACGGAATCCGCGGCCGAGGGCACGCCGCATGCCGCGACCAGCAGGAACGCGAGAACAAAGATCCAGTTCATGCGGTCCATCGGGGACGACCGCCAGGAATGAACCGTGTACGGCAGGGTGCAGAAGAACGGGATCCCGGCCAGGAAGGCCCCCGCGAAGCGGAGCCGGGGCAAACGGGAGACAGAGGCGGTCTCCGGGGCGGGGCCGGTGCCAGGTGCGTTCGAATCAGGCTTGTCCATGTTTTTCACTCTCCTTCTCCGGGGTCTTTTTCTCTTCGCTTTTTCCGGGGGCTTTTTTCCCGGGGGACGCGTTGTCCCCGTCTTCCGGCAGGAGACTCCCGACGAGGAAGAACAGCGCGACCGTGAGGACGACCTGCGCGTAGCCGAGCCCCTCGTGCCAGGTGTTGTTCAGCACGACCTGTCCGACCGTTTTGTAGAGGACGACCGTCAGGACGATGCGGACGGCGTTTGCGAGGATGATGGACGGGATCAGGAACGCGTAATGGACGCAGCGCCAGACGAACGGCCGTTTCCAGATCATCACCAGCCAGAACGCCACGAGGATCATCGCCTCGAACTGCTGAATGCCGCTGCAGGCGTCCGTGATGGCGATGTCAAGCCCCTCGACCCGGATCGTCGTATTGTCGTTTTCGATGTTCATCCCGAAGAGCTGGAGGAACCCGACCGAAAGCACGGTCGAGACCATGCGGAAGGGGTAGCTCAGGTACAGCACGATGGATTCGCGGAACGGTGCCGCGAGGAAACATCCGAGCAGCGGCACGGTGCCGTACAGCATCGCCCGGACGCCGCAGAAGAAACACACCGCGCCGAGCATGAGGAAGAACCACGCGCCGAACTTGAATCCCGGCGCGTCGGGATTCGACCACGGCAGAAAGAGCAGCGCGAACGCGATCAGGACGGGCGGCCAGGCCAGGAGCTTGTTCCACGGGAATCCGCCTTTCTTGAGCGTGCCCGCAGAGACTTTCAGCGCCTGGTAGAGCAGGCACGCCAGCAGGATCAGCAATGCCGCCGCGCCGCCCCATTCCGAGCGGATCTGAAGTGCGGACTGCCAGCAGGCGAACGCGAACGCGACGGCGAAAAGAGCCGTGCATTTCCAGTCTTTTTTCAAGGGTGCGAGTAATTGTCTGAGGTCAATCATGGTCTTCTCTCCTGTGCCGGGGCCGGGAACCGTGCAGGACGACGCGCCAGATGAAGAGCGGATTGCCGATCACGTAGCGGCGGAACAGGCGCACCGGTTCATTGTAGAGACGGTAGGTCCATTCGATCCTGAGCTTGCGCATCCACATCGGGGCGCGCGGGATCCTGCCGGACGCGAAGTCGAACAGGCCGCCGACGCCGACAGCGAGTCCGCAGTTCAGCTGCGCGCGGTGCGAAACGATCCATTCCTCCTGCTTCGGCACGCCCATCGCCACCAGCAGGATGTCGGGCCTCGCGGCGTTGATCCGGGCGATCACGGCGGATTCCTCTTCGGGCGTTTTGCAGAACCCGTGGTCGACGCCGGCGATCTTCGCCATGGGGAATTCCGCGAGCAAGCGTTCGCGCGCCTTTTCCGCCACGCCCGGAGCCGCCCCGAAGAGGTAGAGGGACCAGCCCCGGCGGCACAGCAGCGGCAGCATGTCGGTGCCGTTGACGTTGCCGCGGACCGGAGTGTGCATGAACCGGGCGCTGACGGCGATGCCGACGCCGTCCGCCCAGACCGCGTCCGCCCCGTTCAGGATCTCCGCGTAACGGGCGTTTTTGTAGGCGATGTTCAGGCAGTCGGCGTTGGCGAACGCGCAGAAATAAGGCTGCCTGTCGGGACGGGGCGTCTTCAGCATGGCGTCGATCGTGTCCAGCGCCTGGTCCATCGTGCCGGTGAGAAACCGGATCCCGAAGACCTCGGCGAACCCCTGAAACCGCCCGGCAAGTTTCGAGGCGTGTTTGCCCCAGTCGAACTCCGCCGCACGCAGCAGTCCCTTCCGGCGGAGTTCCGCCCGGAGCGGCGCATCGGTCAGACCGCGCCGGATGGCTTCGGCGATCTCCTCCGGTTTCGCCGGGTCGAACGTGAGCGCGGCGTCCGCGGCGATCTCGCCGAGCGAGGAGTTATTGGAACAGGCACAGACGAGTCCGCAGGCCATCGCCTCGATCAGCGACAGCCCGAACCCCTCGAAAAACGACGGAAACACATACAGCGACGCATGCTTGTAAAGGTCGATGAGGCGTTCGCTGGAAACGAAACCGCCGAACTCAATGGACCCGGCGCAAGGGGACGCCTCGGCCTGACGGTGCACCTCCTCCGCCCCGGACCAGTCGGATCCGGCCAGCAGAAGCCTGTACTCCTTCGTGATCTCCGGCGGAAGAAGCTCCCAGGCGCGGATCAGGTTCGCGTGGTTTTTGCCGGGCGCCTCGATGCGCGAGACGTAGAGGACGATCTTTTCCGAGGCGTCGTTGGCGTCCCT
>JAFXUM010000218.1 GCA_017524965.1 Lentisphaeria bacterium | reverse complement strand
CAGTCTGATCTTTACCATAACGGTTTTTCCTTTGTCTTTACCAGTGGGTTCGACTGCGTCGTTCGACGCTCACGCTTTGTTCGCTTACCGCACTGCGCGTGACTCAATGCGATATAAAAGTCAATTAATATACAGCCTCTTCCCTCTTTTTTCAAATGATTTTCAGAATTTCTTTCAGCCTTTTTCGCGTTTTCCCGCGTATTCCGGCGGTCCGGTCCGTCAGAACCAGGCGGAAAGGAGCGCGCCCGCGGCGGCCGAACCGAGCAGGAGCGCCGTGGTCGGCACCTTCGTCTTCAGCATCAGCGCGATCGTCGCGCCGCAGATCAGGACGCCCGCCGGGGAAACGCGGAACCCTTCGGGCAGGACGGGGCATTCGAGCTTGAACAGCGCGCCGAACGCCTCCCACGGGATCGTCTGCGTGAAGACCGACATCCCGAGGAAGATGGTCACGGCGAACATGATGAGCGCCACCGCCGCCAGGCGCGTCCCCTTCAGCATGCCTTTCACGAGGAACGTGTCCTTCCAGCGGTTGATGCCAGCCGCCGCGGAGCACCCGATCAGGACCGTCGGCACGATCAGTCCCAGCGAGGCGGCGAGCGCACCGAAGAACCCTTCGTTCACGTACCCGACGTAGGTCGCGGTGTTCAGGCCGACCGGGCCCGGCGTGACCTGCGCCACGGAGCACAGGTTGCCGAATTCGCTCATCGTGAGGACCTGTTCCGTGTCGACGTATTCCGCCGTGAGCAGCGGGATCAGCATGTAGCCGCCGCCGAAGCACAGCACGGAGAACTTGCAGAACTGGAAGAAGAGGACGATGCAGTGGTTCAGCATTTGCCGTCCTCCTCATTCCTGCGGGATTCGGAGGCGGATTCGGCGGAGACTTTCGAAGACTCTCCATTCGCCTGTTCCGCCCGCGCCAGACGGCGCGTCTGCCACCAGATATAGCACCAGCCGAACGGCACGGCGGCGAGGATCAGCAGCGCGGGACTCACCTTCATGATCGCGAGCACGAAGAAGACCAGCACCACGGCGCATTCCAGACGGCTCTTCACGGTCCGGCGGAACATCCGGCATCCGGTGACGAGGATCATGCCCGTCACGGCGGCGCGGATCCCGGCGAACACGCCGAGCAGATAACGGTTTTTCGGGTCGAGGTGCGGGAAGAGCGAGGCGATGACGAGGATGACCGTGAAGGGCGGCGTGACGGCTCCCAGCGCGGCGGCGATCGCGCCCGGCACGCCCGCGACCTTCATGCCGATGTACACGGCGGAATTGATCGCGATGATGCCGGGGACCGTCTGCGTGAGCGCGGTCATATCCAGCAGCTCCTCGCGCGTCAGGAGTTTGCGCTTGACGACGAAAATCTCCTCGATGACGGGCAGCATGGCGAGGCCGCCGCCGACCACGAGCGCGGTGATGCGGAAAAAGGAGCAGTAGAGCAGCAGAAGGCGTCTGCCTCTTGACAGCGTCTGAATCTCCATGCCGGATCCCCCCTGCCCCGCCTCAGAGCGTCACACCGAACAGGCGTTCCGCGTTCCTGTAGAAGATCTGCTCGAACTGGGCTTCCGTGAGGTCCAGCGTGCGCGCCTCGGCGATGCCGTCGCGGTGGGACAGCGCGGGATAGTCCGTCGCCCAGAGGACGCGGTCGACGCCATGCGCGAGGATCATGCGCGTGACCTCGTGCGGCGGCAGGCGGAAAAACGTGCTGGAGGTGTCGAACCAGACGTCGCGCCCGACGAGGTGCTTCCAGGATTCGTCCCAGACGCTGTAGCCGCCCATGTGCGCCGCGATGATGTTTTTGAGGTGCGGAAAATGATCCAGCACGTTCGCGAGGCGTTTCGGGGAGGAATAGTCGCTGCGGACGTCGCCGACGTGGAACAGGATGGGCATGTCAGGCGGGATCAGCTCGTACAGGCGCATCATCCTCGGCTCGTCGATGTAGAGCTTCTGGAAATCGGGGTGGAATTTCAGGCCGGTCAGCCCGATCTCCTTCATGCGCGCGAGCTCGCCTTTGCAGTCCGCGTAGTCGGGGTGGAGCGAGCCGAGGCAGATGACCTTCGGGCCGAGCAGGGACGCGAGGTAGTTGTTGAGGTTCCGCACCTGGTCGGGACGCGTCGCGGAGGCGAGGAACACCGCCTTGTCGATATGGGCGTCTTCGAGGGATTCGTGCAGGTCGGCGACCGTGCCTTTTCTGCGCCACGGCTCATGATAGTACGACTCGAGAGACGCGACGACTTTCGGCGCGACGCTGTCGGGGAACACATGGCAATGGACGTCAAAGTATTTCACGGCATTCTCCAGAACAAGGCATCCGGATACAAAAATGGCATCCCCAACGGGATTCGAACCCGTGTTACCAGGATGAAAACCTGGTGTCCTAGGCCTCTAGACGATAGGGACGCACGCTCGGAAAAAAAGTATGTATTTAAAATAGCATGCCGGACGGATTTTTCAAGTGCGGATCGCGGATTTTTCCGTTTTTTTCCGGTTTTCACGCACGGGTACGCGTTCCGGCCTCGTGCTGATGCTTCGCCTGAACGCGCGCCCGGAGCATCGCCTGGCGTTTCCGGCGGCGTTTTTCAAGCTGGATGCGGTAGCCGATGACCATTTTCTTCACCACGACATACGTGATCGGAGTGAGGACCACAGCCATGATCGCTCCGCCGACGAAAAACGCGACCGTCAGGTCTCCGGCAAGGCTCTTCGTCGCGGAAACGAATTCGGAAAAGCTCGACGCGCTCACGATGTCCTTGAGCTTGAGCTTGATGTCCCCGTAGGAGAGGTCAAGCCCGATCAGCTTCGCCCCGGCATAGCACTGCACGGGGTAGATGAAGAACACCGTGACCTGGTTCGTGATGAACGTGCCGAGGACGGCGCCGATCTTGCTGCCCTTCAGCAGGAACGCCGCCGGGATGGAGCAGATGAGCTGGCCGCCGATGGGAATGAGGCATCCGAAGAACATGCCGATGCTCCAGCCGCGCGCGATGTACTCGGGCGGAGCCTTTTCCCGGACGATCTTCAGATAGAAGTTCCTCCATTTTCTTTTGAACCACTGACCGGCGCTCATACCGAAACCATCCCCATATCTTAGATATTGATATAGAACTTCTGCATTTCGGGGGCGCGCTGGGCGATGTTCACGAGGTGGTCGCCGATCCGTTCAAGCTCCCAGAGCATTTCGATGAAGATCACGTTGGCGTCGACGGCGCACTGGCCGTTGTTGCGGCGTTCCACGTGGACCTGTTCGTACTGCTTGGCGAGTTCGTTGATCTCACGTTCGTTGGCCTCGGCGTCGCTGGCGACGTGCGCGGCTTCCTGCTGATCGCGGGCCTGTTCGGCGGCCATCATGGCCTTGATGTTCTTCTCGTACTTGTGCGCGAGCTTGTTCAACTTGCGTTCGCCCTCCAGAGCCGACCGGATGCCCGCCTCGTTTTCGTCGTGCTTGTGCGAAAGCGCGAGCTTGACGTTCTCCGCCTGCGAGGACAGGAGGTCCCAGAGGGAATTGAGGTTGTCCTGCGCGACGTCGGAAAGCTTGGTGTCGACCTTGGAGAGACGTTTCGTGAGGCGCATGATGTTTGCCGTGTGGTCGGCGATGCGCTCGGCGTCGTTGGTGCAGTGCATGAGCAGCGGGATCAGGTTGGACTGCGGATTGGACAGATGCTGGCGCGTGATCTGCACGAGGTAGTTCGTGATGTCGGTCTGCATCTTGTCGACCTGCTGTTCGTCGGCCTCCAGCTGCTCGAACTCGGTCTCGTCGACGTGCGCGGCGCGGAAATGATGGTTGACCGCGCGGTCGATCATGCTCCAGGACAGCTCGACCATCTTGCGGATCTCGATGATGGACTGTTCGATTGCCATGGCGGGCGTGCGGAGCAGCAGGGGTTCCAGCGTGCGCGTGCTGACCGGCTTGGTCTTGTCGCCGGGGATGATCGTTTCGCAGAGGTGGGCGAACGGCTTCAGCATGGGCATGATGGCGAGGACCGTAAGGACGTTGAAGATCGTGTGCGCCATGGCGATGTGGCGTTCCAGGTTCTGCGGGACCGCGGCGAACGCGTCGCCCGGCGTGATGGCGTTCACGATGTAAAGGAAGAACGGCGTCCTGTGTGCGCCGACGGGGATGTACAGCAGCACGACCATCAGGACCGCGCCGAAGAAATTGAACAGGAAGTGCGCGAGCGCGGCCTGTTTCGCCACGCGGTTGGCGGTGATCGAGGCGAGGCAGGCGTTGATCGTGGTGCCGATGTTCGTGCCGATCAGGAGCGGGACGGCGGTGTAGAAATTGACGAGCCCGGCGGCGGAGAGCGCGAGGATGATGCCGATGACCGCCGCGCTGGCGCTGACCAGGAAGACCGCGACCATGCCGATCCCGATGGCGCCGAGGATCGGCAGCAGCGGCATGAATCCGTCGGGCGTCTTCGGGGCGCAGTCGATCAGGGAGAAGAGGTGGAGGAACGACGGGAACGTGCCGAGGATGCTCATCTGGTTGCTCATCATGCTCATGCCGAAGAAGAGCATGCCGAACCCGAAGACGGCGTTGCCCCAGCCCTGCAGGTTGCGTTTTTTGGTGAACGTCATCAGGACGAAGCCGATGGCGACGGCGGGCAGCGCGAGGCCGCTCAGGTTGAACGAGATCAGCTGGGCCGTCATGGTCGTGCCGATGTTCGCGCCGAAGATGATGCCGATCGCCTGCACCAGGTTCAGCAGGCCGGCGTTGATGAAGCCGAGGACCATGATGGTCGTGGCCGCGCTGGACTGGATGACCGCGGTGACGAACGCGCCGGCGATCACGCCCAGGATCGAGTTCTTCGAGAAGAACTGGAGCACCTGCTGCATTTTTTCGCCCGCGATATTCTGGAGGCCGCGGCTCAGACGGAGCATGCCGAAGATCAGGAACGCGATGCCGCCGACCATGCTCATGCAGACGGAGAACATGTCGATGCCGAGCATGCGGGCGTCAAGCGCGCGGATATAGATGCCGTGCGCGGAGTCCGCGACCTCGATCGAGAAATGGTATTCGCCCGTCTCGCCGCCGAGCCGGACGAACGTCTGCGCCAGGCCGTTTTTGTCGGTCCGGACTTCCGGCGTGAGGACTTTCGGACGGGATTTGCCGCGCGGAGCGGACTTGACGCTGAAAAAGACCGGAGCGTTCTCGACGGGATTGCCGTCCGCGTCGACGACTTTGATCATGAGCGGTTCGCCCATGACCTCGTTCGTGATGCCCTGCCGTTCGGCGTTTTCGATCTTCGCGCCCACGGTCATGCGGACGAGGACAAACCTGTCGGGATCGTTCAGCGGCGTGATTTTGACATAGTTGTCGCCGACTTTGTGGCCGGCCTTGATCTTTGCGCGGACGACGCCTACGACGTCGGTCTCTTCCGACAGCTGCGTGATCTCGAGATCCGAACCTTCGGCGGGCTCGAATTTCACGGGTTCCCCGGCAAGAAGGGACTGTTTGCCGGAACCCGGGGAATCGTCGCCCGTTACGCCGCGCACTTCCACGCGCACATCGCGCTCGAAATCCTCTCCGGGAAGCGTGCACTGATCGGTACCGTAGACAACATCAAGACGGCCGATCTTGCGGGAACCTTCGGAAGAACTGTCGCATGCGGAGAAAACCGCGACCAGAAGGAACGACAGAAGAAGAGTAACGAGATTGGGAACAAGTCTCATAAGAGTCCTTCAGTTGAATTTGATATTCACAATAATATACCACTCTTCACGCCAAAAATCAAGTATCGCCTTGAAAAAGAAGGAAGGAAGTATTATATTATTTTTGATTGCAGTTCTTCCGGGACCGGAGTTCCGCTTATTCTTTCCGTCCGGGAACGGGTGAACGCTTTGTCCGCCGGGCACGGGCGCGGTCCGCATCCTCAGTGAGATGTGAGCGTGCGTCTGTGGACGCTGCAGGAAACCGTACACGCGCAAACTATAAAGGAAAAATTCGTGTTATGCAAACACTGAAATACCTGATCGCGAATTCCATCTATCCGCTGGCGGCGTTCGCCGTCTCCCTGATCCTGACGCGCCTCTGCATCACCGTGCTGCCGCACCTCGGATACATGGATATTCCGAAGGGCAGACACATCCACAAGAAACCCGTTCCGCGCGCGGGCGGCGTCGGGTTCATCCTCGCGTTCTGGTTTTCGATCCTGCTCTATGCCGGAAAACTCTGCGGAGGCGATTTCTCGAAACTCGCGGATCAGAATGTCGGTCAGTTCCTGATCGCTCTGGCCGGCGCGTCGTTCATCCTGTTCTTCACCGGACTGTACGATGACCGGTTCGACATGCCGAGCGTGATCAAGCTCATGCTCCACATCGCGGCGGGTGCGACGCTGTATTTTCTCGGCGGCGGCATCCGCACGATCTTCGACTATACGCTTCCGCCTTATCTCGCGCTGATCGTGACGGTCTGCTGGACAATCGGCATCGTGAACGCGTTCAACCTGATCGACGGTCTGGACGGACTCGCCGCCGGACTGGCGTCCATCTCGTCCATCTGCATTGCCGCATGGATCATACTCAGCGGCGGGAATCTGCCCATGGTGATCCTGCTCTTCACCTTCTGCGGGGCCTGCCTCGGATTCCTGGTGTTCAATTTCTCCCCGGCGCGCATCTTCATGGGCGATACCGGCAGCATGTTCCTCGGGCTTTTCTTCGCCATGACGAGCATGGACCAGTGTTCGCGCCCCGCCGTCACGGTCGCCGCCCTGCTGGTGCCGCTCGTCGCCATCGGCGTGCCGATCTTCGACGTGATCCTGGCCATCTGGCGCCGCAGCGTGAGACGGTTCGGCGTTCACATGCTGAAGGAAAACCTCGACAACGCCGAAGTCGTGACCGAGCTGGAAAACGGCATCGACTCGACCGGAAGGATCGAACTGAAATCCGCGA
This sequence comes from Lentisphaeria bacterium, assembly GCA_017524965.1. Classification (GTDB taxonomy): domain Bacteria; phylum Verrucomicrobiota; class Lentisphaeria; order Victivallales; family UBA1829; genus UBA1732. The sequence continues at coordinate 14,472 of JAFXUM010000218.1, read as the reverse complement.
TCAATAACGAAAGCGGCGTGATGGACGCGGACCAGGACCACCTGCACCACAGGCTCCTGCGCGAATCCAACAACAAGACCAGCCGCGCCGTCCTTCTGATGTATGCGATCTCCGTCGTCTTCTCGCTCGGCGCAATCGCCCTGACGTTCATCGGCAAGAGCATGCCCGCGCTCGCGTTCCTGCTCGTCATCGTCGGCGTCTTCTTCACGCTCCGCCTCGCGAACATCGAACTTCTTGCCTCCATGAGCGTGCTGGCGCAGGGCGTCCGCTTCCCGAGGAAATCCTTTATCCTCACCGCGATCCATCCGCTGCTCGACTTCATCATGGTGTCCGCGTCGTTTTTCCTGATCTACGCGCTGCTGCAGAAACCGATCCGCAGCACCTATAATTTCTATATGTTCCTCATTCTGGTCGTGCCGTACTTTCTGGTCCTGATCCTTTCCGGCGTGTACCGCACCTACTGGCTCCGCGCAGGCATCGAACGCTATTATTATCTGATGAAGCTTCTTGTTCTGGCCGCCTGCGTTTCCTTCATCCTGCTGAACATCTGCACGATGAAAGGCTGGGTCCTCACCGGCATTTCCAAACGCATGACGGTGATCATCTTCCTGCTTCAGACGTCTTTCTCGTTCGCCGCCATCATCACCGAACGCTTCCTGCTTCACTTCTTCGAGTCCTTCGCGATCCGGTCCTATTACCTGAAGAACTCGCCGGAAGCCAGCCAGCACAACACCGTCATCTACGGCGGCGGGCTCGGCTGCCGCATGTACATCAACAACCTTTACAGCAGCCGCCACCTCTCCTGCCCGTTCCACATCCTCGGCATCGTGGACGAGGATCCCTCGCTCCAGAAACTGAACGTTTACGGATTCCGCGTGCTCGGCACCAGCAAGGATCTGGAAAAGCTGTACAAGAAAAAGCCCTTCGACACCATCGTCCTCACCACGGTCAACATTTCCGGCGAATTCATCGACAGGATCCGCATGTTCGCGCAAGCTCACAACGTCCGCCTCACCATGTTCCTCTCGCAGGAATACCCCGCCGACCTGGAGTTTTTCAAAATGCTTCAGGAAAAAGCCATCAATCCTGCTGAAGAGAAAGTCCCGGACGATCAGGACGATCCCGGACTCGGATTATGACGTTTCACGAAATCGGAGAAAACCTGGAGCAGTATTTCATTGAGATCATCCAGGAAAAACGGCGCGGCTCGTTCGACCGCGTCACCTACGGGTTTCTGTTCATGGCTTCCCGGTTCTACCGCAGGGCCGTCCAGTTCCGCCTCTGGCTCTACAGAAACCGCGTGATCCGCGACCACTCCATCGGCTGTCTGGTGGTCAGCATCGGCAACCTCACCTGCGGCGGCACGGGCAAGACCCCGGTCGTCGAGATCTTCGCGAAGACGCTGAGCCGGAAAGGGCGCCGCGTCGCCGTCCTGAGCCGCGGATACCGCAGCCGCGACCAGCGGTCGTTCCTGGAAAAGCTCCGCAGCAGGTTCTCCTCGCGCCACCGCGTCGTGCCGCCGCGCGTCGTCTCCGACGGCAAAAACCTGCTTTTGAACTCGCTTTCCGCGGGCGACGAGCCGTACATGCTCGCGACCAACCTGAAAGACGTGGTCGTGCTGGTCGACAAGGACCGCGTGAAATCCGGCCTCTACGCGATCGCGGAGTATCACACCGACACGCTCATCCTCGACGACGGGTTCCAGTACCTCGGACTGCGCCCGCACCTGAACATCCTGCTCGTGGACTCCACCTGCCCGTTCGGGAACCACCACGTCCTGCCGCGCGGACTCCTCCGCGAGCCCATCAAGAACATCCGCCGCGCAGACTACATCTTCCTCACGAAATCCGACGCCTCGCCGCGTCTGCGCCACTTGAAGGACTTCATGCGACGCCACAACCGCCGCGCAGAGATCATCGAGTGCTGCCACCGCCCGAAATACCTGGAGGACGTATTCGACCGCGGCGTCCGCTTCCCGCTCGAAATGCTCAAGGGGCTGAAGATCGCCTCGCTCTCCGCCATCGCGAATCCCGCCAGCTTCAACGCGTTCCTCATCCAGCACGGCGGCGAGATCGTGCTCGAACGCCATTTCGCCGACCATCACCGCTACAGCCAGCAGGAGATGATCGACTTCGTGAACAGCGCCAAGGCCGCCGGAGCCGAGTACATCCTCACTACGGAAAAGGACGCCGTACGCATGCCGCGCCTCGACCGCCGCGACCTCCCGTTCCTCTTTCTCCGCATTGAGATCGACATCCTCAGCGGGCAGGAAAACTTCGACCAGTGCATCACGCGCATCTGCTTCCTGTGAGCCGGCCGCGGCCGCGGCGGAAAAGCTCCGGGAAAGAAAAAACGCTCTTTCCGGCGCTTTCTTTTACTTTCTATAAAGAAATTGCTTGATTTTTTAGGAAAAACCTGTATATTAAATGGTTATTCTTCCACAACCGACAAAAAAAACACGCTTAGAAAAACGCAAAACAACTGCTAGAAAGGATTTCGCATGAAGAAATCTTCCGCGAAAAAGTACGTCTACCTGTTCGGAAAAGGCATGAGCGACGGCGACGCTTCCATGAATGAACTGCTCGGCGGCAAAGGCGCCAATCTCGCCGAAATGGCCAAACTCGGTCTCCCCGTTCCCGCCGGATTCACCATCACCACCGAATGCTGCGTCGATTATTTCGCGAACGGCCAGAAGAATCCCGCCGGCCTCGACGCCCAGGTCAAGACTGCTCTCGCACAGGTCGAAAAAGTCATGAAGATGAAGTACGGCGACAAGGACAATCCGCTGCTCGTCTCCTGCCGTTCCGGCGCCCGCAAGTCCATGCCTGGCATGATGGAAACCGTCCTGAACGTCGGCCTCGCCACCAGCACGATCCCCGGCCTCGTGAAGCGCACGGGCGGCAACGAACGATTCGTCTATGACGCCTACCGCCGCCTCATCATGATGTACTCCGACGTCGTTATGGAAAAGGCCGAAGGCATCGAGCCCGCCGAGGGATGCGCCATCCGCAAGCAGCTCGACGCCATGCTCGACGACCTGAAGAAGGCGAAAGGCTACAAGAGCGACACCGACCTCTCCGTCGCCGACCTGAAGAAACTCTGCAAGGATTTCAAAGTCCGCATCAAAAAAGTCCTCAAGCGCGAATTCCCCGACGATCCCATGCTTCAGCTCCAGGGCGCGATCGGCGCCGTCTTCAAGAGCTGGAACGGCAAGAAGGCCGTCTCCTACCGCCGCATCGAGGGCATTCCGGACGACTGGGGCACCGCCGTCAACGTCCAGAGCATGGTCTTCGGAAACATGGGCGACACCTCCGCCACCGGCGTCGCGTTCACCCGCGACCCCGCCACCGGCGACAACAAGTTCTACGGCGAATGGCTCATCAACGCCCAGGGCGAAGACGTCGTCGCCGGCACCCGCACCCCGTTCCCGCTGAACGACGAGACCAAGAACGAGCAGAACAAGCACCTGACCTCCATGCAGGAGATGCTCCCGAAGACCTACAAGGAGCTCGTCGGCATCCGCAACAAGCTCGAGCACCACTACCACGACATGCTTGACATCGAGTTCACTATTCAGGACAAGCAGCTCTTCATGCTCCAGTGCCGCGTCGGCAAGCGCACCGGCACCGCCGCCCTCAACATGGCGATGGACATGCTCAAGGAAAAGCTCATCGACGAGAAGACCGCCGTCATGCGCGTCGCTCCCGCCCAGCTTGACGAGCTCCTCCATCCGATCCTCGACCAGGAGGCCGAAAAGAACGCCAAGATCCTCGTGAAGGGTCTCCCCGCCGGCCCCGGCGGCGCGGTCGGTCAGATCGTCTTCAACTCCGAAGACGCCATGGCCTGCCACAAGAAGAAAATCCCCTGCATCATGGTCCGTGAAGAGACCAATCCGGAAGACGTCGACGGCATGCGCGCCGCCACCGGCATCCTGACCGCCCGCGGCGGCATGACCAGCCACGCGGCGCTCGTCTGCCGCGGCTGGGGCAAGTGCTGCATCGTCGGCGCCGCCGACATCCAGGTCGACGAAGTGAAGAAGACGCTCAAGATCGGCAAGCAGACGTTCAAGGAAGGCGACATGCTCAGCCTGAACGGCACCCGCGGCTATGTGTACGCCGGCGCGCTGAAGACCGTCGACTCCAGCGAAAACGAACAGCTCAAGAAATTCATGAAGCTCGTCGACAAATTCAAAAAGCTCGGCGTCCGCGCCAATGCCGACACCGCCGAAGACGCCGCCAAGGCACGCGCGTTCGGAGCCGAGGGCATCGGACTCTTCCGTACCGAGCACATGTTCTACGGCGGCAACGAGAAACCGCTCTTCGCCCTCCGCAAGATGATCCTCAGCAGCACGCCCGAAGAACGCGTCAAGGCGCTCAACGAGCTCTTCCCCTACGTCAAGAAGGACGTCCTCGCCACCATGAAGGCGATGGAAGGCCTCCCGGTGACCATCCGCTTCCTCGATCCGCCGCTGCACGAGTTCGTCCCCCACACGAAGGAACAGCAGCTTGACCTCGCCAAGTCCATCGGCATCTCCCACGCGGAATTCCTGAAGCGCGCCGACGCCCTGAAGGAAAGCAACCCGATGATGGGTCACCGCGGCGTCCGCCTCGGCGTCACCTATCCCGAGATCACCGCCATGCAGGCGCGCGCCATCTTCGAGGCCGCCTCCGAGATCATGCTCAAGGACAAGAAGCCCTGCCACATCGAGATGATGATCCCCGTGACCTGCGATCCGAACGAGCTCAAGGACCAGAAGAAGGTCATCGAACAGGTCGCTGCGGAAGTCGCAAAGAAGAACAAGATCAAGAAGTTCGACTACATGGTCGGCACCATGATTGAGATCCCGCGCGCCGCCATCCTCGCCGGCAGAATGGCCGAGGAAGCCGAATTCTTCTCCTTCGGCACCAACGACCTCACCCAGATGACGTTCGGCTTCTCCCGCGACGACATCGGCGGATTCATCAACGAATACCTCGACAAGGACATCATCCCCGCCGATCCCTTCCAGACCATCGACCGCGACGGCGTCGGCTGGATGATCCGTCACGCTGTCGAGGCCGGACGCGCCACGCGCAAGAACCTGAAGGCCGGCATCTGCGGCGAACAGGGCGGCGAACCGAAGTCCGTGGAATTCTGCCACGAAGTCGGTCTCTCCTACGTCTCCTGCAGCACCTACCGCGTGCCCATCGCACGTCTGGCCGCCGCGCAGGCCGCCATCAAGTCCGAGGCCGCCGCGAAAGCCGCGAAGAAGGCCAAACGGAAATAATCCGTTCCTTCCGGATCATACCGGGGCGCCTGTCCAACAGCGGGCGCCCCGTTTTTTCTACATCTCCCCTGCCCCGAACAACAATCTTTATGCGACCTCATCCCATGCAATTCTCCGGTCATCCTGTTTCCTTCTTCTATCCCTGGCGGTTCCTCTCCCGCGAACTCTACCGGTCCGTCATGGCCGATTTCCGCGACCACGGCGCGGACCGCCTCGTGATCGTGCAGGAATGGATGGAGCGCATCCTCGAGGACCATGTTTTCTACCTCGACCTGCTGGAGATGGTCCGCGACGCCGGCATGAAGCTCTTCGAGGTGCACGCGCCGAACGGCCCGCACTGGGATCTCTCGTGCGTGTTCGAGGGGCGGCGCGGCCCGATGATCGAGGGGCACAAACGCGCGCTCTGCTACGCCGCGGAGACCGGATGCCGCACATACACGATCCACATCGGCGCGGGCCAGTACAACCGGTTCCGCATGCCCGTCCCAAAACTCCGCGAGGCCGCGCTCCGCACGCTCGACGAACTCGTCCCCCACGCCGAAAAGCTCGGCGTCGTGATCGCAGTGGAGAACAGTTTCGAGCCGCCGAACACGCCCGACGAGGTGCTGTTCCTGCTGGAGCATTTCAACTCGCCCGCGCTCGGCTGCTGCTACGACGCCGGACACGCGAACGTCATGGCGCCCGCGCCCGGCAAACGCCAGGACCTTTACTGCGCCGTCATGAAGGAGATCTGGGACGGACATGTGGTCGAATATCCGGACGCGCTCGGCAGGCTCGCGCCGCACGTCGTGACCGCGCATCTGCACGACAACGACGGCTACCGCGACGCCCACGCCCTGCCCGGGTCCGGCACGGTCGACTGGCGCGCCATCCTCGCGAAGCTCGCCGCATGTCCGCGCCTCATCTCCGTGCAGTCGGAGGTGCATTGCGACCGCGCGGAAAACGAGGTCACGCCCGGCCGCATCTGCCGGAAATTCGCGGAGCTTTTCGCCTGAAAACAGGCACATTTTCATCCGCGCAAAAAGCCGCGCAAATCACAGCGGAAATACGCCCGCGGCGCCCTACATTTCCCGTTTTCAGTCCGTCATCCTCCACTTTTCGACGATTTTTTCGCGTTTTTTCACGAAAACGGCTTGACTTTTCCTCAATTCGGGGAAACAGTATGTTGAAACAAATCTTTTATTGTCCCCCGTTCAACAGAAAGGATTCCGCGAATGAAAAAAACGTATGTGCTCGATACGAACGTCATCCTCCACAGCGCGCAGGCGCTGAACTCGTTTGAGGACAACGAGGTCGTCATCCCCATGACCGTGATCGAAGAGCTGGACAAGTTCAAACGCAACCAGGATGAACTCGGCCGCAACACCCGTCAGGCGATCCGCCAGATCGACGCGCTCCGTCAGAAAGGTTCGCTCGCGGAGGGCGTTCCGCTCGACAATTCTTCGGATCCCGACAAATGCGGCAGCCTCCGCGTCATGATCAGCGAGGGACGCCTCTCGGACAGCTCGGACATGAAGGTGCCGGACAACCGCATCCTGAACGTGGCGAAGATGCTCATGGACCAGAAAAAGCAGCCCGTGATCTTCATCACCAAGGACCTGAACCTGCGCCTGAAGGCCGACGCGCTGGGCATCCCCGTGGAGGATTTCGAGTGCGAGCAGGTCAACAGCGACGAACTCTACTCCGGCGTACTCACGCTCCCGTGCGACGCCGACCTCATGACGCAGTTCCACCGCGACGGCTTCATCGAGATCCCGAAGGACCTCACGGTCTACCCGAACCAATTCGTGATCTTCGCCGACACGGCGAACGAACACCACACCACCGTCGGCTGGTGCCGCCACGGCCGCATCGAGGTCCTCCCGGACGGCGCGGGCGAACACGTCGGCGGCATCACGCCGCGCAGCCTCGAACAGCGCATGGCGCTGATCCTGCTCACCGATCCCGACATCCAGGTCGTCTCCCTGGTCGGACAGGCGGGCAGCGGCAAGACCCTCCTCGCGCTCGCCGCCGCCGTCGAACAGGCGATCAACAACAACCTGTACGAGCGCATCCTCGTGAGCCGTCCGATCGTGCCGATGGGCAAGGACATCGGCTACATGCCCGGCGGCAAGGACGAAAAGCTCGCCGTCTGGATGCAGCCCATCTACGACAACCTCGAATTCCTCCTGCAGAACGGCGGCAAGAAGGACCAGCAGAGCGTGCGCCGCCGCCTCGACGACATGCGCCGCAACCATCAGCTCGAACTCGAAGCCCTCACCTACATCCGCGGACGCAGCATCCCGAACCAGTTCATCATCGTGGACGAGGCGCAGAACCTGACGCCGCACGAGGTCAAGACCATCGTCAGCCGCGCCGGAATGGGCTCCAAGATGATCCTCACCGGCGACCCCGCCCAGATCGACAATCCCTATCTGGACGCCTCCAGCAACGGCCTCTCCTACCTCGTCGAGCATCTCAAGAGCATCGACCTCCACGGACACATCACGCTGAGGAAGAGCGAACGCAGTCCGCTCGCCGCGGCCGCCGCCGAACATCTTTAATCCTCGCGGCTACCCCTTGTGCGAGCGTAGCCGCACACTGCCGCGACACCGCTTGCGGTGAACGTTAATTAAGCCCTGCCTGTTCAAAGGCGGGGCTTTTTTGCACAAAAAGTATATTCTTTTTTCCGGAAAACGATTTGCTTTCCAAAAAAAACGTGTATATTATAGTGAAAATCCGAGTCTTTAACCGCATAGTTCAACACAGAAAGGCTAGTTATGACCACTATGATGAAGACCCTTTGCGCAAGCGCGATTTTTGCTACGGCCGCCGCGGCATCCGCGGATTTCCACGAATGGGCCAAATCACCGCCGATGGGCTGGAACAGCTGGGACTGCTTCGGCACGACCATCACCGACGAGATCGCCCGCGCCCAGGCCGACGCGCAGGAAAAATACCTGAAGGACGCCGGCTGGGAATACTTCGTGGTCGACATCCAATGGTATGAGGGTGGTTCTCAGGGACACGGCTACAGACGCGACGCCGTCCTCTCCATGGACGAATTCGGACGCCTGCTCCCCGCCCCCAACAAGTTCCCGTCCTCCGTCGACGGCAAGGGCTTCAAGCCGCTCGCCGACTACGTCCACGCGAAGGGCCTCAAGTTCGGCATCCACCTCATGCGCGGCATTCCGAAGCAGGCGGTCCGGCAGAACACCCCGGTCAAGGGCACGGAGTACCGCGCCCAGGACATCGCGAACACCCGCAGCACCTGCGCGTGGAACCCGGACATGTACGGCGTCGACATGAACAAGCCCGGCGCGCAGGAATACTACGACTCCGTTTTCGAGCTCTACGCCTCCTGGGGCATCGACTTCATCAAAGTCGACGACATCTCCCGTCCCTACGACCGCGTCCAGCAGCTCGAGATCGAGGCGATGCGCAAGGCGATCGACAAGACCGGACGCCCGATCGTCTTCAGCCTCTCCCCCGGCGACACCCCCGTCGCGAAGGGCGCGCACGTGAACCGCTTCGCCAACATGTGGCGCGTCTCCGACGACTTCTGGGACCGCTGGGATCCCCTCTACGGCATGTTCGGCCGCCTCGACAAGTGGACCCCGTACCGCATCGAGGGCGCGTACCCCGACGCCGACATGCTCCCGTTCGGCATCATCGAGTTCCGCCGCCCCACCCGGTTCACGCATGACGAACAGGTCACCTGCATGTCCCTCTGGTGCATCGCCCGCTCCCCGCTCATGCTCGGCGCGGACATGACCAAGTTCGACAACGACGAATGGACCGTGAAGCTCCTCACGAACAAGGAAGTCCTCGCCGTCAACCAGCACAGCACGAACAACCGCCAGATCTCGAACAAGGGCGACCTCATCGTCTGGGCCGCCGACATCCCCGGCAGCAAGGACAAGTACGTCGCGCTCTTCAACGCCTCCACGCCCGGCAGCCGCGAAGTCGACTTCCTGAAGGCGAAATACCGCAGCATCCGCATCGGCGGCGACGGCGAACGCGAAGCACAGGTCAAGGCCGACATCAGCGGCTCCAAGGCGTTCGCGCTCGCGGTCACCGACGGCGGCGACACCAACAACTGGGACCACGCCGCCTGGCTGGAACCCGTCATCTCCGGTCCCGCAGGCTCCAAGAAGCTCACCGAGCTGAAGTGGAAGAGTGCCCAGCAGGGCTGGGGCGCCACCCGCGTCGGCCTGACCTCCGACGGACGCCGCATCGACGGCATCGGCACGCACGCCGTCTCCGTCATCATCTACGACCGCCCCGAAGGCTACAACACCGTCACCGCGCGCGGCGTCCTCGCCGACGACGCGGAGAACCGGGGCGGCACGGTCGAATTCCTCGTCCTCACCGACGAGGCGTTCGGTGCGGAGGCGAAGGAAGAGGGCGAAGTCACCGTGAACTTCTCCGACCTCGGCATCGGCAAGCGCGCACGCGTCCGCGACCTCTGGGCGCAGAAGGATCTCGGCACATTCGACGATTCCTTCTCCAAGGTGCTGAAATGCCACGCCGCGGGTCTCTACAGGATCAGCCCCGTCGAATGACATCTCGAGTCTGATTCAGACCTTTAAAAACAAATCAGGCCACCGGACATCCAGTTGTCCGATGGCCTTTTCTTTGCCGTAAAGATCCGTGCGTCCGCGAAAGCGGCGCACTGCTGCGGCACCGCTCGCGGCATCAGTTCACGGCGTCGACCTCGTCTGCGAGCTTCGCGCGAAGCTTGGCGAGCGCCTGGTTCTGAAGCTGGCGGACGCGTTCGCGCGTACGGTGGATCATCTGGCTGACCTCTTCCAGCGTCTTCGGACGGCGTCCGTCGAGGCCGAACCGCAGCTGAATGATCTGGCGTTCACGCGCGTCGAGTTCGCCGAGGAGTGCGAAGAGGCGCTGGACGGATTCCTCGTCGCCGACGATGCGGTCCGGCATCATCGCGTTCCGGTCGGAGATCACGTCCTCGAAACTGCCGTCCTCGCCCTGCTGGATGGGGGCGTGCAGGGAGATGGTCTTGAGGTCGGAGAGACGGAGCGTGGCGACGGTGCGTTCGCTGAGGGAGAGGTTGTCGGCGAGTTCGTTGTCCGTGGGGGCGCGGCCGAGCTGTTCCGTGAGCTTCATGTTGGCCAGCTTGATCTTGTTGATCTTGCCCGCCGACTGCACGGGGATGCGGATCACGCTCGCCTGGTTGGCGAGGGCGCGGCGCATGGACTGCTTGATCCACCAGGCCGCGTAGGAGCTGAACTTCGCGCCCTTGGCCGGGTCGAATTTCTCGACCGCGCGCACCAGGCCGAGGTTGCCCTCGGAGATCAGGTCGCTGAGCGGGAGGCCGAACCCCTTGAAGTCGTGCGCGATCTTCACGACCAGACGCAGGTTCGCGTTGATCAGCGTGGCGCAGGCTTCGTCGTGCAGGGCGCGGTCGCCGCTGTGGATCTGGGCCGCCAGGATTTTTTCCTGTTCGGGGGAGATCAGCGGGATCTGGCCGACTTCGTTCATATACAGCTTCATGGAGTCGGTCTTCACCACGATGCCCTGTTTCGCCACGGCCTTCGCGTTCTTCTTGTCCATCTTCGGGTCTTTGTTGCCGCCGGGCATGAACGAGTTGAGGTCGATGCTGGAAACGTCTTCCTCGTCCTCGGAATATTCCGGGGCGGCGGTCTGAACGGCGGCGGACGCCGGGGCGTCGATCCTGACTTTCAGCACGGCCTTTTTGCCGGAGACAAACACGGGTTTCCGGCGCGGTGCGGCGACGGTCCGCGCCGCGGGCTCGGCGGGAACGGCAGCCGGTTCCAGAACGGACTCCGCCGGGGATTCCTCGGCTGTCGTGATCCTGATCCAGAACTCGGGAGCGGCAGCGCTGAACATCGTTTTTTTCGCGGCGGCGGGTCTTGCATTTTTCATATCATATCTCCTTGTATGTTGCATGCTTCCGGGGAAGCATCTTTGTCCATGTGCTCCGAAGGGACTTTTCGCACGGGCTTTCCCGGCCGGCGGCCGGTGTCTCAAAAAAAAAGACCCCTTCATATATAGGGGCGGATTTCAAGCATTTTTCATCAAAAACGACGAAAAACAGGCGTTTTTCGGCCGTTCTTTGCAACTTTTTCGCACGAGACCGTTCGTTTCAACAAAAAGATTTCGCTGATTGCAAGTACATTGCAGAAAAAAGCAAAAGATTTTTTGATGAAGATTAGGATTTTTCATGCAAAAACGGGGTTTTTCCGGCCGCCGGACGCCTCCGCGGCAAAACGGAAGGACAGAGGAAAAAGGACGCGCCCCCGGTTCCGTGAGGAAAAGGGGGCGTGTCTGTTCTGTTTCGGAGACAGGCGGACGGGGCTCACGCAAGGAGCGGGTCCTGATTCCGCATATCGTCGAACAGCGCCGCATCGGCGTTGAACGCCGCGGCATCGGCGACGGCGTCGAAGGACTGCCCGGCGAAGAGATCGTCCGGCAGCTCGGCGGCCGCGGACGGCGCGGCCTTGGGAAGGCCGCCGGACATGGCCTGATTCACCGACACATTGTAATACGCGGTGGTGCCCTTCGCGGCATTCGTGGACTGCATCGCGATGTAGTATTCGCCTTTCGCGAGCGCGAGCGCCTTGGTGTCGGCGGAGTACACGTCGGAGCCTTTCGCCTTCTTGAGCGTCGTCGTCTGGAGCGCCTGCATGGAGTAGATGTAGTTGCCGCCTCCGGCGTTCACCTTCGTGAAACTGTAGATGACGAACTTCGCGGCGTCGGTCGCCGTCAGGCTGAAGCTCAGCTGGGACGTGTTGTTGCCGATACGGATCCGCGCGAAATCGGTGTCGTCGCCGAATCCGACGAAGTTCTTCCACTCGGTTTCCTCCTCGCCTTCGCCCGTGAACATGGAAACGGAGCCATCCTTGTCCAGCAGGACGGCCGTGGTGGATTTGGTGATGTCCGTGGAAACGAATTCGTCGAGATTCGGGTTCACCGGCTCCGCCGCGTTCTTGTCGTACAGGTAGTTGTTCCAGCCGTTGTCGGCGTCCAGATAGAAGAGATTGCCGCCCGTTTCGTCGAGCGTGACGTTGTAGTAGGCGGAATCGCCCTTCTTCGCGTTCGTGGACTGGACGGAGATGAAGTACTCCTGATTGTCGGCGGGGAATCCGAGCAGGAGGCTCTTCGTCGTCGCGGTATACTGCTCGACCGTCTCGGTCGGGCTGACCTGGATCTGCGTCTTCTTGAGCGTGGTCGTTTGAAGCGCCTTCAGCGTGTAGGTCACGTTGCCCTTCTTGTCCAGGCCCGTCGTAAGGCTCCAGATCGTGAACTTCGCGACCGCGGTGGCATTCACGCTGAAACTCAGGCTGGCGGGATTGACGAGGCCGATCCGCACGAAGTCGGTGTCGTCGCCGAATCCGGCGAAGTTCTTCCAGACGGTCCGGCCGTCGTCGTAGGAGACCGTGCCTTCCGCATCGACCTGGACATTGACGGTTTCCGGACCGATCATGAAGGGATCGGCTCCGTAGACGGCGAGGTTCAGCGGCGCTTCCGTGTTCTTCTTGTCGTACACGTAGTTGTTCCAGCCGTCGTCGGCGTCAACGTAGAATCCGCAGTTGTCGCCGAGCTCGCCGAGCGAGACGTTGTAATACGTTTCGTCGCCCTTCTTCGCGTTCGTGGACTGGACCGCGATGTAGTACTGCTGGTTTTCGGCGGGCAGGTCAAGCAGCAGGCTCTTCGTCGACGCGGTGAACAGCGTCTCGTCCTTCGCCTTCTTGAGCGAGGTCGTCTGGAGCGCCTTCAGCGTGTAGGTGGTGTTGCCCTTCTTGTCCAGCCCCGTCGTGAAGCTGTAGACGATGAACTTCGCGGCCGCCGTGGCTTTGACGTCGAAGCTAAGTTTCGACGGCGTGTCGAGGGCGATCTTCACGAAGTCGGTGTCGTCGCCGAATCCGGTGAAATTCGTCCAGACGGTCTCGTTGTCTTCATCGGCGCGATGCACCGTGTCCTCGGCGTCGACCTGGACATTGCCGGTGTCCCGGTTGACCGTGACCGGCGTGGAACCGGCAAGCGCGGTGTTGACCGGGTTTTCCTTGTCCTTCTTGTTGTACAGCCAGTTGTTCGTGCCGTCGTCGCCGTCGGAATAGAACAGCGTGCTGTCCTTCGCCTCCGCGTCATAGTTGAGCGACACGTTGTAGCCCGCCGCCGTGGAGTTCTTGTTCGTGGACTGCACGGAGATGTAGTATTCCTTGTTCTCGCCGTCCTGCGGCAGGTCGAGCAGCAGATTCTTCGTCGTCGCGCCGTAAAGTCCGGTCGTCTTGTCCTTCTTCAGCGAGGTCGTCTGAAGCGCTTTCATCGTGTAGGTGGTGTTGCCCTTCTTGTCCGTGCCCGTGACGAGGCTGTAGACCACGAACTTCGCGGCGTCGGTCGCCGAAACCGTGAAGCTCAGGCGCGCGGCGCTGTCCAGCGTGATCTTCGCATAGTCGGCGGTGTCGTTCATGCTGACGAAATTGTAGTACGTCGTGCCGTTGATCTTTGTCTTGACCGAGCCCTTCCGGTCGACCGCGATGCCGGAGATGCCGTCCGCGAGGAGGGAATCCTGGAACGTGCCGACGTTCGGATTGAGGCCGCCGAGACTCTTGTTGTACAGCCAGTCGTTCTTGCGGTCGTCCGGGCCGTTGACCACTTTCACGAACGAAAGCACGAGTTCCCTGTCGCCATTGAGATTGAGCGCATAGGAAAGCCCCTTTTTGCCGACCGTCTCGTCCACATGGAAATCGATTCCGCCGACCGTGTAGGTGAAGTCGCCGAACACGACCTCGCTTCCGATCAGGGACGCGGCGTCCGTGGCAAGCAGACAGGACGATCCAGCCACGGCATGACCGTCCTGGACCGTCAGCGTGGCGCCGCCGTCTCCGGTTGCGGAGAATCCGGTGAACTGCGCTTCCGTCGCGGTCGCGAACTGCGTATCGAACGCCGCCGTGCCGTTCATCGTGATGCTTACGCCGTCCGCGAACGCCGCCTTTCCGGTGAGCGTCGCATCCCTGCCGATCACGAGGTCCCTGTCGACGAGGCTGCCGAACGAGACAGAACCGCCGATGACCTCGACCACGCCGTCTTCCGTCGTATTCGCGACGGCGGGGTCTCCGGTCGCGAATGCGTCGATGCCGATCACGGCGGTGATGCCGGCTTCTTCGTCGATCGTCACGGTCGCACCGTCTTCGAGTCCGGCCCAGTCGGCATTCACATAGACGTGGGGCATCGGGCTG
>JAFXUM010000217.1 GCA_017524965.1 Lentisphaeria bacterium | reverse complement strand
GAAGCTGCGGAGCCAGGTGGGCGTGTATTTGACGAGGGCGCGCAGATAGGGGCGGCCCTTCTTGTTCGAGTAGCCGATGGCGTGCGCGACGCCGGAATCGGGCACGCCGCAGACGGAATCGATCTCGACGTCGTCGCGGGCGGCGATGCGCGCGCCGTTCTCGTAGCGCACGGTCTCGGTGTTGCGTCCCTCGTAGTCGGAGGAGGGGTATCCGAAGTAGACCCAGAGGAACGAGCAGATCTGCATGGTCTCCTCGGGCGCCTTGAGCTGCGTGGCGGATTCGGCGTCGACCAGCACGATCTCGGCGGGCCCGAGGTCGCGCACGAACTCGTAGTCGAGGTTCGGGTAGGCGGAGGTCTCCATGGCGACCGCCATCGCGCCGTCCTTCTTCGCGAGGGAGACGGGCGTGCGTCCGTAGCGGTCGCGGGCGGCGTAGATCTTCCCGCCGGACATCACGAGCATGGAGCAGGAGCCCTTGATGCGGTGCATGGCGTAGGCGATGCCTTCCTCGATGGTCTTCTGCGTGTTGATGAGCGAGGCGACGACCTCGGTCGGGTTGTGCTCGCCGTTGCTGTGCTCGGCGAAGTGGATGTGGTGCTCCTCGATCGCCTGCCGGGTCAGCTCCTCGATGTTGTTGAGCTTGCCGACCGTCACGATGCTGTACATGCCGAGGTGGGACGCGATCAGCAGCGGCTGGTCGTCCATGTCGCTGATAATGCCGATGCCGCACTTCGCGCCGCGGAACATCTCGAGTTCGGGCCCGAACTTGGACCGGAACATCTCGTTGGAGATATCGTGGATGGAACGGATGATGGAACCGTAGGGATTGGTGACGGCCATACCGCCGCGGACCGTGCCCAGATGCGAATGGTAATCGACCCCGTAGAAGAGGTCGTCCACGCAGTCACCGTTAGAGACAACGCCGAAAAAACCGCCCATAGCGAGCTGCTCCTTGTTTGGGTTGGGGAATTTGCAATAGTATAATATAGCACAACTCCGTCTAAAAACGAATGATTTTTCCCGAAAAAATCCACAGATGTCCCATATTTTTTTGAAAGCCTGAAAAAAAGGACTTATGCGGCTTCAAGGACGCCTGTCCATTGGAATCCGGCGGTTTTTCGCATCCGGGCGGATCCCGGCGGGGAGGATCCCCCTGCCGGGCTGACCCCGCGATTCGTTGTACGGGACCCGGTCGCCGCCTTCCGGCGGCCGCGTTCAATCTCTCCTGCATCGTGCATGGATGATGCAGCCGGTACAAGCAGGACGGTTCTCCCGGGAATACCGGAATAATAACCGTTTTTCTCGTCTTTCGACCTTGACAAAAACGAAAAAATGGCTTATTTTTTATGGCGTCGGAGAATCGCATCAGGCGGTTCTTGTTCAACAACCGGACTCTCTCTCGGAAAATGAACCGACAGAGGTCCCCCGGACCGGAAGCCCCGTATCCGGCGGAAACGCGTTTTCAAAACGGCATTCTCTCCTGTTCGGGAATGTTGCCGGAAGGCATTTCCGTTTTGATGGGCTGTCTGTGTTTTCAACAAAAACAGGAGGTTATTATGTTGTTCAAGAAACTAGTCGCCGTCACGTTTGCCGCTTTCGCGGTGCTCAGCTCGTTCGCCCAGGAGTCGTCCCTCACCTGCACCCTTGTCAGCGGTGAAAAAGACGCGCTCCCCAGATACGCCATTGAGGACGGACGTATCCTGATCGCGTATTTTTCCTGGAGCGAGTCCGGCAACACGAAGTATGCCGCCGAACAGATCCGGAAGGCGGTAAACAGCGGCGTGGTCGGCGGCGGCAAGGACGGCGTTATCGGCGGCGAACTGCTCGAGATCAAGCCGAAGAACGCCTACCCGAAGGACTACAACGCGTGTCTGGCGCAGGCGCAGAAGGAGATCCGCGACGGCGTCCGTGTCGAGCTCGCGAACGAACCCGTCGATTTCAGGAAGTACGACGTCATCTTCATCGGCTCCCCGAACTGGTTCGGAACGATCGCGCCGCCGGCGGCGAGCTTCCTCGCCTCCGCCGAACTCGCGGGAAAGATCGTAATCCCGTTCTTCACCTACGGCAGCGGCGGCATGCAGAACTGCGAACGCGACACGAAGTCTCTGCTGGAGAAGGCGGGAAAAGTGTTTCCGGCGGAAAATATTCATACCGTCGCCCAGAGTCAGGAGGCACACAAGGGGATCATTGTCTATCCCGCGAAAGCCATCCGCGGCGCGAGCGTCCGTGAGGCGGACAAGGAGATCGCCGGCTGGGTCGGCTCCATGGTCACCGGCTACAAAAAGGAGGAGGCATCCGGTTTCTACGGATTCGAGCTCAAATCCTGGGACGGCAAGGAGGTCAAAACCTCCGATTTCAAGGGCAAGGTCGTGCTCGTGGTGAACACCGCCACGCGCTGCGGATTCACGCCGCAGTACGAACGCCTCGAAAAGCTCTACAAGGAATATCACGACAAGGGCTTCGAGCTCATCGACATCCCCTGCAACCAGTTCGGCGGGCAGGCGCCCGGCTCCGACGAGGAGATCAACACCTTCTGCACCTCGCGCTACAGCACCACGTTCCCGCGGATGACGAAGTGCGACGTGAACGGCGACAAACAGATCCCGCTGTACAAGTTCCTGAAGGAGGAAACGAACAAGGCGGACATCCGCTGGAACTTCACGAAGTTCCTCATCGGCCGCGACGGCAAGGTCGTGAAGCGTTTTGAGTCCGGCGAGAGTCTGGACGAGCTCGAAAAGCTCATCAAGTCCCAGCTGGAACAGAAATAAGCGGTCTCGAACCGCGTTTTTCCGGCGAAACGGATGGTCCGATGAACGAATCCGGGCTGTACAGGGAGCTTGGGGCGCTGACGAAAAACAGGGGCGACTGGGAAAAGAACATTCCGTACGTCGCCTCGCTTCTTCCCTCCGGTTCCGTGAAGATCCGGGCAAAGGCGCTCTGGCTGCTCGGCGAAATGGGGCTGAAGCATCCGGCCTCCATTCGCGGCTGTGTGCCCTCTGTCGCCTCGTTTCTCGACAGCCCGGAGCCTCTTCTGCGCGAACGCGCGGTCAATGCGCTCGGCAGGATCGGACGGGGCGACTTTCATCTGGTCGAACCGTACTGGCCCGGCCTGTTCCGTTTCGCCGGAGATGAAGAGGCGAAGGTCAGGCTGAGCTTCATCTGGGCGTCGGAGAATATTGCCGCCAATACACCGGACCCGTATCGGGACCGCATGCCCGTATTTGCCGAGCTGATGCACGACCGCAACGACCGGGTCCGGATGGAAGCGCCGGAGATATTCCGCGTGCTCGGCAAACGCAGACCGGAGTTCGTCCGGCCTTACATTGAGCTGCTGCGCACGGTTTCGGAGACCGACGGCAACCGGGTCGTCAGGATCCATTGTCTGGGAGCGATCAGGGCGGCGGGCGGGGAATAGAGCCGGACGCTGCTCCTGTTTTCCGTACGGGCCTCTTTCTTCAGCTTTGCAGGAAATCCAGCACCGCGCGGTTGAATTCCGCCGGATTCCGGTTCGCGATGAAGTGGTCCCCCTTCACGAAAACGAGTCTGGCGTCCGGGATGCTTTCCGCGATCAGCCGCGTGTGCGCTTCTTTGATCATGTCGCGCGTTCCGGCGATGACCAGCGTCTGCGCCCGGATCCCGGCGAGCTCAGACGGAGTCACGTCCGGCTCGTTCACCATCAGTCCGAGCATCTCCGCATTCCGTCTTGCCTCGTCGCTTTTGCCGGAAAAACATTTTGCGATCCTGTAGCCGAGCTCGATCGGGATCTGAATGCGTCGTTTCACGCCGGACGAGTTCAGGTTCGCGCCGTTCAGGATCAGCCGATTCACACGGCCGGGATGCCGCACGGCGAACACCATCGCGATATTCGCGCCGTCGGAAAAACCGAGCAGATGCGCTTTTTCAATTTGATGTTCGTCCATGAATCCGAGCAGGTCTTCCGCGAACTGCCGTATCGTGAACGGCATGCCGCCCCTCGGCGTCCGTCCGTGCCCACGGGTGTCGACCGCGTACACATGGTACTGCCCGGCGAACGCGTCGATCTGCCCCCTGAAATAACCGGAATCCGCCCCGTTCCCGTGAAGCAGGATGAGGGGTTCGCCCGTTCCCTTTTCGATGTAGAAATGCTCAATGTCCATTAAAGTTACGCTCCGGGGTCGCAGGTCCGCATGTTCAGAGGAAGCCTCCGGTGCGGCTCTCTTTGCACCGCCGGATCTCGTCCGGCGTGCCGCAGGCGACGATCCTGCCGCCCGCCTCGCCGCCGCCCGGCCCCATGTCGATCACATAGTCCGCGTTGCGGATCACGTCGAGGTCGTGCTCGATCACGACGACCGTCGCGCCGCGGTCGATGAGCTTCTGGAAGACGTCGAGCAGCGTCTGCACGTCCAGCGGATGCAGCCCGATCGTCGGCTCGTCGAAGACGAACATGGCGTCCTCCTGGCCGCGCCCGATCTCGCCGGAGAGCTTCAGGCGCTGAGCCTCGCCGCCGGACAGGCTCGGCGTCTCCTCGCCGAGCGTCAGGTAGCCCAGCCCGAGGTCGTCGAGCGTTTTCAGCCGCTCGTAAACCAGCTTCATGCCCCTGCAGAACTCCAGCGCGGAATGGATGTCCATGTCCATCAGCTCCGGCATCGTGCGCGAGCCGCCGTTTTTCCCGGCGAGACGGACCGCGCCCGCCTCCTTCCCGTAGCGCGACCCGCGGCACGAGGGACACGGGATGTCGACGTCCGGCAGGAACTGCACGTCGAGGTCGATCTCGCCCGTGCCGTCGCAGACCGGACAGCGGAGTTTTCCTGTGTTGTAGCTGAAATCGCCCGCCTTGAAGCCATGTTCTTTCGCCTCGGGCGTCCGCGCGAAGATCTTCCGGAGTTCGTCGTGGACGTTCGCGTAGGTCGCCACGGTCGAACGCACGTTGATGCCGATGGGCGTGGCGTCGATGAGCTTGACTTGGCGGATGCCGTCCGGGTCGACTTTCACGATGTGCTCCGGCATACGCCCCTGCCCCGTCGCCGCCTCCAGCGCCGGGATCAGGCTCTCGAGGATGAGCGTCGTCTTGCCGGATCCGGATACCCCGGTCACGACCGTGAGCCGCCCCTTTGGGATGTCAACGCTTAACGGCTTCACTGTGTGGATTTGCTTCGTTTCGAGGTGGATTCTTCCGTTTTCGAACAGCGCGCCCTCGGCTTTTTTCCTGACCAGCTTCGCGCGTCCGGTCAGGAACGGCGCGATCTTCGATTCCTTCGACTGTCTGACCGTTTCGATCGGTCCCTCGGCGATCACGCGGCCGCCGTCCGCGCCCGCGCCGGGCCCCATTTCGATGAGGTAGTCCGCCTCGGACAGGATCTGCGTGTCGTGGTCGACCAGGAACACGGAGTTGCCGTCCGCGATGAGGTCGCGCATCACGCCTTTCAGCCCCTCGATGTTCGCCGGATGCAGCCCGATGCTCGGTTCGTCCAGCACGTACAGCACACCGGTCGTCCGGTTGCGGACCGCCCGCGCCAGCTGCATGCGCTGGCGTTCGCCCGTGGAGAGCGTGGACGCCGCGCGGTCGAGCGTGAGGTAGTCCAAGCCGAGGTCGATCAGGCGTTTCGCGGCGGAGAAAAACGACTCGCAGATGCTTTCCGCCATCGGGCGCATCGGTTCCGGCAGGGAACCCGGCACGCCGCGCACCCAGTCCATGAGCTCGACGAGCGTCATGCGGCAGACATCGGCGAGGGAAACGCCGCGCAGGAGCGGAGCGCGCGCCCTGTCGGACAGCCTCGAGCCGCCGCACTCCGGGCACACGCTCTGGCGCAGGAACTTCTCCACGCGCTTCATGCCGTTTTCGTCCTTGACCTTCGCGAGGGCGTTTTCCACCGTGTACGTCGCGTTGAAATACGTGAAATCCATCTCGCCCGCCGCGCCGTTGGTGCGGTTCTGATAGATCATGTGCTGTTTGACCGGGGGGCCGTGGAACACGATGTCGCGCTCCTTCGCCGTCAGCTCGCGGAACGGCACGTCGGTCCGCACGCCGAGCTCGCGCGCGATGTCCTTCATCAGCGACCACATGAGCGTCTGCCACGGCCGCACCGCGCCCTCGTCGATCGTCAGCGATTCGTCCGGCACGAGCGTGGACTCGTCCACCACGTTCACGACGCCCGTGCCGTCGCATTTCCGGCACGCGCCCTGGCTGTTGAACGCCAGCTCCTCCGCGCCCGGCGGGAAGAACTTCTCGCCGCATTCCGGGCAGACCAGCTCCTGTTCCGCGGCGACCGCCAGCGTCGGCGGGTGGTAATGCCCGTTCGGGCAGCGGTGGCAGGCGAGCCGCGAGAACATCAATCTCAGGCTGTTGAGCAGCTCCGTCCCCGTGCCGAACGTGCTTCGGATGCCCGGCACGCCCGGCCGCTGATGCAGCGCCAGCGCCGCCGGCACATACAGCACTTCGTCCACCTGCGCCTTTGCCGCCTGCGTCATGCGCCGCCGCGTGTAGGTCGAGAG
>JAFXUM010000216.1 GCA_017524965.1 Lentisphaeria bacterium | reverse complement strand
TCGGCATATTCGTTCTCATCTAACTGTGTTTCAAAGTCATGGACGCCGGGAAACCGCGGAGAAAAAAGTCGGCTTGCTGGCGGAGCGATAGCCGTTTTTTCCGGGGAAAATGAACCGGGTTCCATGGTCTTCCCTGTCGCCATTGATCGTGACGATCAGGACCTCCGTCGACATGAACTCCGACTGCTTCTTCAACTGGTAAATCTCCCGGGCGATCTCCATCGGCTGCGGAGCCTCCTCCCCGTACGTGGAGATGTCGACATGGAAGAAGTCATCTCTCTTAAGCCGGGGCCAAGCATCGCGAATTACGACCGCCTCGCCGTAATGTTCCCGCAGAGACGATTCCATATCCTTGAAGAAGGGGTAGCCTTCCGCGTTTATGCTTTTGCGAATGATATCCGGTCCGATTACAAAAAAGAAGATTAACCAGAAGAGAAACAGGATGATCCCGATGCCGGCGAACCCGGCCAGACAACTCCTGAGCGTCGAGTTTTTTCTTTTCGGCGTTTTCGTACTGTTTTCCGGGATCGGTGTATTCATCTTTCACCTCACAGGTTTTTTGGATTCGGCGATGCGCTTTACCGCGTCCAGGATGCCGTGCACAAGGTCGTCCGGTGCGCTCGCGCCGGAGGTGACGCCGACGCGTTTCGCGCCGCGGAGGAGGTCCGGCGTGACGTCTTCCGGGCCGGAGACGAGTTCAGCGCGCGCGCCCTGGGCATCGGCGATCTCGCACAGACGGCGCGTGTTGGAGCTGTGCGCGGACCCGGCGACCAGCACGAGGTCGCATTGCGCTGCGAGCTTGCGGACGGCGTTCTGGCGTTCGAGCGTGGCGCGGCAGACGGACGCGGATTCGACGAGGCCGGGGATCTTCTCGCGCAGGATCGCGGTCATCTTCGCGATCACGTCGCTGTTCATGGTGGTCTGGCTGATGCAGGCGTAGGTCCTGCCGGGGACCGGTTTGAAATCGCGTGCGTCCTCCTCGTTCGTGAGGAGATGCTTCTCGCCGTGGATGCGCCCGAGGATGCCCTCGACCTCGCGGTGTCCCGCCTTGCCGAAGAGCAGCACGACGTGCCCCGTTTTCGAGAGTTCCGCGCCGCGTTCCTGCACCTTGCGGACCAGCGGGCACGTGGCGTCGACGATGTTCAGCGGGAGCGCCTTTGCGCGCGCCTCGACCTCCTCGGAAACGCCGTGCGCGCTGAAGATGAGCGTGGCGCCGGGGGGCAGTCCCTCGGGTTCGTCGACGATCTTCGCGCCGCGCGCCAGCAGGTCGTTCACGACCGATTCGTTGTGGACGAGGTCGTGCAGGATGAAGACGGGCGCCCCGTGCCGTTTCAGCTCGTCCATGGTACGGTTCAGCGCGTTGCGCACGCCCGAGCAGAACCCGGTGATGTCGCAGAGGATCACTTCCATGACATGACCTCCAGAAACGCCCGGTGGAACGCCTTGTCCCCATACGGATCGGGCGCGCCGGGCGCGAGCTCGTCCGGGGCGTAGTTCGAGCCGACGGATTCGAAATGCAGCACATGGGCGTCCGCGTCGGCGCGGTACACGATGCGCCAGGTGCGGCAGTGGATCGCCCAGGAGCCGTCCGGGAGCCGTTCGATGCGCTTTCGGGCGGGGTTGAAGGGTTCGTATTTGAGCTGGACGGCGCAGAAATTGGCGAGGTCGAGCCCGGTCCGCGCCATAATCCAGTCCATCTGCGCCCGTGCGGCGGGCGAAAATTCATGCGTCCACTCGGTCAGGACGAGTTCGTCGCGCCATCCCGCCTTGGACTCCGGGAACGCGTCGACCGCGGGGATGTACGGCTTGAGGTCGAGGATCGGGGTCCGGTCGAGGATGTCGCAGTGGTTCAGGTAGACGTTCAGGCCGTCGATGCCCTCCAGCTCGACGCAGCTCAGTCCGATCGGGTTCGGGCGGTGCGGCGACCGCGTGGAGAAGACGCCGTACTTGCGGTTTTCGGGCGCATACGGCGGCGTGACCTTCGGCTTCCAGGTGGCGTTCAGGTGGAAGATGAAGACGACCCAGACGCGCTCGAATCCGGCGAGGTCTTCCAGCGCCTGCTCGAAGCCGCGTCCGGGGTAGAGCTCGATGCGCGCCTTCGCCTCGGAGAATCCCGCCTGGCGCGGCGCTTCGTACCGCCAGCGCAGGGCGGTGTGCAGGAGCCCGATGGGCGCGAACTCGTAGCGTTCCCTGATCTCGGCGGGCATGGCGGTTTACCTCATCCCTGCACGCCGGTGTCGATCGCGACGGAGAGCGCGAACGCCCGCACGGCGAGCTCGTCGTTGACGTTGGTATTCAGCACGCGGACGAGGTTTTCCGCCTCGCCCAGCATGCGCGCGGCCTCGTCCGGGGGAAGCATGGGCCGCGGATCGGCGTCCAGCCACACGCGGACGACCTCGGGATTCGGCAGGAGTTCGAGCGGCGTCCCCTCGGCGACGAGCGCGACCTGCGCGAACCAGGTGTGCAGGATGCTGAGGAATTCCTCGCGGAGCCGGAGGTATTCGCAGCCGGTCTCGCCGTCCATGCGCTTTTCGATTAGTTTTTCCGCGGCGGATTCGAGGTTTTCGGCGGCTTTCAGGCGTTCCGCCCAGCGTTCCTGCACGGTCGCTTCCGCCATGCTGCCGAGCGAGCCGAGCACGTCGATCAGCCCGGCGGCGCAGTCCTCGCCCGCCACGAGGTCGTTTTTCGAGGCGAACGTGAGCTTCATGAGCAGGTCGGGCAGCGCGGCGAACGTCTCCATGTCGTACTTGCAGACGTTGTCCGTGAGCGAGAGGATCTGGCAGCGCGAGCGGATGGTGGGCAGGAGCGAGGCGGGATGCCCCGTGGTGAGGATGAAGAGGCAGTTGCGCGGCGGCTCCTCCAGCGTCTTCAGAAACGCGTTCTGCGCCTCCTCGTTCATGGTGTCGCACTCCTGGATGACGCCGATCTTCCAGCCGCCGGGCGCGCTGCTGCTGAGGTAGAACATGGAGTCGAAATTGCGGAGCGTGTCCGGCTCGTCCTCGCTTTTCCCGATCACGATCTGGCGCGACTTCGAGGTCGGCGCGAGCAGGAAGAGGTCGGGATAAAGGCCGTTTTCCAGCAGGGAGCACGTCTCGCAGTGTCCGCACGGCGCGCCGTCGGGCAGGGGGTCCAGGCAGACCGCGAGCTGCGCGAGCAGGGTCGGGAACCGGTTGCGGATGGCGGCGTTCGAGGAGACGACGAGGTGGGAATGTCCCAGGCGGCCTGCATTCTTCGCCATGCGGAGCGACTTGCCGAGGAGCGGATACGCGGATTCAAAGGATTGCCAGTCGTGCATGGATCGCCTCCAGAATGGATCGTGTGACCTGTTCTTCCGAGGGGGACGCGTCGATCACGGCGAAGCGTCCGGGGTCGCGCCGCGCGAGCTCGAGGAAGCCGTTCCGCACCGCCGTATGGAACGCCACCGGAGCGGAGTCGAACCGGTCGTCCTGTTTGGCCCCGGCGTCCCGTCCTTTGGCGCGCCGCAGCCCGAGTTCCACAGGGATGTCCAGCACAATCACCAGGTCGGGACGCGTCCCGCGGCAGACGAAATCGTTGACGCGGGCGACCGTCTCCGGCGCGATGCGCCGGGCGCAGCCCTGGTAGACGAGCGTGCTGTCGGTGAAGCGGTCGGAGATGACGACCGCGCCGCGCGCGAGGGCGGGCCGGATCATGTGTTCGCACATCTGGGCGTGGCACGCGCCGAAGAGCATCAGCTCCGTTTCCGGGAGCAGGTCTTCGCCCGTTTCGGGCTTCTTCAGGATGTCGCGGATCTTTTCGGCGACGGCCGTGCCGCCGGGGGAACGCGCCGTGACGATCTCGCGGCCGGACGACGCGCGCAGAGCCTCCGCGACGCGTTCGAGCTGGGTCGTCTTGCCGCAGCCTTCGCCGCCCTCCAGTGTCAGAAAAATACCGTTCATTTCAGGTCAGGTCCCAATAAAATCGAAGATTTTTTACGAATGTGATTTGCGATATTGCCCGCATGAATGTAAATTGAATACTGCATTTTTTCTTTATTAACATACCACAAAATTCCAACCTTTCAAACCGGAGTTTAAACAATGTCTGGAAAGATCGACAGAAACACCTATCTTACCGCCAATATCGGGGACTTCCCTGATGAAATCGTCGTCTGCGGACGCCGCTACGTCAAGAAGGACGACCTCCGCTACGGCACCAACCCGCACCAGCCCGCGGCGTTCTACCGTCCCGCCGACGAACACGGCGCGCTCATGGACCTCGAAGTGCTGAAGACCGGCAAGAACGGCCTTTCCCAGACCAACCTGGAGGACATCTCCGGCGCGCTGAACATCGTGAAGTATTTCGCGGAGCCCGCGTGCGCCGTCATGAAGCACGTGAACCCGAGCGGCGCGGCAGTCGGACTGCCCGGCGAAACGCTCCG
>JAFXUM010000215.1 GCA_017524965.1 Lentisphaeria bacterium | reverse complement strand
TGCTCGAATCCATCAAGTTCGAGACCGAATTCCTGCTCTCCGAACGCGGCAAACCGGACAATTCCGGCATGAAATATCTTGCGCAGCCGGGCGAAACGCTGACCGACGGCGCCCCCGTGATTCCGACCGAATACTCCCCCTGCTACGGCGACTCCGTCAGCTTCCGCATTATGGAAGTCGGCCGCGACGAGGATTTGACCAATCCTGACATCACCCGCCTCGGACTGCTTCAGCCGACGCTCTTCCGCTACATGCTGCAGGCGCCCCTGAACGCATACGTCACCAAGGAAAGCACGGACAAACATATCCACCGCCTCACACAGAACGTCAGTCCCATCTACCGCATCCAGATTCTGCTGACCAACGGGTCGTCGATCTTCTATCCGTACACGGTCAAAGACGGCCCCGACAACCGCAAAACCGAATGGTACAGCAAGACATTGGCTTATCTGAAAACCACCACTTCCTGGAACCTTCCCGTCCAGCTGGAAAACAGTGTCCCCGGGGCGGAACGCGTCATCCTTCCGGTCACGATCCGCCTGGGGCCGCCGGTCACCCCGCTCGGGGTCGCCGCAATCCTGGTCTCGGGACGTTACTTTGACCAGATCCTGAACGAAGCCCCCGATCTCCCGCTTGGCATGGTGTCGCAGTATTTCATCGCGAGAGACGGCGACATCAAACTGGAACGCATCAACAACGGCCCGGACAAGCCTCCGACGGTCAACCTGGAAAAAGGGTTCTACCCCGATCCATGGCTTATGAAATGGATGGCCGGAAAGGATTACGGGGCCGTCATCCGCAAGGAACCGGGCGGACCGTTCGTCTACTGCTTCGCGGATGTCCCGGCCATGCACGAATGGTACGTGGAAAAGATCAGGCTGAAGGATTTCCTTCGGAGCATCGACACGAAACGGAAAGGAGACGATCCGCTATGAGCCGGGGCGCGACATCGGGAAAAGTCCATACCGTGACCTCGATCGAGGTCGGGCTGAAAAACCTCGGCCGCGAACAGGACACCTCCGTCACGTTCACGCACGTGGACCACTCCGTCGTCCGGTTCGACGACAAACTGGACGTGAAGCTGGAGGACATCGACGAGGAATACCAGCGCGGAAAGGTCTTCGCGGAAGGCGGACAGGGCATCATCCGCGAGGGGCTTGACCTGGATCTCCGCCGGCCCGTGGCGATCAAGACGCTCAAATCGCAGCCCGACGACCAGTTCACGCGCGGCCAGTTCATCCAGGAGGCGCGCGTCACCGCCCAGCTCAGCCACCCGGCGATCATCCCGATCTACTCGCTGAACTCGGACAAGGACGACGGACTCCACCTCGTGATGAAGCTCGTCGACGGCAAGACGCTGAAGGACTATCTGGAACAGCTCGACCACGAGTACCGCACCGTCGGCATCGACCAGTTCGACGAACGCAAGTCCCTGATGTTCCGCCTCGAAGTCATGCTCCGCGTCTGCGACGCACTCGACTACGCCCACAACCGCAACATCATGCACTGCGACCTCAAGCCGGAAAACATCCTCATCGGCGAATTCCGCGAGACGTACATCATGGACTGGGGCATCGCGCGCCAGATCGAGGAGCCCGGCTACGATCCCGCCACCTGGGTGAAACCGAGCACCATCTCCGGCACGCCGCGGTTCCTCTCGCCCGAAGCCATCCACGGCGAACACACCGACCAGCGCGCCGACATCTACGCGCTCGGCCTCATCCTGTTCGAGGTCGTCACGCTCCGCGAAGCCTACATGGCGCGCACCAGCGCCGAGGTCGTCTCCATGATCCGCGAAGGCCGCATCGCCGAGACCCGCCACAAATACGGCTTCAGGATCGACCCCGACCTGAAGGCGATCATCGCGAAGGCCACAGCGTACAACCGCGATGAACGCTACCAGACCGTCCGCGAACTCGCTTCCGATATCCGCCTCTACATGGGCGGCGAGGAGACCAGCGCGAACCCGTACGGCCTCTTCGGGCGCATCTCCGCCTTCGCCGTGCACCACAAACGCGCCTCGCTGGCGTTCGCCGTCGCCTGCATCCTCACGCTGCTCCTGTCGATCGGCGTGACGGCCTACCGCCGCGTCAGCCAGATCAACGCCGTCCACAACTACGCGCAGCAGCTCGCCTCCGCGCAAACGCAGTCCACCGCGTGCGCCAACTACATCGAAACGAACATCGCCCGAAACGCGCAGTTCCTCTCCGCCATCACCTCGGAGTTCATCTTCCTCTACGAGACCGATCCGGACGACGCGGACATAACCCCCGGCTGCATGATGCCCGTCTCCGCGCTCCGCGCCGACGCGAAGGACAACCCCGCCTCGCTCCTGTATTCCTCCGTGTACCACCGCAAGATCGACTTCTCGCATTTCGCCCACAAGACCATCCACGGGGACGAACTGACCGAAGTCGAGAAACGCCGTCTGCACATCCTCGCGCATCTGCGCGAACCGGTCATGGACGTGTTCAGGGACCGCCTGCCGGAAAAGCTCGCGGACGCCTCCGACGCCGAAAAGAACGAATATCTCCGCCTCACCGGCATCCCGCTCCACCTGCTGCTCTTCGGATTCCCGGACGGACAGTACATCGTGTACCCGGGCAGCGGCGCCTACGCCCAGAACTACGACCCGCGCGGACGCCACTGGTACAAGACCGCGCAGAACAGCAGCGGCGAATTCGCCTGGAGCAAGCCCTACCCCGGCAACACCGCCGCCGCGGGCTATCTGCTCTCCTGCAACGTCCCCATGCTGGACACCGCCGGCAATTTCCTCGGCGTCGCCGGATTCGACCTGCACCTGAACACGATCATCCGCGACCTGAAGACGAACGGCAACGTCGGAAGCGGCGTCCTGGAAAAGACCCTGCTCGACGCCGAAGGACTGATCCTCGTCTCCACCGGAGCCAGGTTCGCCGGTGCCATGGAGACGAACAAGGAGGATTCCCTGTCCATCCGGTTCGACGATGCCGACCTTTTCAGGCAGTTCACCGAAATCAAATACGGCACGATCTCACGCACGGAGAACGGCCGCCGCATCATCTACTGCGTGAACTACCTCCCCAGCCAGGACTGGTATTACTTCGAGAAGATCGACATCTCCGCCACCGTCCCGAACATCTTCTGATCCCCCTTCCCTCAGGGCAACAAAACGCCCTCCGGCCTGTTTCCGGGCGGGAGGGCTTCCTTGTCTTCGATCAGACAAACGGGACGTTCAGTCGGCGTCCTCGTAGAAGGCTTTCAGGATGGTGCGGAGGGAACGCGCCATGATCTCGCGGTCCTGTTCCGGGATGGTCGCCATCGCCTTCGCCACGCGGTCGTGCAGGAACTTGGAGAGGACGTCGAGGCGTTTCTTCGCGGACTCGGAGATGGAGAGGTAGACGACGCGGCGGTCGTCCTTCGAGGCGGTGCGGCAGACCATGTCGCTCTTCACGAGGCTGTCGACCATCTGGGAGACGCCGCCGGAGGTCACGCCGAGCTCTTCCGCGAGGTCGCGGATGCTCACGAGGCCGCCCTGCGCCTGCGCGAGGTAGGTCAGCACGCGGATGCGCGAGAACGTGATCTTCTGCCCGGGCGCGATGTCCGGGCATTCCTGCAGGAGCAGGTTCAGCATCTTGGCGTTGTTGCGCAGGATGAGGCGCCACACGTCGCTCGCGATATCGCCGGAATCCGGCACGGGAAACAGAAGGTTCGATTCAGGTTTCTTGCTCATTATGGAAACTCCTTACTCTCTCGGGCGGTCGAGGTGCAGAATGCGTTTGCCGGTCTCGCGGACGCGCTGGAAGAACGCGTACAGCGCCGGAGTGAACATGATGCCGATCAGCGTGGCCATAATCATGCCGGAGAACGTGGTGATGCCGATGGCGCGGCGGCTGCCGGACCCGGCGCCCGTCGCCACGACCAGCGGGTAGACGCCGAAGATGAAGCTCCAGGCGGTCATCAGGATGGCGCGGTAGCGGAGGCTCGCGCCGCTGAGGGCGGACTCCACGATGCTCTTGCCGTGCTCGCGCTCCTGCTTGGCGAATTCGACCATGAGGATGGCGTTCTTGGAGGAGAGGCCGATCAGCATGACCATGCCGAGCTGGGCGTAGATGCTGAGGTCGAGATGCGCGATCTTCAGGCCGATCAGGGCGCCGCAGACGGCGAACGCCACGGTCAGCATCACGGGCACGGGGATCGTCCAGCTTTCGTACTGGGCGACGAGGAAGAGATAGGCGAACAGCATGGCGAGCGCCAGGAGGTAGAGGATCTGGCCTTCGTTCTGGCGTTCCTGGTAGCTCAGGCCGGTCCATTCCAGGTGGTACTCGCCGGGCAGGTTCGCCTGCTCCATCGCGTCCATGACGGCCCTCGAGCTCACGCCGGGCATGCCGTTGGCGTTGAGGGGCGCGCTGGTCATCTTGTCGAACCGGGAGATCTGGCGCGGGCCGATGGTGTACTTCAGCTCGCCGAACGAGGTCAGCGGGACCATCTCGCCGACGTCGTTGACCACCTGGATCTCGCGGATGTCGTCAAGCGTGGAGCGGTAGTCGGCGGACGCCTGCATCCTCACCTTGAAGTTGCGGCTGACCATGGTGAAATCGTTGATGTAGAGGGAAGCGAGCTTGCTCTGAAGCGTGGTGTAGATGCTGAGCGGGGAGACGCCGAGGGTGTGCGCTTTCTCGAAGTCGATGTCCAGATACAGCTGCGGAGAATCGGCGTTGTACGGCGTCATGACGAACATGAACTTGCCCGTGCCCATCAGTTCGCGGATGTAGCCTTTCATCACGTCCGAAAGCGCGATCGGGTCGATGTCGCCGATGCCGCACACGTGCGCGGTGACGCCGTTGACCGCGCCGAGGCCGTTGATGGCGGGCGGCGCGTTCACGTTGATCCGGGCGTCGGGGATGGATGAAAGCCGTTGCTGGACCTCGTTCTTGATCGCGTCGGCCTGGAGATCCGGGGTTTTGCGCTTGTCCCAGTGATCCAGCGCGATGATCGCGATACCGACGTTTTCGCCGTTGCCGGCCATCATGCTGAAGGTGGAAACCGCCATGACCGAACGGATGCCCTTCACGTCCTTGAGTTTCTCCAGGATCTCGTCCATGACTTCGTCCGTACGCTCGACGGACGCGCCGCTCGGCAGTTCCACGTTGCAGAAGAACACGCCCTTGTCCTCGTTCGGCAGGAACGAGCTGGTGGTGTGAATGAACATGTAGTAGATGGCGAACAGCACGCCGGCGAACAGGAGGATGGCGACGGGCCAGACGCGCACGAGGAAGCCGGTGAAGAAAAGATAGATCTTGCGGCTGAAATCCAGCACGGCGTTGAACGGGCGGAAGATCAGCGGCACATGGTGGTCCGGACGGCGCAGCAGGATGGCGCAGAGCGCGGGACTGAGCGTCATGGCAAGCGTCGTGGAGAGGCACAGCGAGATGCACATGGTCACGGCGAACTGGACGTAGATCACGCCGACCATGCCGCCGTAGAACGCCAGCGGCACGTAGCAGGAGACGGTCACGAGCGTGGTGGAGATGATGGCGCCGGTGATCTGGCGCATGGTCTTCTCGGCGGCGGCCTTCGGCCCGATGCCTTCGCGTTCCATGAGGCCCTGGCAGTTCTCGACCACCACGATGGCGTCGTCGCACAGCGAACCGACCACGAGGATCAGGCCGAACATCGTGAGGACGTTGATGCTGTAGCCGAGCGCGTAGAGGAACGTCATGGTGCCGATCATGGCGACGGGGATCGCGACCGACGGGATCAGGGTGGCGCGCCAGTCCTGAAGGAAGATCCAGGTGATGAGCACGACCAGCGCCAGGGCGAGCACGATGGTCGTCACGATCTCCTTCATGGAGACTTCGATGAACTCGGTCGGGTCATACGCGCTCGCCACGCTCACGCCCGCCGGAAACAGCTTTTTCCAGTGGTCCAGCTCTTCGTTCACGCGCTTCACCGTGCTCATGGCGTTCGCGTCCGGCGTACGGTTCACGATCAGGCCCACGCACGGCTTGCCGTTGAACAGGCTGCGTCCGGCGTAGGAACTGGAGCCGACTTCGACCTTCGCGACGTCGCGGAGATGCACGGCGCTGCCGTCCGAATCATGGCGCAGCACGATGTTTCCGAATTCCTCCGCGGTCGTGAGACGGCCCTTCACGTTCAGCTTGAACGACATGAAGCTGTTGCTCTTTTCCGTGCCGATGCTGCCCGCGGCAGCCTGGATGTTCTGCGACTGCACCGCCTGGGAGATGTCCGAGGTGGAGATGCCGAGGCCCGCCATGCGGAGCGGATCGAGCCAGATGCGCATGGAGTATTCCTCCAGCGACATCACGGACGCGGCGGCCACGCCTTCCAGACGCGTGATGGAGTCCTTCACGTTCACGTTGACGTAGTTGTTCAGTTCCATCAGGTTCAGCGTGGTCTCGTCCGTCATGAACACGAACACGGCGAGGATCTCGTTGCCGCGCTTCTCGACGGAGATACCGAGCTTCGTCACGTCGGACGGCAGCTGCGGTTCCGCGCGCTTGATGGCGTTCTGCAGGTTCACCATCGCGATGTCGGTGTCGGTGCCGCTCTGGAACGTCACTTCGCAGGAATAACTGCCGTCGTTGCTGCACGTCGAGGAGAAATACAGCAGATCGTCCACGCCGTTGATCTGGTCTTCGATCGGCATGGCCACGGTCTGCGCGATCACCTCGCCGCTGGCGCCGGGGTACATCGCGCTCACGAACAAAGTCGGCGGCGCGATCTCGGGGTATTCGGCGACGGGGAGTTTGGAAAGACTGATCACGCCCGCCAGGACGAGGATCAGGCTGATGACGATCGCGAAACGCGGCCGGTCAATGAATATCTTGGAAAACATGGTATGACGCCCCCGGAATCACTTTTTTTCCGCGGTCGGAGCGGGGATGACTTCGTCGCCGGGCATCACTTTGTGCGTGCCCTGGGACACGACCTTCTCGCCCGCCTTCAGGCCGGACTTGACCAGCTGGTGCATCTTCGTCATGTCGCCCAGCTCCACAATGCGGCGCTCGATCTTGTTCCCCTCGGTCAGGACGTACACGAACGACTCCTTCGCGTCGTGCATCACGGCGGACGGCGGGACCGCGGGCATCTTTTCCGCGGACTTCTTCGACAGCGTCACGGTGACCGTGCTGCCGGGGATCAGCTTCAGGTCGGCGTTCGGGAACGACGCGTACACCTGGACGGCGTCCGTCTTCACGTTCGCCTCGTTGTTCAGGAACTCGACCTTGCCGCCGTCGGCGTATTCCGAACCGTCGGCGAGCTTCAGGGAGACATGTCCTTCGGATTTCAGCGCGGCGAGGCTGCCGTAGCCGGACAGGAAATCACTCGTACTCATGGCGAAACGCACGCGGATCGGCTTCATCTGGATGATCGAGAGCATCGTGCCGGAGGAAGGCGTGATGTAGTTTCCGGCGGTAAAACTGGTCACGCCGGCCTGGCCGTCGATGGCGGCCGTGATCGTGGTATGTTCCAGGTTGTACTGCGCCGTGACCAGCCCCGCTTCGGCGGCGGCGAGCTCGGCACGCATGGCATCCAGCGCGGACTTCGTATTCTCCATTGTGTCCTTGCTGGTGGCGTTCACTTCATAGAGCATCTGGTTGCGGTCGTAGGTGCTCTGAGCATATTCAAGCCTCGCCTTGCATTCCGCGATCGTGGCCTCGGCCTGCTTCACGGCGGCCTCATACTGCGTCTTTTCGATCGTGTACAGCATCTGTCCCTTCTTCACATAGTCGCCGTCGTTGAAGCCGAGCTTCAGGATCTCGCCGGACACGCGCGACACCACGTTCACTTCCGCCTGCGCGACCACCTGCCCCGTGTAACGGCGGCTCTGGACGTTGGCGACCTCTTCGACCTCGGCGACGCCGACGACCTGTTTCATGGCTCCGCCGGGCATCTGGGCGAACATGGGGATGGAGAGAGCGGCGACTGCGGCCGCGGTCAAGCTCAAAACGGACTTTCTATTCATATTTCGGAACCTCCGGTTCGGTTTTTTTCTTGAAGATAATATCCTACTAATATATCACACTCTAATCAATTTTTCAAGTCGAATTTATTAAAGATTGCAAAACTGAAGACAAAAAAAAAGACAGAACGGACCCGGATGGGAAAACAGGCTGTACCGCGCCTACGGCGCGAGAAGTTCCGCCAGCGGTTCAGGCTCCAGCCCGGCGATGTACCGTCCGACGCCGGCGCCGGACAGCGCCGCCCGGATCGCGTCGGCGCGGTGCGGACAGCCGGTCAGCAGGGCCGCGAGTTCATCGCACGGGGCCGTCCCGAAGAAATCGCCCCGGAACGCCGCCCGGCGGATGATGCCGGCATGCACGTCCAGATGCACGGTCACGGTCCCGCACGGGAACCGCCGGGTGCGCTCGAACGTGAAGTCCGGGGATTCGCCGAAGTTCCATTCCCACGAACGGTATCGTTCGTCGGCGGTGCGTTCCGCCTCGCGCTTCCAGTTGTCGCGGATCGGAAGCGGTTCCTTCAGCCCGAACTGCCGGAGAAGCTCGCGTTCCATCGCCCGCCGGAAAGCGTCGCGGTCCATGCCGGGCAGGAATTCGTTCAGATTCGCCACGCGCGCCCGGACGGACGCCACGCCCTTCGCTTCGATCTTCGCTTGCGGCGGCGTCAGGACCGCCGTCATCGCCCCGAAATCGGCGTCGAACAGAAGCGTGCCGTGGAACAGGACGTGTCCCGCGTGGACGCATTTCGCGCTGCCGGAGACCTTGCGGCCGCCAACGAGGATGTCGTTGCGCCCGGAGAACTCCGCCTCCACGCCCAGCGCCCGCAGCGCGGACAGCACGGGCTCCGCGAACGGCGCGAAGTCGATGTAACGTCTGTTCGCGTCCGTCTCGAACGCAAAGATGCTGTAATTGAGGTTGCCGAGGTCGTGATAGACCGCGCCGCCGCCCGTCATGCGCCGCACGACGGCGATGCCGTGTTCGCGGGCGTAATCGGAGTTGAACTCGCGGCAGGCGTTCTGGTTGCGCCCGACGATCACGGCGGGACGGTTCCGCCACAGCATCGCGAACGGCGCGTCCGCCTGCGCGGTCATGACCTCCTCCAGCGCCAGATTGTATGCCGGGTCGGTCCGTTCGTTCCAGTAATAATCCATGACGCGCTCCGAATACGGCGTTCTCAGACGTCCTGTCCGGGATCGTCCGCGTCGAAGTCCGCACCGGCATCCGCGTCTTCCGGCCCGGGACCGTCCGGGAGGTCAACATCCCCGACAAGTTCCCGCACGAGGTCGTCCGGGATGTCGATCTCCACGTCCGCATCCGGGAGTTCCGGGGGATCTTCGCGGTCGAGCTCGGCAATGATCCCGTCGACGGGCATGGTGTACTTCTTTTCGTTGTTGCACGCCTTGCAGCAGGGCACGATGTTGCCCTTCGTGCTGTGTCCGCCGCGTGACAGCGGCACGATGTGGTCCATGGTCAGTTCGGACGGCGGAAACTTCCCGCCGCAGTAATGGCAAATCCCCTTCTGGATCTGCGCCCGCCACCAGTTGGTGCGCCGGAGTTCGCGCGCCTTCTCGCGTTCCCTCGCGATCTGCGCGGGATCGATCCGCATGTCGAACCAGTCTTCCATCGTGGAGAAGCCGCCTCAGGAACAGGAATACTTTTCCGCCAGCGCGGACCCGGCCAGGCACAGGAGCAGGATCACCGCCAGGATATACAGGCCGCAGGACGCGCTCGCGGCCGCCTGCACGAGGAAAGCGGCCCGGAACGCCACATGCACGGACATCTGGACGCGGGCGGGCGAAGCCCCGGTCCGGGAGACCTGGTAGACCCACAGCGCGATCAGGAGATACACCGCGCACAGCAGGATTGCCAGCAGGCCGAAGATCACCGGCAGAAGCGTGGTCGAATCGCGCAGCAGCTTGATGACGAAGACGAGCGGCACGATGGCGCAGCAGCACGCGCCCGCAAGCATGGCGCGTCCGCCGGGCCGCACGATCTTCGACAGCGTCTCGGCGCGCGTGATCTCGTTGATGCCGCAGTAATAGAAAAAGAGCCCGACGCCGTACAGCACCAGCAGCAGGATGCGCGGGATGGTGATGCCCGGCACGAGCAGGATGCCGAGTCCGAACGTCAGGTCGCGCAGGACCGCCATCATCATGGACATGCGCTTCGGACGGTATTTGACGTAGAAATTGTAGGTGTAGATGCTGATGAGCGCCACAAGCGTGACGAACGTGAAGCGCCATCCCAGGCACAGCGCCGGCACGACCGCCGCCAGAAAGCACAGCTGCGCCGCATAGGACGCCGCGCGCGGGCTGATCACGCCGCGCGGCAGAGGCCGGTCCGGATGCTGCGTCGAGTCGATCTGGATGTCCGCCAGGTCGTTCGTGATGATGCCGAACAGCGACATGGCGAACGAGATGAAGCAGACCGCGGCGATGGGGAAAACGCCCCTGCCCTGCTCCAGACGCATCAGGCCGCCCGCGATCAGGAATCCGACCAGCGGGTCGCCGGGAACGGTGAAAAGGTGGGGCAGACGGACAAGCTGGAACCAGCCGCGGAGCGTTTCGTGCTTACTTGTGTTCTTCATGTTCGGGGGGTATCCTGAAAAAACGTTTGGCGTTGGATGTCGTCAGGGTCACGGTCTTCTCCATGCTCCAGCCGCGCAGAGCCGCCAGAGCGTGGGCCGTCCACGGGAGAAATCCGGGGTGGTTCTCCTGTCCGCGGAACGGCACGGGCGCGAGGTACGGGGAATCGGTTTCGAGCAGGACGCGGTCTTCGGGGTAGCGGAGCGCGAGCGCGCGGATGTTGTCCGCCTTTTTGAACGTCACCATGCCGCCGCATCCGAAGTACGCGCCGAGCGCATCGAAGCGTTCGAGGTCGGCGAGGCTTCCGGCGAAGGAATGAAGGACGAACTGTCCGCCCTCATGCGCGAAATCCGAAAGCAGGCTGTATGCGTCGTCGTAGGCAAGCGTGCTGCCGTCGGCGTCGCGCGTGTGGACGACCGCGGGCCGGTCAAGGCGGAGCGCCAGCTCCAGAAACGCCCGGAACACCTCGAGCTGCGTCTCGCGCGTGTCGCGTTCGTAGTAGTAATCCAAACCGATCTCGCCGACCGCGGCGAATCCCGGGGCATCTGCGAACGCCTCGAACTTCTCCGCCTCGCACGGATGTTTCAGCACGTCCAGCGGATGAAGTCCGGCGGCGAAATAGACGCGGCCGAAATGCGACGCGAACTCCGCGGCGCGTCGGCTGGACTCGTAATCCGAGCCGCACAGCAGAAACCACGGCACCCCGGCCTCCTCCGCGCGCCGGTAGAACGCCGCCTCGTCGGGGCATCCGTCGTCGCCGAGGTGGGCATGGGTGTCAAACAGCTCGAAGTCCTGTGACATCCACTCCGGCATCATTTGTTTTTATTGCGGTTTTTGGCCTCGTTGCGTTCGATCTTCTCTTCTTCCTCGAGGAACTCGTCGAATTCGTCGAACTCCTCGTCGTAGCCTCTGGAACGCTCGCCGAACGAGGAGTAGTCGTCGTCATCGTCGTAATCGTCGAATCCTCCTTCGTTGTCCTCATCGTCGTTGCCGGCGAGGCTGGACTGCGTCAGGGCGATGCCGCATTCCGGGCAGCACCCGTCTTCGGCTTCCATCTGCTTTTCGTTGATTTCCGCTTCGCAGTAGGGGCAGATCATGACCATAATACAGTCTCCTTATCTTGGTTTCGGGAAAAGCGGTCTCCAAAAAATCGCCCGTAATTTATACGCGGGTTTGCGTTTTGTCAAACCGGTTTCGCCGATTTTTTTCGTTTTTTTCAGCGTTTCGCCACGAAATCCGCCCAGTACGGGGAGATCGCGCGGATCTTTTCGATGATGCCGGGCAGGACTTCCACGACCGTGTCCACGTCCTCCTGCGTGTTGTAGCGGGAGAAGCTGAAGCGGATCGCGCCGTGCGCCGCGGTGTACGGCACGCCCATGGCGCGCATCACGTGCGACGGCTCCAGGCTTCCGGTCGTGCAGGCGCTGCCGCTGGAGGCGCAGATGCCGTGGATGTCCATGTGCATCAGGATGGATTCGCCCTCGATGTACTCGAACGAGAGGTTGGTGGTGTTCGGCAGGCGGTGTTCCACGTCGCCGTTCACGCGGACGCTCGGGATGGCGGCGATCAGGCGGTTGTGCAGGTCGTCGCGGAGCTTGCGGACGTAGTTGTTCTCGGTCTCGAAATTCGCCATGGCGAGTTCGGCGGCGACGCCCATGCCCACGATGTACGGCACGTTCTCCGTCCCGGCGCGGCGTCCGCGTTCCTGGTGGCCGCCGACGATGAACGGACGGAACCGCACGCCGCGGCGCACGTAGAGGGCGCCGATGCCCTTCGGGGCATGGAACTTGTGGCCGGACACGCTGAGCATGTCGATGTTCATGTCGCGGAGCTTGAACGGGATCTTTCCGGCTGCCTGGACGGCGTCGGTGTGGAAGAGCGCCCCGGCGCGGTGCGCCAGTTCGGCGAGGGCTTCCACCGGGTACAGGTTGCCGGTCTCGTTGTTCGCCCACATCACGGAGACGACCGCGGTCTGCTCGTCGATCATCTCGCGGGCGCGGTCCATGTCGAGGCGGCCGAGGCTGTCGACGGGGATCTTCACCACGGTGTAGCCGCGGCGTTCGAGGTCCTTGCCGAGGTTGAGGATGGCCGGGTGTTCGACCGTGGAGATCACGATCTTGCGGCGGCGGACCGGGCAGACGTCCAGCGCGCTCAGGATGGCGGCGTTGTCGCCCTCGGTCCCGCAGGACGTGAAGATGATCTCGCTCGGATCGGCGCCGAGGAACGCTGCGACCTTCGCGCGGCCTTCCTCGACCACCTTCGCCAGGCGGCCGCCGAACTTGTGGATGCTGGACGCGTTGCCGTAGTATTCGGAGAAATACGGCAGCATGGCGGCGACGGCCTCCGGCGCGGTGCGCGTGGTGGCGTTGTTGTCCAGATAGATGACGCGTTCTTCGCCTTTCATGTCACGCCTCCTCGACCACGAGCCGGTCGGACAGGAATTCGTGGAGCTTGCCCTGCACGAGTTTCCGCAGGGTCAGCTTGGAGTTCGGGCAGGTCGCGCAGACGCCGCGCAGGGAGACCTTCACGACGTCGCCGTCGAGGTCGACGAGCTCGATGCTGCCGCCGTCGCGTTCGAGCGCGGGCTTGATCTCCTTGTCGATCACTTCCTGCACCTTCAGCGCCTTCTTCACGGGCGACAGGGCGTCGAAGTCGACGGCCTGCGGCTTCTCCGCCTCGGCGGGCGCGTGGGCGGTGTGATTCATCTCGTCGAGGATCTGCTGGATCTGGTCGAGGCAGGTCCCGCACGCGCCGCCGGCCTTGGTGTACTCGGTCACCTGGGCGACGGTGGTGAGGTGGTTCAGGCGGACGACCTTGCGGATCTTCGCGTCGGTCACGCCGAAGCACTTGCAGACGATGCGGCCCTCGTGGTCGTCCGGGTCGTCGTTCTTCACCTCGGGAAGCGTGAGGCCGTGCTTCTTCGCGTATTCGCCGAGCGCCGCCTGAAGCGCCTCCATGCCCATCACGGAGCAGTGCATCTTCTCTTCGGGAAGCTCGCCGAGACGGTCCACGATGTCGCGGTTGGTCACGCGCGCGGCCTCCTCGACGGTCATGCCGATCACGATCTCGGTCAGGATGGACGAACTGGCGATGGCGCTGGCGCAGCCGAAGGTCTTGAACTTGGCGTCCAGGATCTTATGGGTGGATTCGTCGATCTTGAGGAAGATCCTGAGGGCGTCGCCGCAGGTCATGTTGCCGACCTCGGCCTCCGCGTCGGCGTCGGCGATCTCGCCCACGTTCCGCGGGTTCAGGAAATAATCCATGACTTTGTTGTTATAATCCCACATCGGTACTCTCCTTTATCGTTAAGCGGTCCGGGTTGAATTCCGTTTGACACCGGGTCCCGCGGTTTGTTCCCTTGTGTTGTTTTTTTCCGGCGCGTCAGCGGAGGCCGACGGCCTTGCGGACCTCGTCCATCGTGGCATGGGCAAGTTCGGAGGCGCGTTCGGCGCCGCGCTTCAGGACGGCGTCGACGTAGCCCGGATCGGCGAGCAGCTCCTCGCGGCGCTTCCGCATCGGCGCGAAGAAATCCATGTACGCGTCGAACAGCGCGAGCTTGGCGTGTCCGTAGCCGTAGTTTCCGGCGCGGTAGCGCTCCGCCATCTCCGCCTGCTGTTCGGGCGTGGCGAAAAGCCTGTACAGCGCGAAGACATTGCAGGCGTCCGGGTCCTTCGGCTCCTCCAGGCCCTTGGAATCGGTCTGGATGCTCATGATCTTCTTCTTCACGGCCTTCGGTTCGCCGAAGATCTCGATGGTGTTGTTGTAGCTCTTGGACATCTTCTGCCCGTCCGTGCCGGGCACCACAGCGACCTCGCCGCTGATGTACGGCTCCGGGATGGTCAGGACGTCGCCGTACTGCTGGTTGAACCGGATCGCGATGTCGCGCGTCATTTCGAGGTGCTGTTTCTGGTCCTTGCCGACAGGGACGAGGTTCGCGTGGTAGAGCAGGATGTCGGCGGCCATGAGCACGGGATACGAGAACAGGCCGTTGTTGGGGGCGAATCCCTTCGCGATCTTGTCCTTGTAGCTGTGGGCACGCTCGAGCAGGCCGACGCCCGTCTGGCAGTTCAGGATCCACATCAGCTCGCACACCACGTTCACGTCCGACTGCCGGAAGAAGATGACCTTCTCCGGGTCGAGGCCGCAGGCGAGGAAGTCGACCGCCACGCCGCGGACGCGTTCGCGCAGCTCCTCGGGCTTCGGCTGGACGGTCAGGGAATGCAGGTCAGCGATGAAGACGACCGCGTCGTCGCATTCTTCCTGAAGGCGCACGGTCGAGCGGATCGCTCCGAAATAATTGCCGATATGAAGGATCCCGGATGGCTGGATCCCGGTCAGAACTCGTTTCATGTTCGTTGTCTTTCTTTCTGTGCTGTTCAGCACGATATGGTCATAAGCCGCCGCCGGACTTTTCGGATTCCGGGGCGGGAAGTTGCTGTTCGGCGGCCGGGGCGGAGGCGGAGACGTCTCCCGCGGACCGGCCGGATTCCCTCTTAAGAAGCTCGGAGGTCAGAAAAACGGCGGTCGGGCCGTCCGCCCCGCCGATGATGGCGGCGGATGCCGCGGGCGTCCGGGACTGTTCCGGTTCCGGCGCGGTGCGGGCGCGTCTCAGCTCGGACTCCCTCACGAAGAGAAGCACGATCAGGACGGCGGCGAGCGCGGCGAGGCAGATCAGGACACGTTTCTGGATGCGCACGGTGCGCGACAGCGCGTTGTTCTGGCGGAGCAGCTTGGCGCTGTACGGGATGGAGACGGACGAGGAGGTGTGGTCGTCGTCGATGCGGTTTTTGTCCCCGGTCATCGAGGCGTCAAGTTCGCGTTTGAGGTCTTCCAGCGCGGCGCGCGTCCTGGCGAGCGCTTCGCTCTTCCGGTCGAGCTCGGCGGAGCGGGCGTCGAGCGCTTTCTGCCGGGCGGCCATCTCCTTTTCGAAATCGGCCCGCTGCGCGTCGATGACGCCCTTCTGCTTCAGATACGAGGCGCGTTCCTCGTCGGTCTTTTCGATCCCGGTGCGCAGGAACTCCTTTTCGGCGATGATCTCGTCGAGCTTCTTGTTCAGATGCTTTTCGCGGGCGTCGAGTTCGGCGGCGCGTTCGTCGAGCGCTTTCCGACGGGCGGCGATGTCCGCCTGGATCCGGGCGTATTCGTCGTCCTCGTCGTACACGTCGAGCGGAGCCAGCGCGTCATCGTCGTCGGGCTCCTCCACGTTCAGGGTCGAACCCGAGGCGGTGGCCGTACGGGTGCGGCCGGGATCGTCGTCCCGGTCGTCCGGCACGGCGATCCTGCTGGCGTCGGTGGCGGCGAGCACGGAGGCGAAATCACCGAATCCGACGTTCACGGTCTTCGCGATCTTCAGGTGCGTATTGGTCGCGGTGTCGGTGGGGGACGGCTGTCCGTCGTCAGGCACGGCGGGCGGTCCCTTCCGCATCACCCAGCCGCAGTTCGGGCAAAGGTATTCTCCCCCGCCTTCCGGCAGGGAGTCCACGAGAAATCCGCATTGTTCGCATTTCATGGCAGATACCTCCGCAAACGGGGCCGGACGTCAGGCTTTCCGGACTTCGACTCCGCAGGGTTTGCCGTTCAGGTCGCCGTCGAGGGCTTCGCTGCCGGCGGGGATGAATTCGATCGTCGTGGCGAGGGTTTCCGCGCAGACGTGTTCGCGTCCGGACTCGAGCGCGTCGAGCAGGTCCTGTCCGGCGGTCACGCGCACGGCGATGCGGTCGGAGACCTGCAGATCCATCTCCTTGCGGAGGTTCTGGATGCGGCTCACGAGCTCGCGGGCGTAGCCCTCGGCGAGCAGTTCGTCGTTCAGCTCGGTGTCGAGCGCGATCGTGAGCGACGCGTCCGCCGCCACGCAGAATCCGGGACGTTCGGTGCGGTTGACCACGATGTCGGATGCGCCGAGCAGACAGGTCGTGCCGTCATCGAGCTTCAGTTCGTACGGCGTGCCCGCCATGATGGACGAGATCACGTGCGAGGAGAGCTTGGCGATCTCGGCGGCGAACGCCTTCATCTTCGGGCCGAGGCGGGAACCGAGGCTCTTGAAGTTCGCTTTCGCGGAGAGATGCACCAGCGATTCCTCGTCGCCGAAAATCTCGACCTTCTTCACGTTCAGTTCGTCCGCGATCACGCCTTCGCTCAGGGCGAGCAGTTCGCGCACCTCGGGGTCGATGGACACCAGCACGGCGCGCGCCAGCGGCTGGCGCACCTTCAGCGAACGCTGCGTGCGGAGGAAGCGGCCGAGCGAGACCGCCTTCTGCGCGAGGGCGTTCTGGCGTTCCAGCTTCTCGTCGCGGCGGAAGAGTTCCGGCTCGGGGAAGTCGCAGAGGTGGACGGATTCGGGCATGTCTTCGGTACGGAGGGAACGGTAAATCTCCTCGGTGATGAACGGGATGAACGGCGCGGCGGCCTTCGCAAAGGTCACCAGTACATAGTACAGCGTGGCGTACGCCTCGGCCTTGTCGCGGTCGTCCTGGCTCTTCCAGAAACGGCGGCGGCTGAGGCGGATGTACCAGTTCGTGAGGTCCTCCACGAACGCTTCGAAGCGGTTCGCGGCGGGCTGAAGCTGGTACTGGTCCATGTTCGTGCGGATCTCCTGCACCATGTCGGCGAGGCTGGAGAGGATCCAGCGGTCGAGCGGGTTCGAGGGATTCTCCGGCGCGGCGAGCGGGCCGGGCGCGGGCTTCCAGTTGTCGACGTTCGCGTAGGTCATGAAGAACGAGAAGGAGTTCCAGATCGGCAGGATCACGCTGCGCATGGCCTCCTTCACGGCGGCCTCGGAGAACTTCAGGTCCTCGGCGCGGACG
>JAFXUM010000214.1 GCA_017524965.1 Lentisphaeria bacterium | reverse complement strand
GGGGATGCTGCGCGACGCCGAGGAAAGAGGCCTGCTGAAAAAAGGAATGACGATCATCGAACCTACCAGCGGCAACACCGGGATCGGGCTGGCGTTCTGCGGTCCCCGGATGGGCTACAGGGTGATCATCGTCATGCCGGAAAATATGAGTGAGGAACGAAAGAAGATCATCCGCGCGCTGGGGGCGGAGCTTGTTCTCACGCCGGCGGAGGAAAGCATCGCCGGAGCGGTCCGGGAGGCGGAACGCCTTGTTGCCTCGTCGGACGAATACTTCATGCCGCAGCAGTTTGAGAATCCCGCCAACCCGGAGACGCATTACCGGAGTACGGCGGTCGAACTCTGCCGCCAGATCGGCAGGAAGATCGACGTGTTCGTGTCCGGCATTGGGAGCGGCGGAACCCTCCAGGGGATCGCAAAATACATTCTGGAGCAGAACCCCGAATGCAGGATCTGTGCCGCCGAACCCAAGAATGTTTCCGTACTTCTGGGACAGGAGCCGGGGCTTCATCAGATCCAGGGGATCGGCGACGGATTTATCCCGAAGGTGCTGGATGTGGACTGCATCACGGACATCGTGGAGGTGTCCGACGAGGATGCCATCGACACAGCGCGGAGTCTGGCCCGCGTGCAGGGGCTTCTGGTCGGCACGTCTTCCGGTGCCAACATCTTTGCCGCGCAGAAAATGCTTGAGAAAGTTGGCGCGGACAAGGTGGTCGCCACCGTGCTTCCCGACAGGATGGAACGCTATTTCAGCACATCCCTGATTTGATTTCCCGCGCGGAAGGCATCAGAGCGGACGGGGGCATTCCCGGATGGCAGCCACGCTCAAATCTTCCTGCATTGGCCTTTTAGCCAATACGCTGAAAAACCATCCGATCGAATTATTAGAGATACCATTCAGAAAGAAAAAACATCCCGTGAAGTCAACTAAAGTGAACCAAAGTCAACTAAAGTCAACCTGCAGCCGCAAACAACTTGAAGTCGATTTCGTCGCCAACAAAGGCTCAAAACGGTACTACATTCAGTCCGCATACATGATCCCGGACGAGGCGAAGCGCGAACAGGAAATCCGTTCCCTGCTGAGAATCGGGGACTCGTTCAAAAAGATCGTAATCACCTCGCACGTCCCGTCTCCGCTGTACGACAATCACGGAATCCCGACCATGAGCATCTGCGACTTCCTCCTGAATCCCGACAGCCTGGAGCTTGAAGGTAAGAATATGCCGTGTCTCCGAGGATGATTCCCAGAGAACACGGCAGTGTTTTGAACGCAATATGCGATCGGATCAGATCACGGTCTGATAGCGGTAGGTCGGGTTCGGGCGGCCGGGCATCAGGCACTTCAGATTGACAATGGACGCGGAGACGCCGAAGGACGCGGCCGTTTCCGGAAGGATCTTTTCGACGGTCTTCTGGAGGGCTTCCGGGGACATCTGCACGCGCGCGTTGAGCGTCAT
The DNA here is from genome assembly GCA_017524965.1 of Lentisphaeria bacterium. Classification (GTDB taxonomy): domain Bacteria; phylum Verrucomicrobiota; class Lentisphaeria; order Victivallales; family UBA1829; genus UBA1732. The sequence continues at coordinate 5,963 of JAFXUM010000214.1, read as the reverse complement.
GATGGCGGACGCGCCCTTCACGCCGGAATCGCCGCGCATGTTCACGGAGCCGCCGATGGAGCCGACGTTGCCGAGGATGACCTTGCCGTCGCTTGTGAGCGAGAGCTTGACGTGTCCGATCTCCGCCTTATCGGCAAGGAACGCGTCTTTGAGTTTCGCCAGCAGGGATTCCGCAAACGCGTTCCAGTCGGTGCCGGCGGCGCCGGAAAGATTGATCGCGGCATTCAGCCAGCCCAGGACGGCTTCGCCGTGGGCGTAGCGGTCGTAATCGACCTCGGTCAGATGCGCGCCGGGCTTTCCGCCCGCGAGGATCTCGTCGATCCAGGCGTCGACGCCGGTCCCCTGAAGCGCGGAGACGGCGGTGGCGGGCGCGGCGAAATTCTGCTTGAGCAGGGCGAGTTCCTCCTGAATCTGCGCGTCGGACAGCGTGTCGGCCTTGTTCAGCAGGATGCGGTCGGCTTCCTCAAGCTGGCGTTTCACGATGTAGAGGGCGTCCGGGTGCGTGAGCGTCTGAACGAGTTCCAGCGCTTCCTTCAGGCGGACGGGGTCGACCAGCACGGTCAGCGGAGCCAGGTCGAGGTCCGGGAATTTGTCCTTGATCGGCTGGAGGATGGTGGCGGAGAGGTCGGTGCAGCTGCCGACGGGTTCCGCCACGATCAGGTTCGCGCCGGCGTCGATCAGCGACTGGACGGCGGCCATGAATCCGGGGAAGTTGCAGCAGAAGCAGCTGCCGGAGACTTCGCGGACGTCCACGCCCGTACGGGTCAGGATGGCGGTGTCGACGAGGTCGGCGGCCTGGTCGTTGGTGATGAGGCCGACTTTGAAGCCGCGCCCGGTGAAACGTCCGGCGAGGGCGTTCAGCATGGTGGTCTTTCCGGCGGCGAGGAATCCGCCGACGAGGATCAGTTTGGTTTTGCTCATGGTATCAGTCTTTCTTTTTTCCGCAGCAGCAGTCGCTGCTTTGTCTGTTCATCAGGGGTTCGTAGAGTTTCGTGAAGAGGATCGAGGCGACGATGCCGCCGATGACGGGCGCCAGGATGTACACCCAGAAGGCGCCGCCGCAGGAATCGGGCTGCGCGGCCTTGCCCCAGCCCATGATCATGGCGACCACACGGGGACCGAAGTCGCGCGCGGGGTTCAGTCCGGCCTGCGTCAGAGGCGCGACCAGGCAGATCACGGAGGAGACGGTGAGGCCGATCCAGAGCGGCGCGGAGTCGCTGGACGGGCGCCCGACGTTGCAGCCTTCCGTGAGGGCGAAGATCAGGAAGACCAGCAGGAACGTGCCGAAGCCTTCGCCGAAGCACGCCAGCCAGAACGGAACGGTCGCCGTCGGGTAGTATTCGCCGAACATCCGGGCGGTCTTCACCGATTCGGCGGAGCCGCGCACGATGGCGTGCGTGGTCTCGAAGTCCTGGATGGACGTGAAGAACAGCAGATAGATGATCCAGCCCGCGGCGAACGCGCCGAGAAACTGCGCGGCCAGGTAGGTCGGGACCTTTTTCCAGGTCATCCGGCCGCTGCACGCCATCGCCATCGTGACGGCGGGGTTGAGGTGGGCGCAGCACAGATGCCGCGTCAGGTAAATGGACAGCGTCACGCCGATGCCCCAGAACAGGGCGATCAGCGCCAGGCTCACATGCGCCTGAAAGAGCGTGTCGACCGCGACGGTGCCGCAGCCGAAGAGGACCAGGAGGAAGGTCCCCGAAAATTCACCGACAAAATCTCGTAATTTCATAGGTTTTCAAACGTAATGATGGATTGTTGGGGGTGTGCCGCGGAAATGCGGCAGCGGGGGAAAACGAGCGTGCAAGATGCGCCCGTTTCCGAAAAAGTGTGGGGAAAACAATGTTTCCGTGCCGGGTCAGCACGGAGGGTCGCGCGCTTTTTTGTGCGGGATGCGTTGGGACATGCTCCGCTGTTCATACCGGAAACACGCGTTTCCGTAACAGAGCGACTTCAGATAGAAACGTTTCAGGAGAAAACCGTCGCAGGGCAGGAAATACAGTTCGATCATCCCGGCGATCATCAGAACGCCGGCGGCGGTCAGGAACACGAATCCGCCCAGCAGCACGGCGACATTCAGCGACGCGAACGCCGCCAGCAGAAGCAGCAGAAGCAGGGAGAAGCCCGCGCTGCCGAGGAACAGACACAGATTCTCGGTCAGGTACAGCATCACAAGCATCCGGCGGGACCAGCCGGTTTCCGCGAGCAGGACGGTCTCCGCTTCGCGGGCGCGGAGATTCCGCATCATGAGCAGGACCAGTGCGCCGAATCCGAGCAGCGCGCCGAGCAGACCGAGCTGCAGGAAGATCGCCAGATACCGGTTCTGGAAGCGTTCGGCGCGGTTCATGAACTCGTCGGTCGAGCAGAGATCGAGGCCGAACGGCTCCAGATATTCGCGCCACGCCGCGAGGTCGGCTTCACTTCGGATCAGGAAGAACTGCGCGCCCTCCGTTTCCGGGAAAAGCTTTTCAAAAGTATCAAGTCCGGTCAGAATACCGCCCTGGAAGACCGAGGCTTTCAGCACGCGGTCCAGCGTAAGCGAACCGTTCGGGTAATCCACGGGATCGTGCTGTTTTTTCTGAAGGATCCACAGGAGCGAACCTTCATCGACCGCCGCCGAGCCGTCCTTCAGAAATCCGGGATCGCCTGTCAGCGATTCGAGGTCGACGCCGTACACGGTCGGATTCATCGCGAGCAGCAGATTGGAGCAGTCCGCGCGGTCGGCGGCATGGACACGCACCGGGAGTCCGCCCGAGGGGAACGGCGCATCGTAGTCGGGGACGACGGGCAACAGCGTCGTCGCGACGAATTTGTATCCGAACGCGTCCTCGCCGCGCGATTTGATCCCGAACGCGCCGACGCCGAGCGTGCCGAGATAGCCCAGCACCAGCAGGACGGCGCACAGCGAATACTGGCGGCAGAGACGCACGAACGACAGCATCCCGATACGCCGGACCGGACGCACACAGGAAGAATGAGGCAGAGCGAGTTTGGTTTGATTTGAGCTTGTCCGCCGGACGGAAAGCGTCACGACCGTCCACGCGCACACCGCCGATATGATGAACGCGGTGAGGTAGGAAATCGGCCGTCCGTGGAACCGGATATGCTCCATCAGCACGATGCCGTTCCAGGAGTGTTCCAGCAGGAAGATCTGGATCCGGCACAGGAGCGTGCCGACCGCGAGTCCGGCGAGCATCCCGGGGACCAGGACGGCGGCGAACTCCGCGAGCAGGAAACGCCGCACGCGTTTCCGCGGCATGTAGTCGCAGAGCAGCGCGAGTTCGGCGGCACGGTCCTGGATGTGCAGTTTCAGGAGCATCGCCAGCACGAGCAGGCCGGAGACGATGAGGAAGAAGCTCAGACCGAGGAACAGCGGCGCGAACGGGACACCCCGATTCACCTTGTCCGCCGTCGTGTTCATGAGGTCGTCCACGCGGCTGTATTCCGGCATGGTCCGAAGTGTTTTCAGCACCTCCAGCCGGACGCGGCCGGCGGTCCAGTCCGAGGGGAAGAGCGCGGCGGTGCAGAGTCCGGGCGCGAACATCTCCTGCGCCTCCTCGAAGTTCAGGTACACCTTCGGTTTGCTCCGGTACTCGTTCCAGTACGCCTCGTCCTCGTCCCTGATCCGGTCGAAGTCGATCGGGATCGCCGCCTCCCAGCCGGAACAGTCCGCGGAATCCGTCAGGCCGGGTATCTCCGGCGACAGCACGTCCGTGATTATGGAATCGTCGACTGTTCCGGTGTGCCCGAATTCCGCCGTCTTCCGCTCGATCGTGCGGAAGGACCCGGACGTAAAAAACGAAAGCTCCGCAGGCCCGTCGAAATGCTCCTTCATGCCGGATGACACCAGCACATGGCCGCGTTCGACCGGGACCGGATCGCCCCGGATCGCCCCCGCGAAACAGTACGACAGGCTCGTCTTGCCGTCGGACAGCGTTTCCACGAACAGCGTCAGGATCGGCGTGGCGTCTTCCGGCAGGGCGTCCGAAACGGCTTTCGGCAGGAAATAGGATTTGCATTTCAGGACGGGACGCCCGTCCCATTCGTCCAGCGTCAGCCCGGAAAGCTCCCACAGGAGATCGTCGGACGGGACCTCCGGTTCACGCATCCAGACCTCGTTCACGGCGTTTTCCGGCAGGTCCAGCGCCTGCGTGAGCGCCTCCCGGCTCACGAAAAGATTGTCCGGCGGCAGCTGCGGATCGTCAAAAGCAAGTTCGCCCTCTGGCCCGGTCCATGTGCCGCGCCACACAAACGGTGTCTGCCTGAGCTCCGGCGGCTTCCCCATGGCGCTTTCCGCCGGGATCGTGCTCAGTTCCGGAATGCGGACGGAGAGCATTTCGCCGTCCTTCAGGTTCAACTTCTTCGCCAGAGCAGAACTGCCCCGGGCGTCGCGTCCGGAAATACCGCTGTCCGGCAGCGCATACACGTCGACCGGGACGCCGCCCTTCGTGAATCCCTTCACATGGAGCACGCCGCGGCCATCGTTCTGGACCGGACTGGTCACCGGGATCGCGAATCTCTGACGGTACCGCGCGACCGCCGCGTTGTTCGTCACATTGTCCATCAGCGTCCCGCGTACGCTGTCGCCGATCAGGAACGCCCCCGTCAGGACCGCGCAGATCAGGCATGCCGCCGCGGTCAGCGACGCAAGCCCTTTCCGGTGATACCGGAGATCGCGCAGAAACAGACGGGAGAGAGAGGTCATAAGCTCACCGAACGGGGGAAGAAGTCAAGCACGCGCGGATTGTGCGTGACCAGCAGGATCGCGGTCCCGTGCGTGCGGTTCACGTCGCGCAGGAGTCCCAGCAGGGAATCGCTCCGGGCGGCGTCCAGCGCGGACGTCGGTTCGTCGAGCAGCAGGAACTCCGGTCCGAGGAGCAGCGCGCGCGCCAGGACGACCCGCTGCAGTTCGCCGCCGGAAAGCTCCGCCGGGAAATGGTCCAGGCGTTTCGCCAGGCCGAATTCCGTCAGAAGCACCTTTGCGCGTGTGGAATAGTCTTTGTTTTCGCCCGCCGCCGGGATCTGCGCGTTTTCCAGCGCGGTCAGCTGCGGCAGCAGGCGCGCGTACTGGTCCGCGAATCCGATGTGGTGCAGACGGAACGCGCGGCGTTCCTCGGGGGACATCCCGAAAAGGTCCTGTCCGTCGAACTGGATTGTTCCGCTGTCGGGCTGTTCCAGCCCCGCGATCATCCGCAGGAGTGTGGTCTTGCCGCTGCCGGACGGTCCCAGCACGGTCAGCGCCTCGCCCGCGTTCAAGGTCAAATCAAAATCGCGGAACAGTTCGATGGTCTCGTCCGCCCGCGTGAACGTCTTCGTCAATTTGGAAATGCTCAGGTTCATGGTTCCTCCTTTCGTTCCGCATAGAAGATATTGCCGTATTCATCGGCGGCGGCGAGGAATCCGTGCGCCGCGATCACGCTCATCCTGAATTCGGACGGAAATTCCGCGATGACGTGTTCCTTCCAGCTTCCCGCCTCGAAAAAGCTCAGATTTCCGTGCCGGGAGAGCGCATAGACGCCGCGGTCCGAGCCCGTGCAGACCGGATTCAGGGTTTCATTTGACGTCAGATCGGCGAGATATGCGCCATCCGCGCGCCTGTGAACATGGATCTTCCCGTTGGAATCCGTCAGGAAGACGTAAGATTCCGTCACGAACGGCGAGGTGAAGAACGTGGATTCCGTCTTGATCCGGTACAGGACCTCGAAGCTGTCGGCATTGACCGCCGCGAGTTCGCCGCCGTGGGTCAGGAGATACAGGATGCCGCCGGACAGGACCGGGGTCTCCGGGATGTAGGAATCGAAGTCCAGTTCCCGCACGACCTCGCCCGTTTTGATGTCGGTCTTGCGGAGCTTTCCGTCGCAGCTGCCGAAGATGACGAATCCGTCGTGGAACAGCGGCGCGCCGTTGATTTGCCCGCCGCATTCGACCTCGTGAACGAGCCTGCCGGAGGCGTCCAGCGC
>JAFXUM010000213.1 GCA_017524965.1 Lentisphaeria bacterium | reverse complement strand
GCCGCCGCACTTCGCGGAGAGCGCCGCCAGCAGCGCGTCGATGCCCTCGCGGGTCCGGCAGGAAATGAACACGGCGTCGGGGAACGAGTTTTTGAGTTTGATCCGGGTCAGCGGATCGGTGATGAGGTCGCATTTATTGCAGACCACGAGGATGGACTTGCGTTCCGCGCCGAGTTCGCCCAGCACGGACAGCGTGGTCTCCACGTGGTTGAAGACGTTCGGATTGGACGCGTCGAGCACCAGCACGATGAAGTCGGCGAGCACCGCCTCCTCCAGCGTGGACCGGAACGCCTCGATCAGCGAGTGCGGCAGCCTGCGCACGAATCCGACGGTGTCCGTCAGGATCAGATGCGTCTTGTCCGGCAGCGTCAGGGCGCGCGTCGTGGGGTCGAGCGTGGCGAACAGCTGGTCGGCGGCAAACGCGTCGGCTCCGGTCAGCAGATTCAGCAGCGTGGATTTCCCGGCGTTGGTGTAGCCCGCGATCGCCGCGTTCGGCAGGTTCGCGCGCATCCGGCTCTTCCGTTGGGTGCCGCGGTGCTTGCGAATCTCCGCGAGTTCCGCTTTCAAATCGGAAATGCGCTGGCGGAGTTCACGGCGGTCGTATTCGATCTGTTTCTCGCCGCCGCCGCGCGCCCCGGTCACGCCGCCGCGCTGACGCGACAGGTGCGTCCATGCTCCGGTCAGGCGCGGCAGGAAATACTGGCAGCGGGCGAGCTCGACCTGAAGCACGGCCTCGCGAGTACGCGCGCGCGATGCAAAAATGTCCAGGATGACCTCCTGGCGGTCGATCACCTTCATGCCGAAGAGCTGTTCCAGGTTGCGCTGCTGGGTCGGGCTGAGCGCGACGTCGAAGATCACGATGTTCGCCTCCGCCTCCTTCGCCGCGTCGCGTATCTCCTCCGCCTTGCCGCTCCCGACGTAGTACTTCGGGTTCGGCGCTTTCAGCCCGGCGACGACCTGCCCGGCGACCGGGACTTCCAGCGTGCGGACCAGTTCGGCGAGCTCCTTCAGGTCGTCCGCCGTGGACGCCGGGTCCGCCGGATGGATGCACGGGCCGACCAGATACGCGCGGAAGACGTTCTTCCGTTCGTTCTCGTCCGTCCGGTATGTCATCGTCTGGGACATGCGGTCAAGCTCCTGCGGGAAATGAAATCAGAAAAGGTCAGATGCTGTCGCTGAACAGCGAACGGTAGCGGATGAAATACTGCAGCCCGGACCCGACCGTGATAAGCACGACCGCGCCCTGAAGGCATTTCCAGATGACCGTATAGGGCGACACGCCGAGGTCGAGCCCGAAGAGATGGATCCAGGCGGCGCCGCCGAACGCCAGCGTGAACATCTGCGTGGCGGTCTTCATCTTGCCCCAGCGGTCGGCGGCGATGATCACGTTCTTGGAGGACGCGAGCGTCCGCAGTCCGGTCACCATGAACTCGCGGGTCAGGATCACGATCAGCACCCAGCCGGGGATCATGCCGTAGTCCAGCATCATGATGAACGTCGCGAGGATGAAGATCTTGTCGGCGAGCGGGTCCATCAGACGTCCGAAATCGCTCTCCACGTGGTATTTGCGCGCCAGGTAGCCGTCCAGCAGGTCGGTGATGCCCGCCAGAAACGCCACGATCAGGGCGATCGCGTGGCACACATACGCCGTGTGTTCGCCGACTTTGATGCAGGTCGGATTCGCGCTGTCGAAGTTCGCCAGCACCACAAAACAGAAGATCAGGATGATGCGGCTGACCGTGAGTGCGTTCGGGAGATGTTTCATTTTGCCTTTCCTCCGGGCGTACGCCCTTCAGGTTCGTAGGTTCCGTACAAATCGTATGCGGCCGCCCGCGTGATGGTCACGGGCACTGCCATCCCCGCCGTGAGCCCGGCGGGGCACTTGGATACATGTACCGTCTGGTCGATGTCCGGGGCGTCCATGAGCATGCGTCCGCGCCAGCGGCCGCGCCCGGCGTCCTCGTCCAGGATGATCTCGAGCGTCTGTCCGACCAGCGCCCGGTTCGTTTCCCGCGAAATCTTTTCCTGTTCGGCGGCGATCATGGCGGCGCGCGCGGCTGCCGTCTTCGCGGGGACGCGCCCCTTCATGGAAGCCGCCGGGGTGCCGTCCTCGGGCGAGAACGCGAAGACGCCGATGCGGGAAAAGACGCGCGCCTTCACCGCGTCGAGAAGCTGCCGGAAATCCGCCTCGGTCTCGCCGGGGAATCCGGTCATCAGCGTGGTGCGGATCGTGAATCCCGCCTCGCGGAGCTTGCGGATCACCTCGTTCTGGCGTTCCGCCGTGATGTGGCGGTTCATCGCGGCCATCACGGCGTCGGAAACGTGCTGGACCGGCATTTCGATATGGGGGATCAGGCGGCGGCATTTTTTGAACGCGCGGATCATGGCGTCGTCGATGGACGCCGGATGCACGTACATCAGGCGGAGACGGAATTCGCCGGGCAATTGATCCAGCGCGGCGAGCAGCTCCGGCAGTTCGGATTTGCCGTTTTTGCTCCGGTCGCGTCCGAACGCCCCGGTGTCCTGCGCGATCAGGATGAGCTCGCGGAACCCCTGCTCCGCGAGCGATTTCGCCTCGGCCACGACCGACTGCACGGTACGGCTGCGGAGCGCGCCGCGGATGGACGGGATCAGGCAGTAGGTACAGCAGTTGCAGCAGCCGTCGGCGATCTTCAGGTATGCGAAATGCTCCGATTCGACCGGCAGACGCGGCGTCGTTTCGTCGTAGATCCAGGAACACGGCTTGACGTTTTTCCGTTCGGGGACGGGCTTCTCCGCGATCAGGCGTTTCAGCACGGCGCCGATCCCGGCGGGCGAATCAATGCCTTCCCAGGCGTCCACCAGCGGATACTTCGCGCGGACCGCGCCGTCCTTGTCCCATTGCGGCAGGCACCCGGCGACCACGACCAGACGTCCCGCGCGGCGTTTCTTCCACGCGCAGGCCCGGCGTATCTCCTCCATCGCCTCCTTGCGGGCGGAGAGCAGGAAGGCGCAGGTGTTGATCCACATCACGTCCGCCTCGTCATCATCGGCGGTCAGGCCGAATCCGTCCACGAGCAACGCTCCGGCGGCCACTCCCGTGTCCACCGTGTTTTTCGGGCAGCCGAGGCTGACCAGACGCACCAGATACGGCCGCGTCCGCTGTTCTTCCGTGCTTTTTTTCAAGGAAAAAATCTCCGCGTTCAGGGGTAATCGAAAAACTCTATTAAGATAATGTAGCACGCGAAGCCCGTTTTTTCCAGTCTTTTTCAAGGAAAAAACAGCATATTCTGACGCCGTTTTCCATCTTGGAAAAAAGAAAACGCTCCGGCCCATGGTCTTTCACCGGGGACCGGAGCGGTCGTTTTCGAGCTTGTTTCAGCGGAAAATGGTCAGGCGGCTTCCGCCTCGTCCGAAGCGCGTTTCACCGGACGGCGCTTGTTCGGGATCAGCGCGCCGAGGAAGAATCCGACCAGCCCGAACGTCACGATCGAAAGCAGATACGCCAAAAGCGGCTTCGCGTCCGCCGCCTGCCGGAACATGATGTCGACGAAATGCCCGTAGAACGCGCCGAAGCCGTATTCCGCGCGGATCGCCGGACCTTCGAACCAGTATCCGAACAGGCATCCGGCGATGATGCCCGCCACCGCGCCTGGGACGATGAACGTCCGGAACTTGTCGCCCGCCTTCCGGATATTCTCGCGCGTCATCACGTCGGGCGCGATGTAGTTCTCGTCGCCGCCGAAGCGCTTGTAGTAGAAATGGATCTTCACGAACGCGACCGCGGAGATCAGCGACAGGATCGCGCCGAGCACGAACAGCAGGTCGTAGTTGCTGTCCTGCACGTCCAGGAAGAACCCGAACGCCGGGACGATGACCGTGGTGCCGAGCGCCAGGATCATGGCGTTCGCCGAGGCGAACTGCGCGAAGATCGAACCGGGGAAGAGGCGCAGCGGCAGCGAGCTGGACAGCGTGAAGAAGCACCCGGACACCACGCCGTGGATGATGAACACGATCGCGAACGAGGACAGGACAAGCTTCTTCGGGTCGGCCATGAGACCGGGGATGTAGTAGGTGATCTCCTTCTGCCACGGATTGTTGACGACCAGCCAGCCGACGAGCATCAGGACCGCGTACGCCGCGAGGGAGACGAAGCTCGTGCGGATCGGGTGGAACCGGTCCGCCAGAGCGCCCAGCGGATAGCTCAGCACGATGGAGAAACAGTATGTGATCGCGAGCAGCTGCCCGTAGGTGCTGTCCGGCACG
>JAFXUM010000212.1 GCA_017524965.1 Lentisphaeria bacterium | reverse complement strand
GCACGGACTCCGCCGCGAAGCGCTCATGATCGCCGCCATCCTGTCCGACCGCGACCCGCTCCTCAATCCGCAGACCGCCGACCTCGCCGAACGCCTCGCCGTGCTCGACAAGGCGTCCGCGCATCCTGCCGACAGACAAACCGTTTCCCGCATCCGCCAGGTGGTTTCTCAGCTTGAAGCCGCACTTCCCCGTGCCGGAGCGAAGCCCGGCACAACCGCAGTGGAGGCCCCGCCTCCCCGTGCCGGAAGCGAAGCCCGGCACAGTATCAGTCGAGGACTTGTCCTCGCCGCGGCATACCCCGACCGCATCGCGCGACGGCGTTCCGGCGGCGACCGCCCCGAATACCTGCTCTCCAACGGCATGACCGCGAAGCTCGGCGCGCGCGACCCGCTCCGCGATTCGGAATACCTCGCCGTAGCGGACTCCGGCGGACTCTCGGGACAGCCTACGATCCGCCTCGCGCTCCCGCTCGACATCGCCGCGCTCGAAGCCACGCTGCCGGACCTCTTCCGCACGCGCCGCGAGACGGTCTGGGACGACGATGCGCTGTGCGTTCGCGTGTTCAACGTGAAGGCGGTCGGCTCGCTCACGGTCGAACGCAAACCGTCCAATCTGCGCCCCGGCGACGACACCGCCGCGCTCCTGACCGCCGCCGTCCGCAAACGCGGATTCGCCTCGCTCGGCATCTCCCCCGCCCAGCTCAAATTCCTCCGCCGCATCCAATTCCTGCACGTGCATGGCTGCGAGGGCTTCCCCGACTGCTCGGAACAGCACCTGCTCGACACGCTCGAAGACTGGCTCGCGCCGCACCTCGACGGCATCAGCCGCCTCGATAAGCTCGCGGACCTGGATTACCGTTCCGTCTTCGCCGCCATGCTCCCGCCGAAAGCCCAGTCCACGCTGAACTCGCTCGCGCCCGAACGATTTGAGGTCCCCAGCGGCTCGCACATCGCCATCGACTATTCCGACCCCGCCGCGCCGATGGTGCGCGTGAAGCTCCAGGAGGTCTTCGGACTCGCGCATTCGCCGAAGATCGCCGGCGGACGCGTCCCGCTCGTGTTCGACCTGCTTTCGCCCGCCATGCGCACCGTCCAGATCACGCGCGACCTGGACGAATTCTGGGACGGCTCGTATTTCCTCGTGCGGAAGGACATGCGCGGCCGCTACCCGAAGCACAACTGGCCCGAAGACCCACGCACCGAACCGCCCTCCCGCTCCAGCATCAAACGCCCGAAAAAAGCCTGACACGCCCGTTTTCCCGAATGCCCCCGCCCGTCGGCATTTTTTCCGGAATTCCGGCGGAATCGTCTTGTCTTTTCCTGAAAAACGTGGTATACTATTGTGAGGAGATTTTTTTCGAGGCATTGCATGAAAAATGAACGGAACGCGGACATGACATCCAGGGAAAAATGGAAGCTTTTCATTGACGGCCTGCCGCCGTGGAAGAGAAACGCGCTGGCGGCCCTTGCGCTTGTTCTGATTGCGGCGCTGATGCCGTTCCTGCTCGCCACGTTCCTGTCGCCGAACACCATGCTCCTCACCCTGTCCGTGTTCTTCGCGATCCTCGCGCTCTGCCGCCTGACGCATTTCCTGCTGAGACAATGGATCGGAAATCCCTTCGTCAGCGTATTCCTTACCATCGCCATCCTGATTGGCATCCTGTTTTCGTCCTGGCGGACGCTCCAGTGGTACCGGGAGGACATGGCCGGGGTCTGCGGCGGCGAGACATGGAGCGCGCTCATGATGGCCGTCGTGACGCAATACCCGGAGTACAAGGGCACGCGCACGCAGGCGTGCGTCGCCGCGCCGGAAAGACGCTGTCTGATCTGGAAACGCCGGGGCGTGATCCATGTGTGGCTGGAGACCTCGGAACCGGACAAATGCCGGGAGATCGCGGATCATCTCCGGTCGGTGAAGACCGAGCGCGGCATCCGGGAAAAGATCGTGCTCACGATCGTCGACTGGAACCGGACCGGAAACTGCGGCGACGTTGTCTGCAGGATTCGCCCGTTCCGGTTCCCCGGCAAAACGCTGGGCGCATTCCCCCCAATCTTCGAGGAAACGCTCGACTGAGCGCCCGGCCGGCGGCGTTCAGCGTTTTTCCAGGTAACGCTTCAGAAGAAACGCGCAGAAATAGGGAAAGGTCGTGATCGTTTCCGTCCTGCCGATATTGGCGTGTACGAGCTTGATCCCTTCTTTGATCTCCGGGTAATGGTCCGATGAGATCAGAGTCCGAAGCGATTTCGAAACGGCGTTTCCCGCTTTGACCTCAACAGGGATCAGGCTTTCCGCGGTCCTCACGAAGAAGTCTTCCTCCAGCGTGGAATTCTCTTTCCTGTAATAATACAGGTCGTACCCGGACTTGCTCAGGGCCTCCGCCACGAAATTCTCATAGAGCGCGCCTTTGTACACGCCCAGATTCCGATTGTTCCGCAGGTCCGCCGCCGCTTCCTCGTCCAGCATGGCGACCAGAAGCCCGGTATCGGCGAGATAGAGCTTGTATTTCGATTCGTCGTAATTGCCCTTCAGCGGGAGTTCGGGAAAGTTCAGGCAATGACAGATCGAGATGACGCCCGCATCCAGAAGCCACTGCACGCAGCCGAAATACTCGCGGGCCCGCGCGCTCTTCGCAATTTTATTATACTGGAACTTCTTGTTTTCCTTCGCCAGTTGAGG
>JAFXUM010000026.1 GCA_017524965.1 Lentisphaeria bacterium | reverse complement strand
GTTTCATTGACATCCAGGATCGTCCCCCATGACAGAATCAGAATACAGCCCCGTTTCTCCCGAGCCGGAAGCCGCGCCGCAGCTGACCGCCGAACTCGATTTCCTCCCGTTTTTCAACCTCGCGTTCCAGCAGAACGACGTCCCGGCGGTGCGGGAACTGAAACTGACCAATCAATCAGCGCAGCCGCTCGCGGGACTGGTCTGCACGTTCACCTCGTCGCCGGAAATGATCCTGCCGAAGACGATTCACGCGGAGGAGATCGCGCCCGGCGAAACGCTCGCGCTGCACGACCTCGGGCTTGATCTGAATGTCGAGTTCCTGACCTCACTCTCCGAGGCGGTGAAGGGCAAACTGAAACTGGAAGTCTACTGGGACGGGCGGACGCTGTGCAGTCAGGATTACGACGTCACGGCGTATGACGCCGACCAGTGGACCGGGCTGTCCGTCATGCCGGAACTCCTCGCGGCGTTCGTCACGCCGAACCTCGACGTGATTTCCGAGCTTCAGGCGCGCGCGTCCGAAGAACTCCGCCAGGCGACCGGCGACGCGTCCATCGACGGCTACCGTTCCAACGACCGCAGGCGCGTGTACGAGATCTGCGCCGCCATCTACCGCGCGGTCTATTCGTGGGGCATCCACTACTCGCTGCCGCCGTCGTCGATCGGTACGCCGGGCCAGCGCATCCGCTTCGCCGACAACATCTTCCAATACAAGCTCGGGACCTGCCTCGACACGACCGTGCTCTTCGCGTCCGTCATGGAGCAATGCGGCCTGCATCCGGTCATCCTGATTCACACCGGGCACGCCTACATCGGCTGTCACCTCGTCGACCGGTATTTCCCCGACATCCCGATGGACGACCTGCAGGCGATCCGCAAGCTCGTCGACCTCGACGAGTTCCTCGTGCTGGAAACGACCGCCATCTGTTCCGGTTCGGAGAACGCCACGTTCTCCAAGGCCGAGGCGACCGCGCGCACCGGTCACCTGAACATCGACGACGAATTCCAGTGCGCCATCGACATCTTCCGCGCCCGGAAAAGCGGGATCCGGCCCCTGCCCCTGCGGCGCAGCGTGAACGGTCTGGAGCTCGACCCGGTCGAACATGATGTGGAAAAACTCGGCCCGGAGGAGATGCGCTCGCTTCAGGAGGAAGTCGACCTCTCCGCGCTGGACAACGCCGGCACGCAGTCCGGACGCGTCCGCCGCTGGACGCAGAAACTGCTCGACCTCTCGCTGCGGAACCGTCTGCTGAACGTGCGCGACACGAAACAGATCATCCCGGTCGCATGCACCGACATCACGGCGCTGGAGGACAAGCTCGCTGCGGACGAGACCATCTCGCTGAGCCCGCTTTCCAGTCTTCTGAACGAAAAAGACCTCCACGACCTCACGATGCTCCGCGGCAGCGAAGTCAAGACCGAGATCAAGGCGCTGCTCGACGCCGAACTGGAACAGCACCGTCTGTGGAGCATCCTGCCCGCGCCGGAACTCAACAAGCGCCTCGTCGCGGTCTACCGTCAGAGCAAGTCCGACCTGGAGGAAGGCGGCGTGAACACGCTCTTCCTCGCGGCAGGATTCCTGGAGTGGAAGATGTCCGAACGCGACGCGAAGTCCTATCTCGCGCCCATCCTGCTGATCCCGATCCAGATCCGCCGCAAGTCCGTCGCCGAGGGATTCCGCATCTCCCGCCTCGACGAAGACACCATGATCAACGAAACGCTGCTGGAACTCCTCCGCAGCCAGTTCCAGCTCACCGTCCCCGGCCTCGACCCCATCCCCGCCGACGATTCCGGCGTGGACGTCGCGCGCGTCATGCAGATCTTCCGCCAGACGCTCAAGGACATGAAGGGCTGGGAGGTCCGCGAGGAAGCCCGCATCGGGCTGTTCTCGTTCGGCAAGTTCATCATGTGGAACGATATGACGGTCCGGCAGGACGACCTCCGCAAAAACGCCATCGTGAACCATCTGATCGAGGGCGGCGGCCTCTTCGATGACGGGATCGAAGTCTTCCCTCCGGAGGAGATCGCACAGCATCTGGATCTGAAAAACCTCTGCTGCCCCATGAGCGCGGACTCATCCCAGCTCGCCGCCGTCATCTACTCCGGCATGGGCAAGAGCTTCGTGCTGCACGGCCCGCCCGGCACCGGCAAATCGCAGACCATCACGAACATCATCGCGCACAATCTGGCGCTCGGCCGCCGCGTGCTCTTCGTCTCCGAGAAAAAGGCGGCGCTCGACGTGGTCCACAACAGATTGACGAAGATCGGGCTGAAGCCGTTCTGCCTCGAACTTCACTCCAACAAGGCGGGCAAGACCGACGTCCTGAAACAGTTCGCCGAGGCGTTGCAGATACCCGAAAGCAATCCGCCCGCCGAATGGGAGACCGTCATCGCGTCCATGGAGCAGACCCGCGACGAGCTGAACCGCTATGTCCGCGAGCTCCACAAGGTCTACCCGAACGGCATGTCCGCCTACGACTGCTTCTCCCGGACGCTCGGCCTGACGGAAGCGCCCGATCCCGGACTCGCGCCGGAAATCGACTTCCTGACGCAGACCCGCGAGGACCGCGAGACCGCCGAACGCCTCGTCGCCGACCTCGCGATCGCCTTCCGGGGCACCGCGCCCGACGCTCTGGACGCCCTGCGCATCCTGGATCCCGTCCCGTGGTCGCCCGTTCTGGAAAACGACATCCTGAAATCCGCCCGCGCGCTCGCCTCCGCCTCGGATACGCTGAAGGATTCCTTCGCCGCGGTCGCAGCGCTCCTCGGGATGCCGCCGCACTCCGCGAACATCCCCGCCATCCGCAAGACCGCCGAACTCGCCGCGCTCTTCCCGGCGACGCACGACATCCCGGCGAAACTCGTTGATGCAACATTCACGCCGCACGAGGAGTTTCTGAAGACCTATCTCGCGAACGACCGCCGCCGCATGGCACTGGAAGACAAGCTGAAAGCATACCGGCTCGACACGTTCCCCCAGTACGATTTCCCCGGCATCGCCGCCCGCGTCGCCGAACACGACAAGGCGTTCTTCCTCGTCCGCTTCTTCAAGAACAATTCCCTGCTGAAAGAGCTTGCCGGACTGAAGAAGAGCGGCGGGACGAAGCTGACCATGCCCGAGCTGAAAGCGCTGCTCCCCGACGCGGAGGAATATGCAAATCTGCTCCGCACGCTCGAATCCGGCCGCGCTCAGGCGGAAGACCTGCTCGGCGCGTACTGGAACGCCGGTTCGCCGGACTGGAACGCCGTGGAAGTCATGCTGGCGGACGCGGAGAAGATCATGGCGGTCGCTTCCCAGTTCGCGGACGGCGAAGCGTTGTACGAAGCGCTCCGCGCCCTGCTCCCGGACGCGAAACGGAGCTTCGCCGAGTATCTGCCCGCAATTCAGAAGCTTCAGGATGCGAACGACGGTTTCAAGACGGCGCTGGACGGGTTCGCCGCGCATGCGTCCGCCGCACACAACATGGACAATCTCGACACGCTCCGCAGCACCGTGCAGGCGCTCATCGACCATATCTCCGACCTGCGCGCCGGACTGCGCTACCTCGTCCTCGCGAAAGACGCGAAGGAGCGCGGCCTCGCGAACCTGACCGCCGCGCTCGAAAACGGCACGCTGGACCCGGCTGGATTCGCGGATGCCTGCGGCGATGTTTTCGCCTCGGTCATGCTCGGGCAGATCCTGACCGCGTCCCCGGTCCTGAGCCAGTTCGACGGAGCCACGCACAACGACCGCATCCGCAAGTTCTCCGAACTGGACGACAAGTACACGGCGCTCGCACGCAAAATCGTCTTCGCGAAGCTCGCGGCCTTCCTCCCGAGGCGGCGGTCCGGCCCCTGCCCCGAAGGCACCGAACTCGGCATGCTCAAGCGCGAATGCGAAAAGCGCGCCCGCCAGAAACCCGTCCGCCAGCTGCTCGAACAGATCCCGACGCTCGCTCCGATCCTCAAGCCGTGTTTTCTGATGAGCCCGCTCTCCGTGGCGCAGTATCTCCCGCCCGACGCCGCCCCGTTCGACCTGATCGTGTTCGACGAGGCCTCGCAGATCCCGGTCTGGGACGCCATCGGCGTGATCGCGCGCGGCAAACAGCTGATCGTGGTCGGCGACCCGAAGCAGATGCCCCCGACCAACTTCTTCCAGAAGCAGGAGGCGGAGGACGCGGACGACGCCATGGAGGACGCGGGCGACCTCGAAAGCATCCTCGACGAGTGCATCGCCGCCGGCGTCTACCCGACCCACCTCAACTGGCATTACCGCAGCCGCCACGAATCCCTCATCGCGTTCAGCAACCATTACTACTACGAAGACCGCCTGTTCACGTTCCCAGCTGCGACCTCGTCCGACCGCCTCGGCGTCCGCTTCGAGTTCGTCCCGGACGGCGTGTACGACCGCAAGTCCACGCGTACGAACCGCAAGGAGGCGGAGGCCGTCGTGAAGTACATCTTCGGCCGCCTCGAACACTCGCGCAAGAAACGCTCCATCGGCGTCGTGACGTTCAGCCAGGCGCAGAAGGACCTGATCGAGGACCTGCTGGAGGACGAACGCGCGAAGCACCCGGATCTCGAGCCGTATTTCAGCGACAAAAACCCGGAGCCGCTCTTCGTGAAAAACCTCGAAAATGTGCAGGGCGACGAACGCGACGTGATCCTGTTCTCCATCGGCTACGCCCCGGACGCCGCGGGCAAATTCGCCATGAACTTCGGCCCGCTGAACCGGCAGGGCGGCGAACGCCGTCTGAACGTGGCGATCACACGCGCCAAGGAACAGGTCGTGGTATTCTCCAGCATCCACGCGAACCAGATCGACCTCGCGCGCACCGGCGCGGTCGGCGCGGCGCACCTCAAATTCTTCCTCGACTACGCCGAAAAAGGCATCCGCATCCAGCACAGGAACGATGCGGGATCCGGCAGAAACGGCCTCGCCGCGCAGATCGCCGGATTCCTCGCCGAAAACGGCTACGAGTCCGAACACGATTTCGGCAGCTCCGAATACCGCATCGACCTCGCCGTCCGCAATCCCGACAGGCCCGAGCAGTATCTGCTCGCCATCGAGTGCGACGGCTCCTCCTACGCCGCCCAGCGCACCACGCGCGACCGCGAACACCTCCGCCCGTCCGTCCTTCATTCGCTCGGCTGGCACACCTTCCGCGCCTGGAGCGTGGACTGGGCGTTCGCCCGCAAGCACGCGGAACACGACCTGCTTCAGGTCCTCGACGAGCTCAAAAATGCACCGGAGACGCCGGAACCCGAGCCGGAACCCGAGCCTGCGGAAACGGAAGCGCCGGAAACCGACGCGGAAACCGATGTGGAAAAACAGGAGGACGCGCCCCCTGCCTCGGCCGCCTCGCAGTTCAAAAAGGAATACACGGTCTGGCGTCCATCCGGACCGCTCAATCCCGATCTTTTCTACGAGCCGGGGTCCCGCGCGCTGATCCGGCGGCAGATCGAGGAGATCGTTCAGACCGAAGGCCCGATCTACGAAAGCCTGCTCAAAAAACGCATCACGAAGGCATGGGGATTCGCCCGCGCCGGGGGCAACATCGCCGCCGTCCTGCGCGAATGTCTCCCGGGCGACCTGACCGCGACCGCGAACGCCGACGAGCCGGTGTACTGGCCGCGCGAAGTATCGCCCGCCGAATACCTCGACTACCGCGTCGGCACGGACCGCGACAGCAAACGCGCCATCGACGAGATCCCGCCGGAGGAGCTCGCAAACGCCATGTGCGAAGTCCTCGTCGACTTCGCCTCGTGCGAACACGACGTGCTGTTCCGCGAGACGATCCGTCTGTTCGGCCTCAATACGCTCACGGCGAAGGCGCGCCAGTATCTCGAATACGCGATGACGGTGCTTCAGAATTCGGGGATGCTCAGCTGATCCCGGCAGACAGGAATCAGGCGGGCTTCATGCCCGCCCGTTCAACGCCCCTGAATCAGGTTCAGAACGTCCGAGGCAAGGGCGTTCATCGTGCCGGGCAGAAGCAGCCAGCACACGCCCAGCACGTTCAGGACGACGTACACCCAGAAGACGG
>JAFXUM010000211.1 GCA_017524965.1 Lentisphaeria bacterium | reverse complement strand
TGCCGAGACGCTGCACGAGGACCTCGTTGTGTTCGCCGAGGACGACGATCTTCGGCGCGTGCGTGGCGGCCTCTTCCGGCGTGTAGTAGCCGAAACACATGATCGTCACGACGTCGCCGACGCGTCCGAGGTGCGCCGCCGCGCCGTTGAGGCAGAAGACGCCGCTGCCGCGTTCGCCGGGGATCGCGTAGGTCTCCAGGCGGCTGCCGTTCGTGGCGTTCACGACGAGGATGCGTTCGTAGGGCAGGATGTTCGCCAGGTCCAGATAATCCGGGTCGATGGCGAGACTCCCCTCATAGTTGAGGTCGCACGCGGTGAGGCGCGCACGGTGGATTTTGCCTTTGAGAAGTTCCAGCGTCATGGTTTCGGTCGTCTCCGTGAGAAAGAGTTGAAGTATATTAATATACACCGCTTTCCGGAAAATACGAATCGAAAGCGTTTTTTTCCCGGTTTTCGGGCAAGGGTTCCCTATGCGAGGCGGGCGGAAACGGGCTGAGATCAGAAATTGTCAGTCGTCCGGCATCGCGTCCAGGATGCCGCGGAGCGCGCGGATGTAGCCCTTGCCGTATCTGGCGTCCGGCTCCATGTAATTCCCCTCGCCCCACTCGTTCCAGGACTTCAGGAAGATCAGGTTGTGCTCGTGGTCCTTGCCGCGGCAGCCGTAGATGACCTTTTCCGCGTGCTTTCTGAAGTTCTCCGGGGTGGAGTTGGTGTAGACGGACCCCCGCCAGCCGCTGCGCGGGGAGTGGTCCCAGTTCGGGATCAGCGCGGGATAGAATTTCGGGGAAAGCGCCTCCGGGGCGTCCGGCTCGAAAAAGTCGGTCATGACCCTTCCGTAGTCGACATGGAACGGGATGCGGATGCTCTTGCAGAAGTTCCGGACGATCCGCAGGAAGAAATGTTTCTTCACGTTGAACTTGTGCACGATGTTCGCGCCGTCGAGGCCGAGGTCCAGGACCTCTTCCGCGGCCGTCTTCTTGCCGCCCTGTCCGATGAAATAGAACGGCGGCAGGCCGTTCTGCTTCGCGAGCTCCTGCCACTGCGCCATGAATTCGCGCACGGCGGGGAATTCCGCCGGACGGTAGATCATGAAGAGCGTGCGGCCCTCGACGCGGATGTAGCGCGGATCGCGGAACGCCTCCAGCAGGGCGTAGAAATGCTTCTCGTGCCCTTCGGGGCCGTCGTAGACCTGCTCGGCGACCAGCTTCGGTTCGCATTTCGCCGACTTGTTCCAGAATTTGGAGTACCAGGACTGGTTTGCCCAGCAGAGGCAGAACGGGAAATCGGGTTTTTTCAGGCGGAGGACCTCATCGAACGGGATCGTGAGTTCCTGATGGTCCTTCGAAAACCAGTAGTGATAATAGCAGAAGCCCTCGATCCCGGCCTCGCGCGCGAGCTCCGCCTGCGCCTCGCGCACGGACGCGTCCCGCAGGTCGTAATAGCCCAGGTCGGCCGGCACGTGCGGCTGGTAGTGTCCGGGGAAAAGCGGTTTCGCCCTGCGGACGCAGGTCCACTCGGTGTAGCCCTCGCCGTACCATTTGTCGTTGATGGGCGTCGGGTAGTACTGCGGCAGATAGAATGCGATGATGCGGGGGCGGCTCATGCTGCTGAGATGGCTCCGGTCAAAGGGAAAACAGGATCGCGGACGGAGCCGGGGTCATTCCGCGGTGCAGCGCGTGAACGAGACGAGTTCGGCGGGGGACCGCTTGATCGCCAGCACGAAGATCCAGGCAATGGAATAGGTCATGAGCGTCACGAGGACGGACGCGAACACCTGGAAGCCGTTCAGCTCGACGCGGATGTCTTTGGCGTTGCAGAGCGTCAGCTCGTTCTTCTTCATGCCGCGCGTCTGGCCGTGGGCGCAGAGGCCCCAGCCGAGCATGGCGAATTCCCACGCGAAGAAGAGGAGCGCCGCGCCGGCGGCGATGCGTCCGGCGGTGACGGAATCGATCCAGACGGCCTTGCCGTTCTCGGCGGAGAGGCAGATATACTGCGTCTTCGTGGCTTCGTCGGTAAAGAGCGAACCCGCGTGGAATCCGGCCGCCGTGTCGAGCGCGGCGAACGTGGTCGGACGCGTCTTGATCTGGGGATCGGCGGGGAAGGTCGGTTTCGGCAGATCGGACGCGCCGAGCGTGGCGAGCAGCCAGACCGCTGCGATGGCGGCGATCTCAAGCGGGACGGCCTTGAAGAGCGCGAAGACGAAGTCGATAAAGAACGCTTTGAGGCGGGCAGCCGGAGCGGCCGGTTTCGCCACGAATTTCTCCTCTTCGGCGAGCGCGATCTTCTGCTGGTCGGTCAGCTCTTTCTGGGAGAACATGCCGCTGTCGGAACGCGCCTGCGCGGCGTTCATGGCGATGCGTTTGCGCTGTTCGTCGAGCAGATTGGTGATAAAATCGAATTTCGCCGCGGTGGACCAGGACGGCATGAGGGATTTCTTCATGGGGCATGTGGCCGTGAGCTGATCGGATTCGACGAGAGCGGCAACGTCGGATTCCTCGATCTTGAGGTGTTCGACGCCGTTCACATCCTTGACATCATAAGTCGCCATAATCTGAACCTGTTTCGTTAAGGGGTAAAAAACATTTCAAAATATTAAAATAGTACGGACCGAATGATTTGTCAAGCCGGATTCGGAAAAAAAGACGAAAACCGCCCGTCGGCGATCGCATACGGCCCGGAGACCGCTGCCGAGGGCATCTGAACGCCATCCGGGCTGCCGCAAGACCTCGTCGGCAGGCGGCAGCCCCCCTGATCCGCGCCGCATCCGTACGGCACGGGATATGTTTCCTGTTTCGGACCCTTATTCCGGGTCTTTCCTGTCGCCGGAATGTTCCCGGTCCCATTCATTGAGCTTGCGTTCCGCGTAATTGCGTCCGCCGAGACCGAACGCGATGGCGAACGCCGCGGCGAACGCGCCGAGCACAATCCCGAACGCCAGAAGCGCCGCCGATCCGCCGATCCCCGCCGTGGTCAGCGCCGCCACGCCAGCGAAGAACAGCACGGCGATCCGTACGGCGAAGAGGAAGACGTGCGATTCCACGCCGTTGCGGCGCACGAAGTCGGCGGCGAGGTTCGCGAGCATCATGCCGAGCAGGAAGACCACCGCGCCGAGCACGAGGCGTCCGGCGAACGGCAGGAAGGAGCGCACGAGCTTGGCGGATTCCTCCAGCTGAAGGATCTCGAGCACCGCGACCAGCGCGAAGATCAGGATGCCGGCGAACAGCAGTTTGCCGGCCGCGTTCGACGGACTCATATTGCCTTCCGCCTTCCAGCCGAGCTCGCCGATGCGGCGGTCCAGTCCGGCGT
Organism: Lentisphaeria bacterium; assembly: GCA_017524965.1. Classification (GTDB taxonomy): domain Bacteria; phylum Verrucomicrobiota; class Lentisphaeria; order Victivallales; family UBA1829; genus UBA1732. Next base: position 3,017 of record JAFXUM010000211.1, on the reverse strand, counting down.
CCGCGAGCAGACGCGACACGAGCCGGGCGACGAGCGCGCCGACCGCGAACGCCACGAACAGCACGATCGCGGCGGCCGCCAGATTCCCGGCGGAATTCAGCATGCGCGTGAAGAGATTCGAGACGGACTCCGTGAGCGAGTCGATGCCGAGCGCGGAGAGCGCCGCCGCCGACACCGGGATCGCGATGCAGATGAAAACCAGCGTGCCGCAGATGCGCGCGAGGCTGTCGCGGGAGAAAAGCTTCCCGCCCGCTTCCTCGGCGTCGCCCAGTCCGCCGGACGACAGAATGAGGCGTTCCACGAGCTTGCGCAGGATGGTCGCGAGGAAGAGTCCGGCGGCGGCGATCAGCACGGCGGCGAAGATGCGCGGCAGATACCGCAGCACGTCCGCGGTCATCGCCTCGAACGGGCGCGCCAGACCCGTGATCCGCAGCGCGCCGAGGACCGCCGGGACAAACGCCAGGATCACCAGCCAGAAGAGCGTCGTCGCGACCGTGAAGCTCAGATTGCATTCGCGTCCGCCCGTGTCGACCGCGCCTTCGATCTTCTCGTCCAGACGCAGCGCGTGCATCAGGACCAGCGAGGCGTAACGGACCGCCGCCGCCAGGCCCCACGCGATCAGACCGAGGATCGCCGCCGCGAAGATGTTCGGCAGGAATCCGATGATGTCGTTGAGGACGTCGCGGATCGGCGAGGCGGCGTCGCGCAGGCTCAGCAGATTCATCGCCTGCACCACGGCGAGCAGGAAGACGATCCAGAAGACGATCCGTCCGGCGATCTTCTCCGCACGGACCGCCGGAGCCGCCGCCTCATCCGAAATGCACGCGGTGAGGCGTTCCCCGACGCGGCATTTCCTCACGCATTTGACGGTGAGTCTCTGAAGGATCCAGGCGACGATCCACCCGGCGAACAGGACCAGGATCGCGAGCAGGATCCGCAGGATCCCGTATTTCGTCAGCAGATCGACCAGCATGTTCCAAAGTTCATTCATGGCGCACTCCTTTTGCTTGAATGTCGTTGACGCGGTGTTTGTGTGATTACTATACCACGGACCGGAGAAAAATGCAACCGGCGAATCTTCATCCGGCGAATCCCTTTCCGCATCTTTTCCCCGGGAATCCGATGTAACGGTCCATTTCTTTTTTCCGAATGCCCGTATTATGCCCCCGGGATCCGGCCTGTCACGATTATGACACCTTTCCTGTCCTCATTTTTGAGCATAACGGAACATCTTTTCGGGAAAAAGCATCAGGAAATATATTATTTTTTCGGAAAAAATCCATATTTGGGTGGATTTAGGGCTTGAAAAAACGGAACGAGCTTGTATAGTAGCATGAAAAGAAGCGGTCTCGCCGCTCCTTTGAGCTCAAAACCGATAGAGTCAGCAAAATCATATGCCGGATGTCCGCAACATCGTCCGGCCAACAAATTGCAAGGAGTCACACTATGTCCCACAAAACTCTGAAAGCGATGTTCGCGGCCCTCTGCACGCTCGTGTGCGCCGCAGGCGTCGTGCAAGCCGACCAGCCCGTCATCAGTCACGTGTACACGGCCGACCCGAACGCCTTCGTGTTCAACGACCGCATCTACATCATCTGCAGCCATGACATCGCCAACCAGCGCGGCTACGACCTCTTCGACTACGAACTGGTCTCCACCGACGACCTCCAGAACTGGACCGACCACGGTTTCGTGTTCTCCGTCGGCAGAAACCACGACTTCGGCTACGGCCGCGGCAAAGGCCCGTACGGCGAAGACCAGACCGTGGCTCCGTGGGCCGGACACTGCTACGCTCCCGGCACCGCGATCCGCGACGGCAAAGTCTACCTCTACTTCCCGGACGGCGGCTCCTCCATCGGCGTGGCCGTGGCGGACAAGCCCGAAGGCCCCTACAAGGATCCGCTCGGAAAGACCCTCATCGCCGGCAACGTCTCCAACTACGCTTCCCGCTGGCTCTTCGACCCCGCCGGATTCGTCGATGACGACGGCCGCGCGTTCGTGTACTACGGCGGCAACGGCAACGACCAGGCTCGCATCATCGAGCTCAACAAGGACATGATCAGCCTCCATCCGGAAGCCATTCACCTGAACGTGCCGAAGTTCTTCGAAGCCTCCTACATGCACAAGTACAAAGGCAAATACTACTTCTCCTACAGCACGCAGTTCAGCCCCACCGCGAACATCGACTACCTGGTCAGCGATTCCCCGACCGGCCCGTTCGAGTACAAGGGCACCATCCTCGACAACCCGAAGCAGAACCTCGGCAACAACAACCACGCCTCCATCATCGAGTACAAAGGCCACTGGTACATCGCCTACCACGACCGCAAGCTCGCCATCGCCAGCAACCTCCGCAACAAGAGCGATTCCCGCTGCGTGAACCTCGACGAGATGTTCTACAATGAAGACGGCACGATCAAGAAGGTCGTCGAGACCGAACACGGCCCGAAGCAGCTGAAGAACTTCGACCCGATGAAGAAGTGCCGCTTCGTCACCATGAACAAGTCCGGCAAGATCCTCACCGAGGAAGAAGCCAAGCAGGAACAGATGCCCGGCCTGAAGAGCACGATGGGCCCGAACAAGGAGACCGTCCTCGCCTCCATGCAGAACAACAGCTGGATCCGCGTTTCCGGCGTCGACTTCTCCAAGAAGCCGACCGGCGGCACGCTCAAGTACAGCGCCAAGGACGACAACACCTCCATCGAGATCCGCAAGGGCGCGGCCGACGGCGACCTCCTCGCCACCGTGAAGCTCGCGAACACCAACGGCGAATGGAAAGAACTCAACTTCAAGCTCGACAAGGCGGTCGACGGCGTGTTCGATTACCTCTATTTCGTGTTCAAAGTCCAGGGCGCTCCGGCGACCGCGGCGCTCTTTGACACCACATGGCTTCTTCCCAGGTATAAAGCCTTCCGTATACGCTATCATTCTCGTCGTTGTCGTTGATGGAGAAGGAATCGCGGCTGGCGAACCTGAAGTTTTCGGCCATCCAGACTTGCGCTCCGATTTTTACGACC
>JAFXUM010000210.1 GCA_017524965.1 Lentisphaeria bacterium | reverse complement strand
TTCTCGGAGCTGTTCTTCCCAATATTCTCTGCTGTGTCTTTGCATGTCGGTCTCCTTCCGATTTTCCGTTGAGGTCGAAATGAGACCAATATAACACGTGATCATCCCGTCTTCAAGATGTACCAGGCTGGGCGGTTACGTCCTTATAAAAAACGGCGCGCTCGCGGCTGGCGGACGCGTCGCGATGTTTTTTGAGTTGGATGAACCGGTCAGAGGACGGGCGTCGGAGCGGCGCCGGGGTTCTTCGTCGCCTTCGGATCGGCCTTGGCGGGCGTGAAGTCGTAGACCTTGACATTGCTCTTGGTGCGTTCGGCCTTGAGCATGGCCTGGATTTCCTCAGAGACGGTCTTGTCGACAAGGAAATCGCGGATTTCGCCTTTGACCTTGTCGAGCGGCATGTAGCCCTTCGGGTCCTGTTTCAGGAGCTTGATGATGTGGTAGCCGAACTGCGTGTGGACGGGCTTCGTGAATTCGCCGGGTTTGGCGAGCTTGAACGCGGCGGCGGCGAAATCCGGGTCGAGCATGCCGGACTGGTCCAGGAGCATGCCTTCCTTGTCGAACGGCGGCAGCTTGCCGTTGTCGCGTTTGCCGGAGGGGCAGTTGCTCTTTTCCTGCGCGAGCTTGTCGAAGGACGCCGGATCTTTCGCGAGCGCGACGTAGATTTCGTCGATCTGTTCCTTCGCGAGCTTGTCGGCCTTGGTCTTGATCTCCTTCTCCTCCTTGGAATCCAGGGCGGAGACGGGTTCGCACTGGATCAGGATGTGCGCGACCGTGATACTCTCCGGGACGGCGAACTTCTGCTGGTTTTCGCGGTAGAACTTCTCGACGGCCGCGTCGTTGACGGTCTTTTCGGTCTTTTCGATGAAGTTCTTCTCCTCGTAGGCGGCGATGGCGGCGTTGCCCTGGATGTCGGCTTCCTTCGCGATCTCGTCGCGGTATTCCTCGAGCGACATGCCGCGTTCCTTGAGCTGGGCTTTCACGGCGTCGACCTGTTCGGCGGGGAGCTTTTTGATAGATTCGTCGAAATGGGTCTTCACGAGCTCCTCGGACGGCACGAATCCGGCTTCCTTCGCCTTCTGCTTCAGGATCGCGGTGTCGATCTTCTGTTCGACATACTGCTGCATGGCGGTGCGCAGATAGGATTCGGGCGTGAGCGCGAGGACCTGCTGGGACACCTTCTTCGACAGGAGCATGTCTATGATTTCCTTCTTCGTGATCTTCGTGCCGTTGACCTCGGCGACCACGTCCGGCATGAAGGAGAGCGCCTTCACGACTTCCTCCTCGGACGCGGGCTGGGAGAGAAGCGCCCGGCGGATGGCGGCTTCCGCGGCCGCGTCGCCGGCTCCGGCGGTCTTCGGCGCGGCGCCCAGGCCCAGGTCGGGAGTCCCCCTCAGGGAGAGCGTCGACGGGCCGCTCTGGGCTGCTGCGGAAAACGATACGGCACATGCCGCGAAAAGAACAAACAGGGATTTGCAGTTCATCGTGAGAACCTTTCTGTTGCTGAAGGTTTATGGATTCGCGGGCTTCCGGCTCAGCCAGGATTCGAACCCGGCGAGCTGGGCGGAGTCCGCGTTCAGTTCCAGGAGCGCGGTCAGGACCGCGGCCTCGTCCTTCCGTCCGGCGGCGGACGTGTCGAGCGCGTCCTGAAGGAGCGCGGCGCAGGCGTCGGATTTTTCCACGGCGGCGCGGGCATCGGCTTCCCTGATCTTCGAAGCGGCGTAGGCGGAAAGCTTCGGGAAAAGTTTGGAATTGGTCTTTGCGAAGGCGCTCAGTTCGGTCGCGGCGGCGCGGACGTCGTCGGAAAACTGCGCCTGAAGCATTTTTTCATTCAGACTCTGCGCCTCGACCAGCAGATCGACGCTGGCTTTTGCGTTCAGGACGGCGGTGTCCTTGTCGTCCTTTTTCGCGCTGTCGGCATCGCCGGGGTCCTTGCCGTATTTGCGGCAGTATTCGTTCAGGTCGGCGGCCGCGCCGGCGACGTCGCCCGCGTCGAGCTTGGCTTTCGCCTGCGAGATCACGCTGCTCGTCCGGATCCCGTATTCCAGGTCGGCGAGATTCAGGTTCGTCGGATCGAGACTGCGGTATGTTTCGACGTTTTTGAGCGCCTCGTTGTTTTCGTGACGGTCAAGATTGCCGAACAGACGCATCAGCACGTCCGAACGTTCCATCGGGGCTTCCGGAGCGGACTTGGAGCAGGACGCAAGACATGAGAGCGCAATCCCGGCCAGGACGGCCGCGAACAGCGCATGTCGGACGGAGTGCTGTGCGGATGATGGTTTCATGATGGTCTTTCCGTTTGGTTCAATAGACAGCGAGCCGAAGAGAAATGTTCCGCCGGCCGTCCAATTAATATAGTCGCCCATCCCGGAAAATGCAAATGCCCGTCTCCCGGCCGGGACCGGAAGACGGGTACAAAATCGTTCGGATGAACCGCCTGTGACGAACGGTGAAACCGGCTTTGCGCCGTGTCGCGCCGCACTGCACCGGGTCAGCCTCTGCGGGAACGGAGCCGTCCGCGCTGGAGGAAACCCTCGTAGTTTTTCATCACCAGGAGCGATTCCATCTGGGAGAGCGTGTCAATGGTCACACCGACAATGATCAGCAGACTGGTGCCGCCGAAGAACGACGCCACGGCGTACGGGATCTTCAGCCACATCGTGAGGAGCATCGGGAAGACGGAGAGCGCGCACAGGAAGATCGCGCCGGCGAACGTGATGACGGTCATCAGGTCGTCGAGGTAATCGCATGTGGGCTTGCCGGGCCGGATGCCGGGCACGTAGGCGCCTTCCTTCTTCAGGTTGTCCGCGATCTGCACCGGGTTGAACATGTTCGAGACCCAGAAGTAGGAGAACGCGAGGATCAGCGCGCCGTACATCAGCATGTAGGAATAGGACCCGTGGTTGAAGTACTGCTGGAGCGCGGCGATATGGGCGTTCGGGATGAGCCTCAGGATCATCGGCGGGAACATCAGGATCGCGCCGGCGAAGATGATGGGCATGACGCCGGGGAAGTTGACCTTGAGCGGCATGTAGGTGCTGCCGCCCGCGACCTTGTTTCCGACGGTCTTGCGCGCCATCTGGATCGGCACTTTGCGGACGCCCTGGCAGAGGATGATCGTGAGGGCGGTCACAACGGCGAAGATGATGACCAGGATGAGCACGTGGGGGAGACGGAAACGGCTGTCGCCGGATCCGCCGCTCATGTACATGTCGTACAGCTGGCCGATGGCCTTCGGGAGACGGTCGATGATGCCGATCGTGATGATGATCGACACGCCGTTTCCGATGCCTTTGTCCGTGATCTTTTCACCGAGCCACATCAGGATCATCGTGCCGCAGGTCAGGATGATGACCGAGAAGAACACGAACGCGGAGACGTTGCCGCTGACGAGCGGCTGTCCGGGGAGCGCCGAGGGCAGACCGAGGCGTTCCGGGTGCGTCATGGCGATCGCGGTCATCGCGCCCTGGATGACGCAGATGACGATCGTGAGGTAGCGGGTGTACTGGTTGATCTTGTTCATCCCGGCCTCGCCCTCACGTTTGAGGCGTTCGAGCGAGGGAAGGACGGGGACCAGGAGCTGCATGATGATGGAGGCGGAGATGTAGGGCATGATGCCGAGCGCACCGACGGCGAACTGCTGGAGCGCGCCGCCGCTGAAGAGGTCGATCATGCCGAGGAATCCGCCTGCGCCGGCAGTATCCTGGGAGAGCTTGTCGAAATAAGCCTTGAGGTTGTGCGTGTTGACACCGGGGCACGGGATGTTGGCCGCGATCCGGCAGACGATGATGACCGCTGCGGAAAAAAGGATCTTATTGCGGAGATCCTTGATCTTGAAAGCGTTGATGAATGCTTTGAACATGTTGCCTCAATTTCCGGCGGAGACGCCGCAAGGGTTATTCGATGACTTCGACGGAGCCGCCGGCGGCCTCGATCTTGGCCTTGGCGGAAGCGGAGAACTTCTGCGCCTTGACCTTGAGGGCCTTGTTGACGTCGCCGGTGCCGAGGACCTTGAGCGGAGCCTTGTTCTTGGCGACGAGACCGGCCTTCAGGAGGACCGCTTCGTCGATCTCGGCGCCCGCTTCGAAGACTTCGTTGAGGGTGCCGACGTTGACGACGTTGCAGATTTCCTTCACGCCGTGCATCTTGAAACCGCGCTTCGGGATGCGGCGGAAGCTCGGGGTCTGACCGCCTTCGAAGTGGTGACGGACGGCGGCGCCGCTGCGCGAACGCTGGCCTTTTTCACCGCGGCCGCAGGTCCCGCCCCAGCCGGAGCCGTCGCCACGGCCGACTCTGTGTCTGTTCTTGCGGGAGCCGGGAGTCGTTTCGAGACTATGAAGATTCATGATGAACTCCTCTCTTATTTCTTGCCGAGTTTCTCAAGGTACTGGTCCTTGGTCTTCAGCTTTTCGATGGCGAGGAACGTCGCCTTGACGACGTTGGCCGGGTTGCTGGAGCCGAGGGACTTGGCGAGGACGTCGACGACGCCGCCGAGGTTGAGGACGGGGCGCATCGCGCCGCCGGCGATCAAGCCGGTACCGGGGGATGCGGGCCGCATCAGGACCTTGGAGCCGCGGAATTTGGCGGTCACGGTGTGGGGGATGGTGTGGCCGGCGAGCGGCATGACGATCATGTTCTTGCGGGCAGCTTCGCCGCCCTTGCGGATGGCGTCGGAGACTTCGTTGGCCTTGCCGTAGCCGAAGCCGACTTTGCCCTTGTGGTCGCCGACGACGACGAGCGCGCCGAAGGAGAAGTTGCGGCCGCCTTTGACGACCTTGGAGCAGCGGTTGATGCTGATGACGACTTCTTCAGTGTCGGACTGCTCGCGTTCCTCTTTGGCCGGAGCGTCTTTTCTGGATTTGTCAAAACTCATAGTGTTGATACCTCTTAGAATTGGAGGCCGGCCTTGCGGGCGGCGTCGGCAAGCGCTTTGATTCTGCCGTGATACTGGAATCCGCTGCGGTCGAAGACGACCTTGGAGACGCCTGCGGCGATGGCCTTTTCAGCGGCGAGCTTGCCGAGAGCGGCGGCGGCTTCGACGTTGCGCTTGAGGTTCAGGGCCTTGAACTCGGGAGAGAGCGTGGAGCTGGAGGCAAGCGTGACGCCGGCATCGTCGTCGATGAACTGGCAGTACATGTTGTTCGCAGTGAGACTGACGCAGAAGCGGGGGACGGAGGCCGTCCCTGCGACTTTTTTGCGGAGACGCACATGGCGAAGCTGTCTTCTGACTTGGGAATTGCGAGTCATTCTTTTAATTCCTTTCACCCGTTATGCGTTCTTCTTGCCGGGCTTGATCGTGACCTGTTCATCCGAATAACGGACGCCTTTGCCCTTGTAGGGTTCGGGCTTGCGGAAGGCACGGATCGTGGAGGCGACTGCGCCGACGAGCTGCTTGTCGTATCCCTCGATGGAGATCTTGTAGCCGTCGGTGACGGTGAGCTTGATGCCTTCGGGCACGATGTAGTTGATGTCGTGGGAGAAGCCGAGCTTGAGCGTGAGCTTGTTGCCGGCGAGGTCGGCGCGGAAGCCGACGCCGACGATCTCGAGGCCCTTGGAGTAGCCCTTGGACACGCCGATGACCGCGTTGTTGATGAGGGCGCGGTTCAGGCCGTGCAGCGCTTTCGCGTTGTCGAGGTCGGTGTCGCGGCTCAGGACGATCTGGTCGCCTTCGACCTTGACCGTGATGTGCTTCTGCGTGGGGACGGTGAGCGTACCGAGCTTGCCGGTGATAACGGTCGCGCCGTCTTCGACTTTGGCGGTGACGCCTGCGGGGATGGCAACCGGTTTTTTACCAATACGAGACATGATGACTCCTTGAAGTTACCAGACGTAGCAGAGGATCTCTCCGCCCACGTTTTGTTTCTCGGCGTCTTTGCCGCTCAGTACACCTCTCGACGTGGAGAGGATGGCGATACCCATTCCGTCCTTGACCTTCGGAATGTTCTGGCTGCCGCAGTACAGTCTGCACGACGGCTTGGAAACACGCTGGAGGTTTTCGATGACGGGCTGGCGTTTGAAGTATTTCATGGTGATCTTCAGAACCTTCTTCGTTTCACCCTCAACGACATAGTCGGTGATGTAGCCTTCCTGCTTGAGGACTTCCGCGATGGCGGTCTTCATGATGGAAGAAGGCATGGAAACGACCTTCTGCATGGACATGCAGCCGTTGCGAAGGCGCGTCAGCATATCTGAAATCGGATCCTGCATACTCATTGTAGGGATTCCTTTCTGTTACCAACTGGCCTTAATCACGCCCGGGATCTGGCCCGTGGAGGCCATTTCGCGGAAGCAGATACGGCAGAGTTTAAATTTGCGGATGACGGCGCGGGGACGGCCGCAGGCGGCGCAGCGCGTGTAGCTGCGGACTTTGAATTTCCCGCCGCGTTTCTGTTTCGCAATCAGACTTTTCTTAGCCATTTCTTAACGTCTCCTTACTTGGCGAACGGGAAATCCAGCATGGTGAGAAGTTCCTTCGCCGCGGCGTCGGTCTTCGCGCTGGTCACGATCGTGATGTTCATTCCGAGCGGATATTTGATCTTGTCGAGGTCGATTTCAGTGAAGATCGAAACATCCGGGATGCCGAGATTGTAGTTTCCGACGTGGTCGAAGCCCTTCTTCGGAGCGCCGCGGAAGTCGCGGACGCGCGGGAAGGCGTTGTGGACCAGACGGTCGAGGAACTGGTACATGCGGTCGCCACGGAGGGTGACCATGAGACCGACGGACATGCCGGCGCGAAGTTTGAAGTTCGCGATGTTCTTTCTGGACTTGCAGACGACGGGGGCCTGGCCGGCGATGGCGGAGAGGTGGGTGCGTGCTTCGGAGAAAGCGTCCTTTTCCATCTTGGTGCCGATACCGGTGCTGATGACGATCTTCTTCAGCTTCGGGATCTCCATGACGTTCTTGAGGCCGAGCTTTTCCTGAAGAGCGGGACGGACCTGCTCATTGTAGTATTTTCTCATATCGGGCATTGTTCAGTTCCTCCACTCACTCGGCCTTCTTCGCGCCTTCGTCGGCGGAAGCGATCTTCTTGACGTTGGAGACGTGCACGGAGACGGCGCGGTCGGCGAGGCCGCCGTTCGGATTCGCGGCGCTCTTGCGGACGGTGCGCTTCTTCGTGATGCGTTCACGGTCGCGGTCGGTGGGATTCTCGATTTCGAGGACGACGCGGTCTTTCTTCTTCAGGATGGCCACGACTTTGGCGGTCTTGTTCTTCCAGCCGCCGCTGATGACCTGGACCTTGTCGTTCTTCTTGACGTGGTAGTGCTTCTGGCACTTGTTGAGTTCGTTATTCATCAGAGGACCTCCGGCGCCAGGGAAATGATTTTCATGAAGTTCTTGTCGCGAAGTTCACGGGCGACCGGTCCGAAAATACGGGTGCCTTTCGGATTCTTCTGGTCGTCGATGATGACGGCGGCATTCTTGTCGAAGCGCAGATAGGAACCGTCGGAGCGGCGGATGCGCGCGGCGGTGCGGACGACGACGGCCTTGACGACGTCGCCTTTCTTCACGGTGCCGCCGGGGATGGCTTCCTTGACCGTGGCGGTGAAGATGTCGCCGATGGAGGCGATGGTCTTGCGCTGGCCGAGGACGGTGATGAGCACGATGCGCTTGGCGCCGGAATTGTCGGCGACTTCAAAACTGGATTGCATCTGAACCATAGTTCAAGTCTCCTCTTATTCGCTGCGGCTGATGATTTTGACCAGGCGCCAGTGCTTGGTCTTGCTCAGGGGGCGGGTCTCCGCGATCATGACCTGATCGCCGACCTTCGCTTCGTTGTTCTCGTCGTGAGCCGCATAGCGGACGTGGCTCTTGACGACCTTCTTGTACCGGGGATGCGCGGAACGCGTCACGATCTCGACGACGATCGTCTTGTTCTGGGCGTCGCTGATGACGTTTCCGACGCGCGTTTTCCGGTGGCCGCGCACGACGGCTGCGGCAGCGGTATCAGTCTTAATGGTTTCGTCCATTTCAGGTATTCCTTATTTGCCGGCCGAAGCGCGTTTGTTGAGTTCGGTCATCACCCGGGCGAGGTTGCGGCGGGCGGTGCGGATCTTGGCCGGGCTTTCGAGCTGACCGGATTTGGCCTGGGCGCGGAGGAGGAACTTTTCCTTGCGGAGCGCGCCGTCGCGAGCGACGAGTTCGTCCTGCGGAAGTTCGCGGATCTGCTGCATGGCCTTGTTGACAGATTTTTTATTTTTCATGACAGGTCCTTCCTCACATTAGACGGCCGGGATCCGGGAGACGAAGCGGCAGCGGATCGGGAGCTTGGAAGCGGCGAGGCTCATGGCCTCCTTCGCGAGGGTCTCGGAGCAGCCGGAGACCTCGAAAAGCATGCGGCCGGGCTGAACCGGGGCGACCCAGTATTCGACGTTGCCTTTGCCCTTGCCCATACGGACTTCCAGGGGCTTCTTCGTGCAGGGCTTGTACGGGAACAGGCGGATCCACACCTGACCGCGGCGTTTCATGTGGCGGGTGATGGCGACACGGGCGGCTTCGATCTGGGCGGCGGTCAGGAAACCGCGCTCAAACGTCTGCAATCCGAAATCGCCGAAATCCAGTTTGTTGCAGCGTTGGGACAGCCCGGCGTTATTACCGCGCTGCACCTTTCTGTGCTTTACTCTTTTTGGCATTAACGGCATTTTGCATTTCCTCCGTGAGTTCCTTGTGGCAGATCCAAACCTTCACGCCGATTTTGCCTGCGGTCGTGTTGGCCTCGGTGAATCCGTAATCGATGAAAGCCTTCAGGGTCTGAAGCGGCGTGCGCCCTTCCTTGTAGGTTTCGGTGCGGGCCAGTTCCGCGGCGCCGAGTCGGCCGGAGCACTGGATTTTGACGCCCTCGGCGCCGAGTTCCATGGCGGTCTGGATGGCCTTCTTCATGGCACGGCGGAAACCGATGCGGCGTTCGAGCTGGGCGGCCACGTTTTCGGCGACCAGCTGGGCGTTGGTCTCGGGCTGCTTGACCTCGATGACGTCGACGATGAGCTCCTGCCCCTTGTCGAGCAGCTTGCTCACTTCATCGCGCAGTCTGTCGATCTCGGCGTCCTTGCCGCCCTTCTTGCCCAGGAGCACGCCCGGACGAGCGGCGAAGATGGTGGTGCGAACGCGGTTGAAATAGCGTTCGATCAGGATGTTGGAGATCGCAGCCTGATTGTAGTTCTTCTTGATGTAGGTGCGGACCTTGCGGTCTTCGTGGAGCCACGTCCCGAAGTTGTCCTTGCGGGCGAACCAACGGGAGCACCAGTTCTTGTTCAGGGCAAGTCTGAGCCCGATCGGATTAATTTTTTGTCCCACTTTGACTTCCTTTCATCTCAGTCGTCGGTGAGAACCACCGTGAAGTGGCTCATGCGTTTGCGGATTCTGCCCGCCATACCGCGTGCCTTCGGACGGAACCGCTTCAGCATCGGACCGGGGTCCGCGACTGCGGTTTTGACCATCAGGGACGCTTCGTTCATCCCGCTCTCGGCTGCGGCCGCCCTGGCGCATTTGAGCGTCTTGGCGAACAGCTTGGCGGCTTTTCTCGGGGAAATTTCCGCGATTGCAAGCGCCTCGGCGTAGGGTTTTCCCTGGATGACCCGGGAGAAATCCATACCCTTGGACGGAGCAATGCGGACATACCTTGTTACTGCCCGAACTTCCATGTTGTTCTCGCTTTGTTGCTATGGTTTTGGGTTGAAGATAGAGCGAATTGTATGTATTTGAGCATCCCGGACCCCGCGGCGCAATGCACCGCAAGACCCGGAACGGGTTTCCAATGGAGCTGCCGTCCGCCGCGTCTGATACCGGGCATTTTCAGCTTGGCTGAGTGTCCCCGGGCAAAGATCGCTTAGAACAGCGAATTGGGCTGCCGCCGACTTTTCATCGGCAAACAGGAATAATACTATACATTCTCATTCCACGATTTTCCAGTCTGTTTCCAAAAAAAACGCATTTTTTTTCCGGTTTTTTTCGGTCCGGGATGAAAAAACAGGAAAAATGTCGGATTCATCGTTTATTTGCTTTCTGCCGAACTGCGTCCGCGGAACAGCCGGTCGACCGCTTTCACGAACCGCATCGTCCGTGTCATTCGCGGCTCGATCGCGCCTTTCGGGCAGTGTTCCTGGCAGCAGAAGCATCGGATGCAGTGCGGAAGGTCGAATTCCGGTCTGCCGCCGGAAAGCTTCAGGGATTTCGGCGGACACATCTTCACGCAGACGCCGCAGCCGACGCATTTTGCCGGGTCGAGCACCGGATTCACGACCATCAGCTTGTAAAGCGGCTTCTGCAGCCATTCCGGGATGCCGACGCCGAGATGCAGCTGCGCCATGTCCATGACGGGACGGTCCGGGAGCGCCAATGGCTCGCAGACGGGCAGCGGATCGGGATTGTCGACCGTTTCCTGCGCGGGAAAGAGCCCGCGTGCCTTCGCGCGTTTAATGATGTGCAGAGTATCCGGATCGACGCCGAGGACCCGCGCCGCGACGGCGTCGAGCGCCAGCGCGTCCGTGCCGCCCGCGACGAAATGCCGGTTCGCCGGAGTCCCCGCGCCGGGGCCGTTGCCCTCCATGCAGGTGACGGCGTCGAGCAGATTGAACGCCGGCCGGACGACGAGGTAGAGGTCGAGGAGCATGTCGGCGAATTTGTCGTAGTCGCGTCCGACGGCGAGATGCCATGCCAGGCGGTCGCCGCCGTTGACGAGCCCGAAGAGATTTTTGACGCAGAAGGTCAGGGTCATCATGCCATGCGTCTTGGCTTTGGCGAGGTCGGCGACGAAATCGTATTCGCGGAATTCATTCGCGATCTCCAGATTGCGGAAGAAAACGGCGTCGAGCGGAGGCTGTTTGATGTAGTTCTTGAAATTGGCGGACGCGACGCCGAGCGCTTTCAGTTCGTCGGCGATCCCCATTGCCCGAAGAATCTGCGGCGCGGTCTGCACGGCAGGATTCTCCAGAATGGCGACCCGCGACGCCCCGGCATCCAGGAAGACTTTCGCCGTCTCGACGATGAACCGCGGATTCACGGACTGCGGATCGTCGGCTTTGCGCCAGGCGAGCAGATTCGGTTTCAGCATCACGGATTTGCCGGAGACGCCGCCCGCCGCCTCGATCTGAGGTTGCAGGACGTGTTCCAGCGCCGGACGCAGGTTCCGCGTCGAATAATCGGCGCAGGGCGCGAACGCCAGCCGGATCTTTTTCTTCTGTTCGGGCGTCACTTGCTCTTCAGCCATCGGATCAGCTCCGTAACGTCGGCGATGAGGTCGGGATTCTCCGTGCATTCGGGCTTATGGCCGGGGATGAACGCGGCGATGCGGCCGCCCCACGGTGTGTTCGCCAGATACGCCTGCGGATAGGTGTGCCCGTTTACGGTCGTTTCCATGAGGACCGTGACCGGGGAGACCTGTTCGAGGTCGATGTACACTTCGTCGGTCGGGAGTTCGACGCGGCGGAGACGCGATGCGAGCGGATGGCGCACCTTGGCGACCTCGACCGTGCAGGGGACGACCGGATGCGTGGAGGGCGCGATCCCGTCCGGATCCTCCGGGCGCACCCAGCGGAGCCCGACCATGCCGCGCCACCAGCTCCAGCCCCAGAACGCCGCGCTGGACCCGTGGAGCAGCAGCAGGTCGCCGCCTCGTTCGCAGTAGGTGCGCACGGCCTTTTCCGCGCCGGGACCCGGCATCGGCTGTCCGCAGGTGCCCGCGATCATGTGGAGCACGAGCAGCTCGCAGTCCTTCTCCCATTCGCCGGATTCGAGCAGGGACCAGTCGTTTTCCGTGAACACGGTTTCCCTGCGGAAATCCTCCGGCAGAAGCTCGAAAATGTGCCTGCCGGGGTTCACGCCGTAATGATCGTCGGCGAAAAAACAGTTCATGGGACCTCCTTGGATTGGCGCGGATGGCGGGTTCGGGATTCATACAATTCAATAATATAGCATCTCCCCCGGAGAAATACAAAACGATGCTTGAAAAAAACGCGACGCGCGTGTATTGTATTCTGATATAACTCAGGAAGCGGAACGTGTCCGGCCGCGAATGGTTTTACGGTTCCGCCGGCTCGATGGAAAGAGGTCATCATGGCACACTATCAAATACTGCACAATGGCGGAAAATACGGATACCCGATGCCGTGTCTCGAACACGAATTCCGTCCGGCGGTGCTGGAACACCGTCTCTTCCGCGCCATGGTCGGGAAGTCGGGACGTGCGACGCCGCTGAAGCTCGCGGCCGCGACGCCGTCCGGGCAGGTCCTGACCGTGGAGACCGTCGTGTACGGCAAACCGGATACGGCGGAGGCCGCGGCGAACGTGCGCCATGCGGAACGCCTCGTGAAAAGCCTGCTGTGGATCGGCGGCGGCAGCCGGATCGTTGTCGCGGGCTCGGATGAGATCGCGGCGGCGCTCGCGAGGATATACGCTCCGGACGGCGAACGCGCATTCGACTACGCCAGCATGACGAAGATCTACGAAACGCCGCTCGCCGTGGAATCCGTGCCGTACGAAGAAGCCCCGGCGGCGAACGAGCCGCAGAACGGTTTAGGACGGCATTTCGAGGGCTGCCGCATCGGATTCGACCTCGGCGCGAGCGACCGCAAATGCGCCGCCGTGCAGGACGGCAAGGTCGTTTTCTCCGAGGAAGTCGTGTGGGATCCCTCGAA
>JAFXUM010000209.1 GCA_017524965.1 Lentisphaeria bacterium | reverse complement strand
GGGAAACCTTTGTCCGGGGACTTGCTTTTCCGTAGAAAGGGAGGACAAGTCCTCCACTGCGGCAGTGCCGGGCTGACGCACCGGCACGGGAGTTTTTCTGGAAACCTTTGTCCTCGGACTTGCTTTTCCGGGGAAAGAATGTAAATTATAAGGTACTATTTTTTCATCCCCACGATTGAAAGGCGGCAGACATGCGTAAACGCGAACAAGTCAAGGTACTGATCATCACCGGCGCAGGGTTGAACTGCGAAAAAGAGACGGCGGCGGCTTTCGCCTCCTGCGGCGCGACCGCGGAACAGGTCCATCTGAACGATCTTCTGGCCGGGAAGCGCACGCTCGGCGAATTCCATATCCTCGCCCTGATCGGCGGATTCTCGTTCGGCGACCACCTCGGATCCGGCACGGTCTTCGCGAACAAGCTGAAATTCAAGCTGACGGACGACCTGCGGAAGTTCGTGAGCGACGGCAAGCTCGTGATCGGCATCTGCAACGGATTCCAGACGCTCACCCGTCTGGGGCTCGCGCCCGCGCTCGACGGCCAGTACCTCACGCAGCAGGCCGCCCTGACCGAGAACGACAGCGGCGTGTTCCGCGACGACTGGATCACGCTGAAGGCGGACCCGGAATCCCCGTGCGTCTTCACGCGCGGCATCGACGTGATCCGCATGCCCATCCGCCACGGCGAAGGCAAGTTCGTCGCCGATCCCGACGTGCTCGCGAAGATCGAATCCCGTCACCTCGCCGCGGTCCGCTACTGCGCTGCCGACGGCTCGAAGGCGAAGGGATTCCCGGAGAACCCGAACGGTTCGCTGAACGACATCGCAGGCATCTGCGACGAGAGCGGCCGCATCTTCGGCCTCATGCCGCACCCCGAGGCGTTCCTGTCGCCGTTCAACGCCCCCGACTGGCAGAAACAGAAGCTCGAAGGCAGGCTCCCGGAATGGGGCGAAGGCCGCGTGATCTTCGAGAACGCCGTGGAATTCGCGGCTTCCTGCCTCTGATCCTTCGGAAAGGACCGCCCCCGGAACGTCTCCCGATCTCCCGTTTTCCCGCCGCCGTCCGCCGTCGCGCATCCCTGCAAAATGGCCGGAAAAGCGGTGCAAACAGGTCATTTTTCGAAAAAAAAGAGGAAAATGATTTGAAGATTTGGAAAATGGGGCTATATTAAATCGTTTATTTTTAGTCAAAAAACGCATACACATACAACCGAAACCCGGAGAACAAGACATGTACGCAGTAATCAAAACCGGCGGCAAACAGCTGAAAGTCCAGGAACAGGACGTCGTTGCCGTCGAACGCATTGAAGGCGAAGTCGGCGCGAAGATCACGTTTGACGAAGTTCTGGCCAAGGGCGAAGGCGCGGACCTCACGGTCGGCACCCCGCTGCTCGACGGCGCCAAAGTCGAAGCCGAGATCGTGGAGCAGTTCCGCGGTCCGAAGCTGATCGCATTCAAGATGAAACGCCGCAAAGGCTGCCGCAAACGCAAAGGCCACCGTCAGGAACTCACCCAGGTGAAGATCCTGTCGATCGCGTGAAAGTGACCCCGCCCTTATGAAATATGACTCGAACGGAGCTCTGCTCGAAACCGATATTCCCGAACTCCCGCGACCCCATCGGGGTAAGGTGAGAGATGTTTACGACTTAGGGGATTCCCTTTTATTCGTTGCGACCGACCGCATCAGCGCGTTCGACTGCGTGATGCCGAACGGCATCCCGGACAAGGGCCGCGTCCTGACCGCGATGTCGCTGTTCTGGTTCGATTATATTTCCTGGGCGCAGAATCATCTGCTCTGCTCCGAGGTCAGCGACTTCCCGAAAATGCTCCGGAAGTACGACAAGGACCTCGAAGGGCGTTCGATGATCGTGCGCAAGGTCAAGCCCATCCCGATGGAGTGCATCGTGCGCGGCTACCTGACGGGCAGCGCCTGGAAGGAATACAAGCGCTACGGCACCGTCGGCGGCTACGAAGTGCGCGACGACTACCGTCTGTCCGAAAAGCTCGACAAGGCGCTCTTCACTCCCTCGACGAAAGCCGAGGAGGGCCACGACGAAAACGTGACGTTCGAGGAAGCCTGCGAGCTGATCGGCGAAGAGAAGGCGGAGTGCCTCTCCGATTTCTCCCTCCGCATCTACAAGGACGCCGCCCAGCACGCGGAACGCTGCGGGATCATCCTCGCGGACACCAAGTTCGAGTTCGGCGAACTCGACGACGGCGAGATCATCCTGATCGACGAGGTCCTGACCCCGGATTCCAGCCGCTTCTGGCCGAAAGCCGACTATGTGCTCGGCAGCAATCCGCCCAGCCTCGACAAGCAGTTCGTCCGCGACTACCTCGAATCCCTCGACTGGGACAAGACGCCTCCCGCGCCCGCCCTGCCGCAGGACGTGGTGGAGAAGACCCGCGAGAAGTATCTCGGCGCCCTGAGAGCGCTCAGCGGCCGTTCGTTGTAAGCACAGCATCGCTGTTTCCGGAGCCGGTGTCCGATTGACCCCGGCTCCGTTTTATCTAAAGCTAGTTCGTTTTCTCCGCTCCGGCGGAGGGAAGGGAGTTCAACATGGCACAGGAACAACCGTGCAGCAGTTCAGTCGGGATCGTACAGCCCTCCGACTATCTTTTCGAGGAAGAACTCCCCCTCGACTGCGGACGCAGCCTGAAAGGCGTCGTGATCCGCTACGAGACCTACGGCAAGCTTTCCCCCGAGGCGGACAACGCCGTCCTGGTCGAACACGCCCTTTCCGGCGACGCGCACCTGGCGGGGTACCATTCCCCCGAGGATAAGAAGCCCGGCTGGTGGGACGACATGGTCGGACCCGGCAAGCCGTTCGATACCAACAAACTCTTCATCGTCTGCTCCAACATCATCGGCGGGTGTTCCGGTTCGACCGGCCCCCGCAGCATCGACCCGGACACCGGACGCCGCTACGACATGGATTTCCCGATCATCACGATCGCGGACATGGTGCGCGCGCAGGAACGCCTGATGCGCCACCTCGGGATCAAAAAATGGTTCTGCGTGGCGGGCGGCTCCATGGGCGGCATGCTGTCGCTCCAGTGGGGCGTCTCGTATCCCGAGGCGGTGAACGGCACGATCGCCATCGCCACCACGGCGCGCGTGTCCTCCCAGGGCATCTCGTTCAACTGGGTCAGCCGCGAGGCGATCATGAACGACCAGCACTGGCTCGACGGCAACTACGAGGAGCAGCCGCAGCGCGGACTGGCGACGGCGCGCATGCTCGCGCACATCACCTACCTGAGCGACGAGTCCATGAACCACAAGTTCGGGCGCGCGCTTCAGGAATCGCCCGCGTCCAACTACGAATTCGCGTTCTCGAAAGACTTCCGAATCGAAAGCTACCTGGCGCACCAGGGCTCGAAGTTCGTGGAGCGCTTCGACGCCAATTCCTACCTGTACATCACGCGTGCGATCGACTATTTCGACCTTTCGGACAGTGCAGACGGCAATCTCTCCGGCGCGCTGAAAAAGGTCGAAACGCCGTTCCTCATCGTGTCCTTCTCCAGCGACTGGCTCTTCCCCGCCTACCAGTCCAAGGAGCTCGTCCGCGCGCTGCTCGACAACGGCAACGACGTGACCTACTGCAACATCCAGTCGTCGTACGGGCACGACGCGTTCCTGCTGGAAACGGAGTCGCTCGGTTCGCTGATCTCCAGTTATCTGACCAATCTGCCGTGGGAGCCGCCGGAATGAACGTGAAATTCAACAACAATGAAATCCAGCTCCAGCGTTCCGATCTCGCCGCCATCCGCGACATGATCCCGGAGAACGCGCACATCCTGGACCTCGGCTGCGGGTCCGGGCGGCTCCTGTACGCCCTGAAGACGCTCAAGCACGCCAAGGTCATGGGGGTGGAGCGCGACCAGCAGAAGATCCTCGAATGCGCCGCGCGCGGCATCCCGGTCGTCCACGCCAGCCTCGACACCGCCCTGACCGATTTCTGCGACGATTCCTACGACTACGTGATCCTGAGCCGCACGATCCAGTCCGTGCAGCGTCCGGACATCATCCTGAACGAGATGCTCCGCATCGGCAAACGCGGCATCGTGTCGTACATGAACTTCGGGCACATCAACGCACGCATCCAGCTGCTCTTCGGGCACATGCCCGTGAACCGCAACCTGCCGCTGCCGTGGTACAACACCCCGACGATCCGTCCCGGCACGACCTCGGATTTCAAGGACCTGTGCAAAACGCTCAAGATCAAGATCTGCCGCGAGATACCGCTGACCAACGAGGGCGACTACCTGCGCCGTCTCGCCGATCTCTGGCCCAATCTTTTCGCATCCAACAGCATTTTCGTCATATCCAAGTGAGGACGCATCCATGAATCCCGCACCCGTCATCTACTGCGTTACGGTCGAAGACACCTCGGACAACCCGGAGGGCGCCGCCGAGCTCTTCAACGCGCTCGAACTCGATTTCAGCTCGTGGCGCGACGAGGAGACCAAACACGTCCGCCACACCGTGTACTGCGCCGGCGAGGCGGAGGCCGCCGGGTTCCGCGACCGCCTGAAGACCGAGCTCATCCCCATGTGGCGCGAGTTCGGCGTGGTGCTGGAGGACCCGCGCATGGCGGAGATCAGGAAGGAGGACTGGGCGGAATCCTGGAAGATCCACTTCAAGACCATGGTCATCTCCCCGCGCATCGTGGTGCGTCCCTCCTGGGAACAATACACGCCCGAACCCGGCCAGCACGTCATCGTGCTCGACCCCGGCATGAGCTTCGGCACGGGCCAGCACGCCACCACGAAATCCTGCATTGCGTCCATCGACCGGTTCGCAGCGGAATTCCCCGCCGGACAGACGCCGTCCTTCCTGGACGCGGGCTGCGGCTCCGGCATCCTCGCCATCGCGGCGCACGCGCTCGGCTGTGCCCCGATCGACGCGTTCGACATCGACCCGGACGTGATCCCGATCGCCCGCGAGAACGCGCAGATCAACGGCGTGCCGGACTCCGAGCTCGCGCTGAGCGTTTCCTCCCTGCTCGACTTCAAGCCCGGCAGGACCTACGATATCGTGGCGGCGAATATCCTCTCCTCCGCGCTCATCGAAGGCCGCGAACACCTCGTTTCGCTGGTCAGACCCGGCGGCATCCTGATCCTCGCGGGCATCCTCACCACGGAATACCCCGCGGTCCGCGACGCTTTCGCCGCCCTCGGCTGCGTCGAACTCGGCAACTCCACGGAACGCGAATGGACCGGCGGAAGTTTCCGCACGCCCGCGTCCTGACCTCTCTTTCCGCGCCATGAAACGGGGTATCGCAGAGGACGGGCGGACGGACGGACCGGAGCGGGACGGCGTTTCCGCGTCCGGTGAAATTCCCGCGTCCGGTGAAATTCCCGTGTCTGCATCCGTGCCCGGCGAAGCGTCCCCCATGCCGTCTTCCGCGCGGCGTCGCGTCTCCCTCATCGTTTTCTTCACCGCGCTCGTTTTCTGCGCGTGGTTCTTCCATGTCGGGCACGTGAACCAGATCGCGCGCTTCGACGCGGTCTCCGCATTCTTCGAGAACACCGGCGACGACGCACACACGTTCCGCATTGACCGCTACCTGTACTCCGAGGGGCGGCAGATGAACACCTCCGACTGGTCGGAGTACGGCGGGCATTACTACTCGAACAAATCGCCCGGCACGACCTGGTTCGGCGTGGCGCTGCTCGCGCCCGTCTATCCGCTCGAACGCCGCATCTGCGCGGACGGCGACGGCATTTCTCCGCGCGCGGAGATCTTCAACGCGTGGTATCTGAACTTCATGCTGGGCGTGCTGCCGACTGCGTTTTCCGTGCTGGCGCTCGTCGGGATCCTGCTGAAACTCGGCGCAAGCGAGGCGCGGGCGTATCCCGGCGCGCTGCTGATCGTGCTCGGCACAGCAGTGTTCCCGTTCTCGACCACGCTGATGGGACATTCGTCCGTCGCGGCGTGCCTGGTGTTCAGCCTGTGGTCGTACCTGCGCGGCGGGAAATGGTCGCTCTTCGCGAGCGGGGCGTGGTTCGGCGCGGCGGTCCTGTTCGACTATTCCGCCGGGCTGCTCCTGCCGCTGGCGCTGATCGGCGTCGCGTGGCGCGAGAAAGCCCGCGTCTGGCAGTTCGTCGCGGGCGGCATCCCGTTCGCCGTGCTCTACTGCGTCTACAACGCCATGTGCTTCGGCGGACCGTTCTCGTTCGCCGCGCAGTATATCAATCCGGTCTACCGCACCGAGGGCGACGCCGCGGGCGGCCTGCTGGCGCTGCCGAACGCCTGGCTGATCCTGGAACTTCTCTTCGGGGCTCGGCGCGGCGTGCTGATCTCTTCGCCGTTTTTCTTCTTCGCCATCCCGGGCTTCATTTTCCTCTGGAAACAGGGCGGGCTCCGGCGCGGCGTGGCGCTGCTGTCCGCGCTGTCGTTCGCGGCTCTCCTGCTGATGAACGCATCGTTCAACGGCTGGCATTCGGGCGCGAGCTTCACGGCGCGCTACATGGTCCCGGTGTTTCCTCTGCTCGGGATCCTGGCGGTGATGGCGCCGCTGAAACCGGGCTGGCGGCGCGGCCTGTTCGGTTTGCTTGCCGCGGTCTCCCTGCTGAATATGTTTGCCGTGGCGGCGTACACCGTGACGCCCCCGGAAAACGACCCGTCGCCGATCTATATCACCTCGTACCGGCATCTGTTCGACAATGCCCCGCCGCCGGTCCTGATGGCGCAGCTGGGGCTTCAGGCGCTTCGCCCCGATGCCGCCGCTCTGCGCGACGCCGCGCGGTTCACGTTCGGTAGCCTCGCCGGGCTTTCCTACGGCGCGTCGCGGGTTGTGATCTTCCTTCTCGGGCTTTTTGCGTGGGGCTGGCTTTTAACCGGTCAATTCATGTCTGAGCGAAGCCGGACACTGCCGCAGTGGAGGCTCAGCCTCCTGAAGAAACAGGTCGGCATGTGGGGCGTGCTTGCGTGCTGTTTCGCGGCGGCCGCGCTGCTGCTGCCCGGAGACGTTCCGTTTACGGATGTTGAGCTGCAGGTCCACAAGGCGGCGCTTGACGCGGTCGAGGCGCACACGTTCGAGAATCCGTTCGGCAAGTGGGGCTTTGCGGCGCTGTTCTGCCAGATGCTCTACCTCATCACGAAGGATATCGTATTCCTCGCGTTCCTGAAGACCGCGCTGTCGCTCGCCGCGTGTTTTCTGCTGTTGAACGACGCCGCGAAACGCGCCAAACTCTCCGCGCCGCTCCTCTTCCTGTTCGCCGCCGCGTCGCCGTATCTTCTGCTCGCGCACAAATCCCTGCGCGGGGATTCCCTGCTGCTGCCCGCGGGCGCGTTCGTGCTGTATGCGCTGGTCCGCCTTGCGGAAAAGGACGGCGGATCCCGGCTGAAACGCGTCGTGCTCCTGTTCGTTTCGCTCCTGGTTTTCGGGCTTCTCTGGATGAGGACGCCCGCGGGACAGATCCCGCTGCGCGGACCGTTCGCCGTGCTTCAGACCACGTTCGGCGGGTTTGCCGACGTGTTTCACCCGGGACTGGGCGACATCGACCGGGACGCGGGGGCGTTTCTGGCGTTCATGACCGTG
>JAFXUM010000208.1 GCA_017524965.1 Lentisphaeria bacterium | reverse complement strand
GAAAAAAGCGGGAATGCGGATTGAAAATCAGGAAGAAACGGTGTATATTACATACTCACATCTTTTTGAGAGGGCCCCTGCCGGAGGCGCGGGGATCCTTTGAAAACGCTACCGACAAAACATTCAGATAACCAATCACGAAGGCAAGACAATCATGTCCAATCCCAGCTGGAAAGAACAGTTCACCCTCACCATCACCGACACCGACGTCTGCGGACGCGACGCGAAATTCGTGCTCCCCGCGGAGGCTTCCGCCGATCTCTTCCTGAACGCGACGAAGGCCGTCGCCCGCAAGGCGCAGATCCCCGGATTCCGTCCGGGCAAGGCCCCGCTCTCCATGGTGAAGGCCCGCTATAAAGGCTACGTCGACGAGGAAGCCGGACGCCTGGTCCAGGTCGCCGCCTACGACCTGCTCTCCAAGAAGGCCGACGAGCTCGACATCATCTCCTACAGCAAGCTCGAGCCGGCCGGAACGCTCGAAGAGGGCAAGGAATTCACGATGAAGTGCGATTTCGAGATCGCGCCGGAATTCGAGCTCCCGGACTACAAGTCGCTCGGCGAAGTCGCGGCCGCCGAAGACGCCGCCAAGATCGAGGAAGACCTCATCGAACGCGCCAAGGCGCAGTACAGCAGCTTTACGCCCATCACCGACGCCGCGAAGGAAGGCGACATGCTCCACGTCTCCTACGAGAGCGATTTCGCGCTCCCCGAGGACGCCTCCGATTCCCTGAAGCGCGCGGTCAAGAACGATTCCGCCTGGATCTATCTGATCGGCCAGGAAATGATCCCCGGCGTCAACGCCGCCATGATCGGCGCGACCGTCGGCGAAGAACGCACGTTCACCGCCGAATTCCCCGCCGACTGGCGCGAGGAAGGCCTCCGCGGCCAGAAGGTCACCTTCAAGATGAAAGTCCATGACGGACAGCGCCGCGAGCCGATCGAAGACCTCGCGAAGCTCGCCGAAAAGATGGAATTCAAGTCCGCCGAAGAGCTGGGCAAATTCTACCACGACCTCGCGACCCGTCAGGCCGAGATCATGACCCGTTCCAAGACGATGGAATCCATCCAGGCCGCCATCCTCGAAAAGGCTCCGCAGTTCGATCTGCCGAAGAAGTCGCTCGAGACCGCCACGGACAACGAATACAAGCTGCTCCAGTACGCCGTCGGACAGGACAAGGAAGCCCTTGAGAAGTTCGAGGCCGAGAAGGACCAGCACATGGAAGAGGCGAAGAAGAAAGCCGCCGAACAGCTCCGCAAGAACTTCATCATGCGCAAGATCGCCAAGCTCGAAGAAGTCAAGCTCTCCGAGCAGGAAGTCGCCCAGGCCATCCAGAACATGGCGCAGCAGACCCGGATGGAGCCCGCCCGCCTCGCCGAGATCCTCCAGCGCACCGGACGTCTCAACGAGCTCGAGATCGAACTCCTCGTCGAGAAGACCCTCGGCGTGCTCGCGGAACGCCTCATGAAGGCCGCGAAGTAAATTATCGAAACGAACGCCGGAGGAGTACCAGCTCCTTTCGGCGTTTTTTATCAAAGACTGGCCATTCCGCCAGCAGAATGACCGGCCTTTGCGCGTCGAAAGAAGCACGAAGGCCGCGCATTTTTGACAGAGAATCGAAAACAAGAAGACAAGGAGATGAAAAACATGAAAACGACCAGAACCCGCAACACCCTCGTGCCGATCGTCGTCGAACAGACCGGAAGCGGCGAACGCTCCTACGACATCTATTCCCGGCTGCTCCGCGACCGCATCATCCTGCTCGGCGACCCCATCGACGACGCCATCGCGAACCTCGTCGTGGCTGAACTGCTCTTCCTGAAGAGCGAAGACCCGAAGAAGGACATCTCCCTGTACATCAACTCCCCGGGCGGCGTGGTGACCGCCGGACTCGCCATCTACGACACGATCCAGTCGCTCCCGTGCGACGTCTGCACGTTCTGCATGGGCCAGGCCGCGTCGATGGCCGCCGTGCTGCTCGCCGCCGGCACGCAGGGCAAGCGCTACGCCCTGCCGTCCGCGCGAATCATGATCCACCAGGTCCTCGGCGGCGCCGAAGGCCAGGCGACGGACATCGAGATCCACACGAAGGAGATCCTGCGCACGAAGGCCGCGCTGAACACCATCCTCGCGAAGCACTCCGGCCAGACGCTGAAGAAGATCGAACGCGACACCGAGCGCGACTATTTCATGTCCGCCGAGGAAGCCGTGGCATACGGACTCGTCGACCACGTCCTGCCGCCCCGCGCGGACGTCGCCGCCCTCAAAGTCAAGGGGAACTGATCCATGAAGAGCCCCGACCGTTGTTCCTTCTGCGGCCGTCCGGAAAGCGAGCTGAAAGGCGGTCTGCTGACCGGCCCGAGCGGCGCTTCCATCTGCCGCGGCTGCGTCGCCATCTGCAGCACGCTGTTCTCGCGGAACGATAATACCGCCGCGGGAGGTCCTTCCGTTCAGGATTTCGACGAGGCCGCCGAGGAGGCCGCCAGATCCGACCGTGTTCCGGCGTTCGTGAATCATCTGAACGTGCCGACGCCCGCCGACATCAAGGCGGAGCTCGACCGTTATGTGATCGGGCAGGAACAGGCGAAGAAGATCCTGTCCGTGGCCGTGCATAACCACTACAACCGCCTGAAATCGAAAAACCTCTACGACGCCTCCGACGTCGACCTCGACAAGAGCAACGTCCTGCTGATCGGCCCCACCGGCAGCGGCAAGACGCTCATCGCGCGCACCCTCGCGAAGATGCTCGACGTGCCGTTCTGCATCACCGACGCCACGACCCTGACGGAAGCCGGGTACGTGGGCGAGGACGTGGAGAACATCATCCTGCGTCTCGTGCAGGCCGCCGACTACGACCTTGACCGCGCGCAGGTCGGCATCATCTACGTCGACGAGATCGACAAGATCGCGAAGAAGAGCCAGAACGTCTCCATCACGCGCGACGTCTCCGGCGAAGGCGTGCAGCAGGCGCTGCTGAAGATTCTCGAGGGCACGATCTCCAACGTCCCGCCGAAGGGCGGCCGCAAGCACCCCCAGCAGGAATACCTGCACGTCGACACCTCGAACATCCTCTTCATCTGCGGCGGCGCGTTCGTCGGGCTGGACAAGATCGTCCAGCGCCGCGTGGGCCGTCACGTGCTCGGCTTCACGCAGGGCACGGAGAACGCCAGCGAGGAGGACAAGCGCACCGAAGAGGAGAACAGGCTCCTGCTCGAATCGCCGCTGTCCGCCGTCGAACCGGAGGACTTCGTGCATTTCGGCATGATCCCCGAGTTCATGGGCCGCATGCCCGTCACTGCCGCGCTCACGCCGCTCGACGAGGAGGCGCTGAAACGCATTCTGACCGAGCCGAAGAACTCGATCGTGCGCCAGTACACGACCCTCATGGAAATGGAAGGCGTGAAGCTGTCCTTCACGGACGAAGCCATCGCCGCGCTCGCGAAGAAAGCCTACGAAAAGGGCACGGGCGCGCGCGGCCTGCGTTCCATCATGGAGGACATCATGCTGGACGTGATGTACGACGTGCCGTCGCGCCAGGACGTGAAGGAGTGCATTGTCACGGAAGAGACCGTGAACGGCGCTCCGGCGAAGCTCGTCCTGAAGAAGAAATGAGCGGGCCGCGCCTCGAAAACGCAACAACGAACAATTCACATACAGGAAAGGCAAACAACCATGGAACTTTTTCAGCAGAACGTCAAAGCCGCTCTTGACCGCCTGAGCGCGATCCGGATCGTCCCGGTCCTGGTCCTCGACAACCTCGAAGACGGCCTCAAAATGTGCTCCGTCCTCCAGGAAAAACAGCTTCCGGCGGCCGAGATCACGTTCCGCACCGAAGCCGCCGAGAGCGTGATCCGCGCGGCCGCGAAGGAGTTCCCCGGCCTCTATCTGGGCGCGGGCACCGTGCTGAACGTGCGCGACCTGCACCGGGCGTTCGAGGCGGGCGCGAAGTTCGCCGTCGCGCCGGGCTTCAACCCGACCGTCGTGAAGGAAGCCGTGAAATGCGGATTCCCGTTCGCGCCGGGCGTGTGCACCCCGTCCGAGGCGGAACAGGCGATGGAGCTGGGCTGCCGTTTCCTGAAGTATTTCCCGGCGGAAGCCGCGGGCGGCGTGAAGTTCCTGAAATCCCTGATCGCGCCCTATAAGCACCTCGGCGTCCGCTTCATGCCCACCGGCGGTGTGACGAGCGCGAACGCGGCCGACTACCTGGCGGTCCCGGAGATCGCGGCCGTCGGCGGCACCTGGCTCGGCAAGACCGCCGACATGCGCGCCGGAAACTGGGACGCCATCGGACAGGCGGTCGCCGACGCCGTGGCGCTCGTGCGCAGCCTGGCATAATCACTCCGGAGACGACGAATGACCATTGACGAAGTCAAAGCGCACGGCGCGGACCTGACCGAACGCCTGTCGAAGCTGTCGAAGTACCTGCATGTGGACGAGACGCTGGCGCAGATCGCCGACATTGAAAAGACCATGGCGCAGAACGATTTCTGGGATGACAAGGAAAAGGCGCAGGCGACCGTGCAGAAGCTCTCCTCCTGCAAGAACATCGTCGAGCCGTTCAACAAGCTCAAACGCGAGGCGGACGACTTCCTCGCGATCGCCGAACTCGCCGAGGAGGACCCGTCGTTCCTGGACGAATCCGACGACGCCTGGGCGAAGCTCGAAGCCGCGCTCTCCAAGCTCGAGATCGTGAGCTTCCTCTCCGGCAAGTTCGACCGCTGCAACAGCTTCGTGTACATCCACGCGGGCGCGGGCGGCACCGAGTCCTGCGACTGGGCAAGCATCCTGCTCCGCATGTACCGCCGCTGGTTCGAGCGCCGCGGATTCCAGGACGAGATCATCGACATGCAGCCCGGCGACGAAGCCGGCATCAAGAGCGCCGTCCTGAAGGTCACCGGCGAATTCGTCTACGGCTACATGCGCGCCGAACGCGGCGTGCACCGACTCGTGCGCATCTCCCCGTTCGACGCCAACGCGCGCCGCCATACGTCGTTCGCCTCCGTCGACGCCTTCCCCGAGATCGAGGACGAGATCGACATCGAGATCGACGAGAAGGACCTCCGCGTCGACACCTACCGCGCGTCCGGCGCGGGCGGCCAGTACGTGAACCGTACGGACAGCGCCGTCCGCATCACCCACCTGCCGACCGGCGTGGTCGTCTCCTGCCAGGTG
>JAFXUM010000207.1 GCA_017524965.1 Lentisphaeria bacterium | reverse complement strand
TAGGCTCATTGATGATACGCTTTACATCAAGTCCTGCGATCTTGCCGGCATCCTTTGTCGCCTGACGCTGTGCATCATTGAAGTATGCGGGAACGGTAATGACCGCTTCGCTGACTTTTTCTCCAAGGTATCCTTCGGCATCGGCTTTCAGCTTCTGAAGGATCATCGCGGAGATCTCGGGCGGCGTGTAGGTCTTGCCGTTCGCCTCGATGCAGGCGTCGCCGTTGTTGTTCGCGACCACTTTATACGGTACGCGGGAGATCTCTTCCTGGACTTCGTTGAACTTGCGGCCCATGAAACGCTTCACGGAGAAGATGGTGTTCTTCGGGTTCGTCACGGCCTGACGTTTCGCGGTCTGGCCGACGAGGCGTTCGCCGTTCTTGGTGAAAGCGACGACGGACGGAGTCGTGTTGGCGCCTTCCGCGTTGGGGATGATCTTGAAGGTGTTGCCGTCCATGACGGCCATGCAGCTGTTGGTGGTGCCGAGGTCAATACCGAGAATCTTGCTCATAGTGACTGTCCTTTCTGTGAAAAGGGTTTGTTGTTTTGTTCGAGACTTCGCCTTTGGATTAAGCATACATGATGCCAAGTTTTTGCGATTCTCAAAAACAATTCGTCTTGCAGTGATTTGCGAAAACGTTTCGCCGGAATCCGCCGTTTTCCGGCATGTCATGGCGCGTCTCACTGTGTCAAAATGTCGCGAAACCCTGTCGCATTGGCACAGCTGTGCCCTCTTTTCACCACATAAAAGAAAGAACCCGGCATCCGTTCAGGAGACCGGGTTCGGACGTTGCTCTGTCAGGAGTTGACTGGCGCCTGCCGCATCATTTGCAGTATTTGAGGTACTGCGGATAGAGGGCGTGCAGGATGCCGTATTCGAGGCCGCGGAGTTCGGCGAGGCCGCGCATGCGTCCGAGCGCGGAGTAGCCGGGCGTGATCATCGTCGCCTTCTTGTCGAGGTCGTCGGCGATCACGTGGCCGTGGTCGGGGCGCATCACGATGCGCCAGTCCTTGCGACCGGATTCGATGCGGCGGATCTGCTCTTCGATCACGGCTTTGACCATGCCGTACATGTCCACGACGCCTTCCAGGTGGTTCGCCTCGTAGAAATTGCCCTCGGGCGTGTGCTCGGTGCTGCGCAGGTGGACGAATCCGACGCGGTCGGCGCAGCTCTTGAACATCGGCACGAGGTCGTTTTCCGCGCGGCCGCTGAACGAGCCGGTGCAGAAGCAGATGCCGTTCGCCGGGCTGGCGTCCATCGCCAGCAGCTCGGTGATGTCCTGCGCCGTGCTGAAGATGCGCGGAAGGCCGAGGAGCGCGAACGGCGGGTCGTCGGGGTGGATGACGAGCTGACAGCCGGCTTCTTCGGCGGCGGGGCAGACGGCGTTGAGGAACGCCTTGTGGTTCGCCTTGAGTTCGGCGCGGCCGATGTTGTCGTAGCGGGAGAGCATGGCGCGGACGTCGTCGAGCGTGACGCCTTTGAATCCGGGGAAATTGTCGACGATGTCGAGCTCGAACTGCTTCGCTTCCTCGCGGGAGAGGCTTTCGAAATAGCGTTTCGCGCGTTCCACGATCTCCGGCGCGTAGTCCGCCTCGGCGTTCTTCCGGCCGAGGATGAAGATGTCGAACGCCGCGAACTTCGTGCGATGGAAGAAGAGGGTGCGGGAGCCGTCCGGCAGCTCGTAGCTGAGGTCGGTGCGGATCCAGTCCAGCACGGGCATGAAGTTGTAGGTGATGACGGAGAGTCCGCACTTGCCGAGGTTGCGCAGCGAGATGCGGTAGTTCTCGTACAGTTCCTCGTAGTTGCCGGACTTCGTCTTGATGTTTTCGTGGACGGGGAGGCTTTCGACGGCGCTCCAGGTCAGCCCGGCGCGCTCGATCATCTCCTTGCGCTCCATGATGTCCTTCACGGTCCAGACTTCCCCGTACGGGATCTGGTGCAGCGAGGTCACGACGCCGGTCGCGCCGGTCTGGCGGATCGTCTGAAGCGAAACCGGGTCGTTCGGCCCGAACCAGCGGAACGATTCTTCCATCAGCATGGCATGGTCTCCTGAGGTGCGTGTGAGGTCAGATGCCGGAGAAGGAGGAGAAGCCGCCGTCGACCGGGATGATCGCGCCGGTCACGAAGCTGGCGGCGTCGGAGAGCAGGTAGTGGATGCAGCCGTAGACTTCGCTCTGGTCGCCGAAACGGCCCATCGGGGTCTTCGCGACGACCTGCTTGCCGCGGGCAGTGTAGGAGCCGTCCTCGTTCACGAGGAGCGCGCGGTTCTGCTTGCCGAGGAAGAATCCGGGGGCGATGGCGTTCACGCGGAGGCCTTCGCCGAACTTCATGCCGAACTCCATCGCGAGCCAGCGGGTCAGGTTGTCGATCGCGCCCTTCGCGTTCGAGTAGCCGATGCCGCGGGAGATCGCCTGCTTCGCCGCCATGCTGGAGAAGTTCACGATCGCGCCCTTCTTCTGGTCCGCCATCGCCTTCACGAAGACGATCGTCGGCAGCAGCGTGCCCTTCAGGTTCAGGTCGAGCACCTTTTCGTACTGGTCGAATTTGAGGTCGAAGATGGTCTGGTCGGGGTTGACCATCGCGCCCGCCATGTTGCCGCCCGCGCCGTTCACCAGCGCGTCCACGCGGCCGTGTTCCGCCATGACCTTCTCATACACGGATTCGAGCATGTCGCGGTCGAGCACATTGCACGCGTAGCCGGACACCTTCGGGGAGATGGTCGCCTTCGCGTCCGCCACGATCTGGTCCACGACTTCCTGCTTCAGGTCCAGCATCACGACTTTCGCGCCCTGTTCGAGCAGATAACGGGCGGTCCCGCCCGCGAGCACGCCCGCGGCTCCGGTTACGACGATGACGCGGTCTTCGAGATCGAATAAGCTGTTTTTCATGGGAAAAAGCTCCTGAGTTGAATAAAAAATGGGTTGTGTGAGTGTGAATGTCTAACCAACTAATATACACCGCAACCCCCTTTTTTGCAATCTTTTTTCTCCGATCCTGATAAAATCTGACAACTTTTGACAGGATTTTTCGCAAAACGGACCTATCCGGCCTCCAAAACCCCTTCCCCTTTACCTGTTTCCTTCCTTGCCGTCCGCGAATATAGCACGGGAAACAAATTGTGTCAAGGAATATTGACACTATTCTTCAAAACAGCCATATCTGTCAAAGATTATTGACAGGATTCTGTCTGGCAGCCATATCTGTCAGGAAATCTTGACAGTTTTTTCGTGAAACTGATTAGTTCGCCCCTCCTTGCCCCTCACTCCTTGCCTTGCCGTCCGCATCCCGCGGTCATGTAATCTGTCGAACTCGTGCAAACGAGTTCACCGAGGCGCACGAATGTGCGCCCCCAGCGAAGCGGCAAATCATAGGTTTACCCGTTCATAGTGGATAACAGCTTGTCCTGAATGTGCTTGCAATCTACAAAAACAAATGTCTGCCAATGCTCCCAGTTGAAATAGCTTCCGGGATGACGAATGAATTTGAGCGGGATATTCTTTCCATTCAATGAGATAAATGTACTTCTCGGATAGGTGTTTCCAATCTTTTTGTCTACACATTTCCAGTTTTCGTACGGGATTTGTAGTCTGTTCATGTGCGCACCAAATGAACTGGAAGCCTCCGCCCCAGCAAAAATGCAGATGTCCGGCATTAGAACTTTAAGGACCTCTGTGACGGCGTTCCACCCTTTAGTACGGTCTTCGTCTTTCGGACGCTCTTTCTGTTTTTTGTGCGGATACCACATCGGTCTTTGAATCATGTTCATATAGGCAAAGTTCGAACACAACTTGACACGGCGTGCATGGTCTTCTGTATCATTCAAAAGATCATCGGAAACAAGCAGTTTGAAAATATTGTCGAATGTGGGGCTGTTGCTTCTTCCGCCGTTGTTCCTCCATCCGGCATCATATCCCAGCATAGGATATTCCGCTATGATTGCACGCGTAGAAAGAGGATCCAGTAAATATTCATCTTTCTTTTGCTGAACCTGAGATTCGTCCGGCGTATTCGTGTAATGCGATTCCGCAACAATAAGAATTCTGCAATTGGTGTAATCCTTCCCTACCCACGGCAGCCATGTCAAATCCTCAATAGCTGATAATTGATCATCGTACTCAGTTGTTAATGCCTTTGCGAATTGCTTTTGATAAAAGTCATCCATGATGCGTCTCCTTGTCTTTTTTTTATGTTCTGCTTGTTCAAGTGAAAGAATATCAATTCTGTACTCGAACAAGCAGAATACGGAAACCGATAATAACATTATTATTTCGTCTCTGGGACCTTATCCGACATTTTCTTTTCGAGCGTTGCACTTTGTTCTGGTGCAATTTTAGAAAGAACAGAGACACAAATCTTATGTGTAAACTTATCTGATTGTTCTATTGCAGCTTCGCCAATTGCGACGTATGCTTTTGTTATATTAGGGGTTAATTTCTGACATGTCAATTGAGCTTCTTTGAAATCTGTAGCTTCCAGTAAACTATCTATCTGATTCTCAAATCCTTTTAGATCATTTAACTCTTTTGAAATACTTCCT
Organism: Lentisphaeria bacterium; assembly: GCA_017524965.1. Taxonomy (GTDB): domain Bacteria; phylum Verrucomicrobiota; class Lentisphaeria; order Victivallales; family UBA1829; genus UBA1732. Next base: position 14,910 of record JAFXUM010000207.1, on the reverse strand, counting down.
CTTTTTATCTTTAATTCCGCGAAGGAGAAAATGGAAAGAGGTTCTTTTAATGCAATAGTCTCAAACTCTACGACTGCTTGACGTAAAGGCGCATTGGTTTCTATCCACTCGGCGTTTTGTTCAGCAATAGTACATTGTTGTTGTATTTGAGCTACGATTCTTGCCTTTGATTTTTCATCGGTTGAACTAAGACTTTGCTGGAAAAGAGTACCAATAGAATTCACGGCTCTTCTCATTGCCTGAATATGTTCACCGAATGTATGTTTTTGGTCATATCTTGCCGCGATAATTTTTTCCGCCCTGTTTTTCAAGACGACCTCTGTTTTGCGCAACTCTTTTAGTTGTTCATCAGGATTAATATTACTTTTAGAATTGTTGCCACAGGCGGTGAGAGATGCTGAAATGTATGTTGCGATAGCAACAACAGCGAGAACGAGTATTTTTTTCATATTCAATTCCTTGTAGTTAGTCTGTCCTTTTTAGGACAGTTTTAGATGAATGAAATTTCTTTTAGAAGGTTTTCGGGAGTTGTCAAAAAAAGCGGATATTGTTTTCACAAAACGACATGAATGTGCCGAACAGGGCTTGCTCGGGATTGATGAAGACTGGTGAGACGAACGGACGGGGACATTGGAGGCCTCGGGGTGGATTGGGTGTTCCTGCGCACGAGGCAACGTCTGAACATAAAAAAAGCCGGACGCTTCCCCATACGCGGTGATGAAGGTCCGACCAAGAACCTGCTCAAAAGACGAACAGAAAAACGCCCAGCAAGCAAGACACAAAGACACAATGGTCCCTGCTGGTATATTTCGTACTTTTGAGCAAAAGAGCTGTTTTAAACTTGGTCGGTTTTCATCACCTTTTGCTGAAATAACCAATTGAAATGAGCTTGAAACCGGATTCCTGACAATCAGGAAAGCGATTCCAAAACATAATTTACATGCAATCGGAGAAAAATCAAGCGTTCTTTCTGTTTTTTTTAGTATTTTTCCGCTTTTCATGGTAGAAAAGGACGCGTTGCGTCCCGCTTCGCTGGGGTCGCTTCGCTCCTCGGTGAACTCGTTCACACGAGTTCGACAGATTACGGTAACGCGGGACGCGAGAGGATGAGTCCTCCACGGCGGTTGTGCCGGGCTTCGCATCCGGCACACACGGAGTGTGCTAATACGGTGCCGGGCTTCGCATCCGGCACTTAGAACGCGTTGCGTCCCGCTTCGCTGGGGTCGCTTCGCTCCTCGGTGAACTCGCTTGCGCGAGTTCGAAATGCTACTTGACCGCGAGTCGCGGCAAGCAAAGTTTTTTAGTTTGCGGCGGCTTTCGCTCACGTTCGGCGACATTTTTTACTTGACCGCGAGACGCGAATATAGCACGGAGAATATATTGTGTCAAGGAATATTGACACTATTCTTCAAAACAGCCATATCTGTCAAGAATTTTTGACACAACCACACCAGATAGTCATATCTGTCAAGAAATATTGACATAGTTCTTCAAAACAAACGAGTCTGTCAAGAATTTTTGACACAATCTGAGCCGCCGCGCCTCATTTTACGTCAAGAAAAAGAAGAACGGCGCCCCGGGGGTTGATTCCCGGAACGCCGGAGTTTTGCAGGTTTTGCTAAGCCGCCTCCGGAATGGAAACGGCTTTTTTACTCAGCGGAGTTCGACGCCGAGTCCTTCCGCGAGGTTCTTGCGGACCTTTTCGTAAAGGACGTTGACCTCGTCGTCGGTGAGCGTGCGATCGGGAGACCGGAACACGAGCGAGTAGGCGAGGCTCTTCTTCCCTTCGCCGATCGCCTTGCCCTCGAAGACGTCGAAGATGGAAACGGATTCGAGGTGGGGCAGATGGAGCTTGCGGATGAAGTCGACGACGTCCTGGTTGCGAAGTTTGGCGGGCGCGATGAACGCGATGTCGCGGGAGACGCTCGGGAACTGGGAAACGGGGACGTAGTATTCGGACTTCACGCTCGCGCCGAAGAGGACGTCGAGCTGGATCAGGGCGATGAAGAGGGGCGTGTTCAGGCGCATGCCCTTCGTGAGTTCGTCGGCGGCCTGACCGAGCACGCCCGCCTTCTTGCCGTCGATGACGAGTTCGGCGCAGCATGCCGGCGAGAACCGCGGATCGGTGGCGGGGACGAACGAGAACGAGGAGAGGCGGCGTCTGGCAAGGACGGATTCCAGGATGCCCTTCAGGTCGAAGAAGTCCATCGTCATGCCGCGTTCCTTGGAGTAGCGTTCGGGGTGGGCGCAGCCGGTGATGGCGATGCCGATCTCGTCGCGCTCCTCGGGGAATTTCGCCTGATTCGCGCAGAAGACGTGGCCGATCTCGAAGAAACCGAGGTCGTAGTTCTTGCGCGCGATGTTGTAGCGGACGGCGTCGAGCAGGCAGGGGAGCAGCGAGGGCCGCATGACCGCGAGGTCGAGGCTGATCGGGTTGTTGGGGCGGATCAGGTCGGCGGGCTCGAAGATGCCGCCGCGGATGGCGGAGGCTTCGCTCATCATGCTGTTGCTGACGATCTCGTAGAGGCCGACGTCGGCGAGCTGTTCGCGCAGATGCGTGATCGGCAGGATGGCGTCGCCGGAGATGTCGGACTGGGTGGCCTTGATGGGGACGTCGGGGAGCTTGTCGAGGCCGTGGATGCGGGCGACTTCCTCGGCGAGGTCGGCCGGGCCCATCACGTCGAGTTCGCGCCAGGTGGGCACGCTGAAGGACGCGCCGCTTTCGGACTGGCGGACGGTGGCGAAACCGAGCGAGTGCAGGATGTCGTCGATGCGGCGGTTGCCCACGTCCATGCCGAGCAGACTGCGCACGCGGTCGTACTTGAGGTCGATGATGCGCACGGGCGGCTCGGGCTCGGCGACCGTGACGAGCGGGGAGACGACGTCGCCGCTGGCGAGCTCGCGTATGAACTGCGCGGCGCGCATGCTGGCGGGGACGATCATGGCGCGGTCGGCGCCGCGTTCGAAGCGGTAGGAGGCTTCCGAGGAGAGGCCGAGGCGGCGGGAGGTCGCGCGGACGGACGCCGGATCGAACCAGGCGCTTTCCAGGACGACGTCGGTGGTGTCGCTCACGACGCCGGAATATTCGCCGCCCATGACGCCTGCGATGGCGACGGGCTTTTCGGTGTCGGCGATGACGAGGTCCTTTTCGGTGAGGTCGTATTTCTTGCCGTCGAGCGCGGTGATGGATTCATTCTCCTTCGCACGGCGGATCACGAGGCGTTCGCCCTTCAGGAACCGCATGTCGAACACGTGCAGCGGCTCGCCGAGCTCCATCATGACGAAGTTCGTGATGTCGACGATGTTGTTGATCGGGCGGATGCCGATGGCGGCGAGCGAGGCCTTCAGCCACGCCGGGCTTTCGGCGACCTTCACGTTGCGGATGACGCGCGCGGTGTACAGCGGGCAGAGGTCCGGCGCTTCGACCGTGACCAGGTTGCTCCAGTCGCCCGCGAGGTTGGTCGGGACGTTTTCCGGCGCGGGGAATTTCACCTCGCCGCCGACGAGCGCGGCGATGTCGCGCGCGACGCCCCAGTAGGAGAGCCAGTCGGGACGGTTCGGGGTGATCTCGAGCGTGTAGACGGTGTCGGTGGGGACGTACTCCTGAAGCGGCTTGCCGATCTCGAAGGTGCCGGGGAGCAGCATGAGGCCCTTGTGGTCCTCGCTGAGCCCGAGTTCCTTTGCGGAGCACATCATGCCGAAGGATTCCACGCCGCGGATTTTGCCTTTCTTGATCGTGAACGTGCCGCCCTCGCCGTCCGGGAAGACGGTGCCGATGGTGGCGAGCGGGACGATGTTTCCGGTGTCGCAGTTCGGCGCGCCGCAGACGATCTGGAGCGTTTCGGAGCCGGTGAAGACTTCGCAGATGGAGAGGTGGTCGGAGTTTTCGTGTTTGCGGCGGGAGAGGATCTTCGCGACGATCACGCCGTCCGGGATCCTGCCGACCGTTTCGATCTCCTCGACTTCGAGGCCCGCCATGGTGAGCGCGTTGGCGAGTTCTTCCGGGGAAAGGCTGATGTCGATATACTGTTTCAGTCGATAGAGGGAAAGTTTCATGTCGGTCTTCCTTTCTCAGAACTGTTTGAGGAACCGCAGATCGTTGTCGGAGAAGATGCGCAGATCGTTGATGCGGTGTTTCAGCATGGTCAGGCGTTCCAGCCCGAACCCGAAGGCAAAGCCCTGGACTTCCTCGGGATCGTAGCCGACGTTGCGGAGCACGGCGGGGTTGACCATGCCCGCGCCCATGATCTCGATCCAGCCGGAGTTCTTGCAGACGCGGCAGCCTTTGCCGCCGCACATCACGCAGCTGAAATCGCATTCGACGCTGGGTTCCGTGAACGGGAAGAAGTGGGGACGCATGCGGACCTGAACGTCCTTGCCGAAGAACTCCTTCGCGAACTTGAGGATGGTGCTGCGGAGATCGGCGAGGGAGACGTCCTTGTCGATGTAGAGACCTTCCAGCTGGTGGAAATGCACGCCGTGGGTGGCGTCCGGGGTGTCGCGGCGGTAGCAGCGGCCCGGGGAGACGATGCGCACGGGCGGCTTGGAGCCGAGCATGGTGCGGATCTGGACCGGGGAGGTCTGCGTGCGGAGGAGGCGTCCGTCGGGGAGGTAGAAGGTGTCCTGCGGGTCGCGGGACGGATGGTTCGCGGGGGCGTTCAGGGCGTCGAAGTTGTACCAGACGGTCTCGAGTTCGGGGCCGGTGACGGCGATGAAGCCCATGCGGCGGAAGATGGAGCAGCAGGCGTCGATGGTCTGGCTGATCGGGTGCTTGCGGCCGAAGGGCCACATGCGGCCGGGCAGGGTGACGTCGACGGCGGGCGTGTCCTCGGCTTTCTTCTCGTTGATGCGGGCGCTGGCCTCGTTGAGGGCGGCCTGGATGCCCTGTTTGGCCTCGTTGAAGGCCATGCCGGCGGCGCGCTTGTCCTCGGCCGGCAGTTTCCCCATCATCGGGCTGAGGGCGGTGATGGCGCCGTTGCGGCCCAGCGTGCGGTTTTTGACGGCCTCGACGTCGGCCGGAGTCGAGGCCGCGGCCAGAGCGGATTTCGCGTCTGCCGTGATGGCCTGAAGCTTTTGCAGCAGTTCTTCCAGCATGTTGAAAACTCCTTAAAGGGAACTTGGAAAAAAGAAAAACGCGGGCCTGCCGGGAGGCGGCAGCCCGCGAATCACAGATAATCTGTTTTGGGGACGCCCGGCGCAGGGCGGGGGCGTCCGGATCGAGTTCGTCAGCAGGCGGCCTTTGCCTTTTCGAGCAGGGCCGTAAATGCCGCGGGATCCTTGACGGCGAGGTCGGCGAGAACCTTGCGGTTCAGGTCGATGTTCGCCTTCTTGAGACCGTCGATGAACTTGCTGTAGGTCGTGCCCTGGGCGCGGCAGGCGGCGTTGATACGCACCGTCCAGAGGCGGCGGTACTGACGCTTTTTCTGCTTGCGTCCTTCGTAGGCGTGGACGTTCGCTTTGTCGACGGCATCGTAAGCTGTGCGGATACGCTTGGAGCTGGCACCGTAGAAACCTTTTGCCCGCTCAAGGACGCGTTTGCGGCGTTTTCTCGAATAAACAGCGCAAGTAACTCTCATGATGATTTCTCCTGTTTTTCAAGCTCAGCCGTAGGGCAGGGCCTTTTTGATTCTCTGTGCGTGGGCGGCATCGAGCAGTCCGGCGTTGCGTTTCTGGCGCTTGTTCTTTCCGGATTTGTTCGTCATGAGGTGGCGGCGGCCCGGCTTCGTGAACTTGTAGCCGCCGGAGGCGGTGCGTTTCACGCGCTTGGCGATACTCTTGCGAGTCTTCATTTTCGGCATCGTTTTGTCTCCTTATGTTAGAGGTTTGTCTCGACCGGACGGGCAGACGCCATCAGCCGTGTCCGGCGGTTTTCTATGTCAGCCCTTCGGATTGAAGGACATGTTGATGTTCTTACCGAGCAGCTTCGCCGGCGCGTCCACGACGGCGATTTCCGCGAGGTCCTCCGTGATGCGCGTCACGAGCTCGAATCCCATTTCCGGGTGCGAGAGTTCGCGGCCCTTGAACGTGATCGTCACGCGCAGCTTGTTGCCTTCGCCCAGGAACTCCTTCGCATGGTTGAGTTTCACCTCGTAGTCATGCGTGTCGATGTGAAGACGGAACTTGATCTCCTTCACCTTCTGGGCCTGCTGGTTCTTCTTCTGCTCCTTCAGCTTCTTCTTCTGTTCGTACAGGAGCTTCCCGAAGTCCATGATGCGGCAGACGGGCGGATTGCTGTTTTCCGACACGAGCACGAGGTCCAGATGCGCGTTCTGCGCGGCCTGACATGCGGCCGCGAGCTTCATGACGCCCAGCTGTTCTCCGTCGGCCCCGATGACGCGCAGGGACTTGTCGGAATACGCACGGTCATTGCTTTTCAGTAGCTTGGCGATAGTAAACGCCCTCCATGTGAGATGATATCGGATGTTTCCGCCACGGTGACGGAAACGCACGAATCTATACTATAGCACATCAAAGCTTATTTTCAAGCTCCGATTGTAATTTTTTGATGAAAGTTTCGAGATCCATGGCGCCGAGCTGGTCCTCTCTGCGGGAGCGGACCGCCATCGTGCCTTCGGACTGTTCCTTCTCGCCGATGACCGCCATGAACGGGATGCGCTGGAGGCGGGCGTCCTTGATCTTGGCACCCATGCTCTCGGAACGGACGTCGCACAGGACCTGGAATCCGGCCTTGCGGAGGCCGTCGGCCACCTGCTTCGCGTATTCATGCTGTTTCTCGGTGATCGGGATCACGCACACCTGCGTCGGGGCGAGCCACAGCGGGAACGCGCCGGCGTAGTGCTCGACCAGGATGCCGAAGAAGCGTTCGAGCGAGCCGAAGAGCGCGCGGTGGACCATGTAGGGCTGGTGAAGCGCGCCGTCCGCGCCGACGTACGTGATGCCGAAGCGTTCCGGCAGGTTGAAGTCGAACTGGATCGTGGAGGTCTGCCATTCGCGGCCGATCGCGTCCTTGATCTTGAGGTCGATCTTCGGGCCGTAGAACGCGCCGCCGCCCTCGTCCACTTCGTATTCGAGGCCGCAGCCTTCGATGGCCTGGACGAGCGACTTCTGCGCCTGTTCCCAGCGGGCGGGATCGCCGACCGCCTTGGCGGGACGGGTGGAGAGGTACGCCTTGATCTCCGGGAATCCGAAGGTCTTCCAGATGTAGAGGCAGAATTCGAGGACTTCCTTGATCTCGCTTTCGATCTGTTCCGGCGTGCAGATGATGTGCGCGTCGTCCTGCGTGAAGCCGCGGACGCGCATCAGGCCGTGGAGCACGCCGCTCTTCTCGTAGCGGTACACGGTGCCGAGTTCCGCCCAGCGGCAGGGGAGCTCGCGGTAGGAGCGCACGCGGCTCTTGTAGATCTCGATGTGGAACGGGCAGTTCATGGGCTTGGCGTAGTAGTCGAACTCGTCGATCTGCATCGGGGAGTACATGCTCTCCTTGTAGAATCCGAGGTGGCCGCTGGTCTCCCACAGCTGGCTGCGGCCGATATGCGGCGTGTACAGCAGGTCGTAGCCGTGCGCCAGGTGCTCCTTGCGCCAGAACGTCTCGATGACGTTGCGGATGTAGGCTCCTTTCGGGTGCCAGAGCACGAGGCCGGGGCCGACCATTTCGGAGATGCTGAAGAGGTCGAGTTCCTTGCCGAGGCGGCGATGGTCGCGCTTTTTGGCTTCCTCGATGCGCTGGAGATACGCCTTGAGTTCCTTCTTGTCGGCGAACGCGGTGCCGTAGATGCGCTGGAGCATCGGGTTCTTCTCGTCGCCGCGGTAGTAGGAACCGGCGACGGAGAGCAGCTTGAACGCGCCGATCTCATTGGTGTTGGAGACGTGCGGGCCGCGGCAGAGGTCGGTGAAGTCGCCGCAGATGTAGAACGTGATCTCGCTGTCTTCCGGGATGTCGGCGAGGCGTTCGAGCTTGTAGTTCTGGCCGCGTCCGGCGAGGAACGCATGGGCGTCTTCGCGGGTCATGACCTTGCGTTCGAACGGGAGATGCGCCTTGGCGATCTCTTCCATTTTCGCTTCGATCTTCGCCAGGTCGTCGACGGTGAGGCGCGTTTCCAGGTCGAAGTCATAGTAGAAGCCGTCCTCGGTCGAGGGACCGATGTCGAATTTAGCGTTCGGGTAGAGTTCCTGCACCGCCGCGGCCATCACGTGCGCCGCGCTGTGCCGAATGGTTTCCAACGGGTATTTTCCCATTTGTGTTTCCTCGCGAGTATGTGATTGTGAATAAAATACATGAATCCATTTAATATACACGGTTCCGGCGGGATTGCAAGTCCGCGCCGCCCGATACCGGGACAAATCTTTGATTTTTGTCCGTCGTTCCGTCCTTTTCCGCTTGATTTTTTCCGTTTGCATATCATATTATTTCACAGACCTTTTCCGGAGTCCCGACTATGAGCCGACGTCTTTTCCTCAGCAGTTTTTCCGTCCTTGCCGGCGCGGCGCTCGCCGTCCTGCCGTGCGTCCTGCACGCCCAGCAGACCACCACCCGCCGCCCCATGAACGGCGCGTCCCTCGGCGGTCTCTCCACGGGGACGAGCATCCCGTTTTCGCCGTATTCCGAGGACGCGGCCTACGGGGAAATGCTCGGCGCGATCCGGCGCGGCGCACCGGATCTGCTGGAACGCGTCCTGCAGAACTACGCCCACACGCCGCGGTTCCTGGACGAACGCCTGAACTATTACGATACGCCGCTCATCTTTTACGCGATCTCCGAAGCCAAGCTCGAACACCTCGAGATCCTGATCCGCTACGGCAGCATCGTGGATTTCCAGCTCCCGGACAAACAGTTCCGCGATTTCCAGAAGCACGCCGCGCGGAAGATCGACGCCAAACAGACCATCAAAGGCTCCTGCACCCCGCTCGCCTATGCCTGCCACCTCCCGGTCATCTCGGGTTCCCAGCGCCGCGACGCGCAGGCCGTCATCAAGCTTCTGCTCGACTGCGGCGCGGACTGCAATCTGCCCGGTTTCGAGGGCAAGCCGCCCGTCCAGATCCTCGGCGAACAGGACCGCATCGACGACCTGAAACTCATGCTGTCCTACAAGAAAGTCAAGTTCGAGTCGCCCGTCCTCGCCGAGTACATGCGGACGCACAAGGAGGACGAGGCGGTCAGGATCCTGGCGGCGTACAAGGCCGAACGCGAGGCGGAAGCCGCGAAGAACGCCGCCGCGGCCGCGAAAAACGCGAAGAAACCGCCGTACACCGGGAAACCCACGCTCACGTTCGACAAAGCCGTCCTCACCAACAATGCCTCCGAGATACGGAAACACCTCGGCGCGATGAAGGACGTCGACGACCCGCTGCCCGGCGACGACAACCCGTACAAACAGACCCCGCTGATCCGGACCGTCGTGCTGGAACGCGCCGCCGCCGTGCGGCTGGTGCTGGACGCCGGAGCCGACGTGAACAAGCCCGACGAAACGACCTGCAATCCTCTTGTTTATGCGCAAATGAAGGAGCTGGACGAGATCGCCGCCATGCTGAAGGAAGCCGGCGCGAAGCTCCCCGTCTGCGCCGACATGGAGGAGGCCGCCAAACAGGACCGTCCCGACGAGATCGAACGCATCTTCAAGGCCGCGACAGCGAAAAAGCTCAAGACCGCTCCGCTGCTCGCGCAGGCGATGATCGCCGCCGTCGGACTGGAACGCGGCCGCGCCTTCGCGCAGTGCGTCAAGCTCGGCGGAAATCCGAACCAGATCAAGGTCAACAGGCAGATCCCGCTCGTGTTCAATCTGATCGACAGGAACCTCGACGGCTTCCTGCTCTCCTGCAAGGAGGCGTCGACGCCGCTCGACCTGAAGGTGAAACATCCGCTCGTCAAGCTCCCGCCCATCCTGTACGCCGCGTCCGGCGCGAAGACGAAACCGGAGGTCGTCCGCGCGCTCGTCAGGCTCGGCGCAAGCCCCAACGCCAAAGGCGCGAAGAACAAGACCGCGCTCATGTACGCCGCCGCGGCCGGAAACACCGCCGTCGTCGAAGCCCTGCTGAAACTCGGCGCGGACCCGAAGGCTGTCGACGCCGACGGCAGGACGTACCGGGACTACGAGCCGTAATCCGCCTTATTTTTTCCTGATTCCGTCGTTTCCCGTCTTTTTTTTGTCCGTTTCGCTTTTTTGTCGCGACGGATTGCGCGCCGGGAATGTTTTTTTATGCAACTTGTTTATTTTGAACGTGTTGTGTAATTGCAGCTTTTTCGGAAGATTCTTCCTGAATGGCTTGAATTTGAAATTTTACGTGTTGTTGTATAATGTGAATATATTTATTTAATTGTAGTCCAAACACAAAAACTCAAATCAAGGAGCCATCCATGAGTACTATCTACGTCAACGAAGGCGAGGCCAGTTCCGGTCTTGTCATTAACGGCAGCGACACCCTCATCCTGTCCGGCGGCACGGCCGTCGACACCACTGTAAACGGCGGAGGCGTGAGCGTTTTCATGGCCGACGGCGCGGCCATCTATACCGTGATGAGCGGCGGCGAACTGTACGCATCCGGCGGCCGGGTCGAGAATACCACGCTCGAAGACGGCGCCGCCATGAGCGTTCAGTACAATGCCGAGGTTACCGGCACCACCGTGAACAGCGGCAGCGTCGAGGCCCGGGGCACGCTGAACGACACGGTCGTGAACAGCGGCGGCAGCGTCAACGTCTACGGCGGCACGGCAACGAACGTCACCGTGTACACCTTCGGCAAGGCATATTTCTCGAACAACGGCACCGTCGTGAACAACCTCGTCGTGGCCGGATCCCCGGACACCTATACCCTGGCAAGCGCCGGATACGGCGTAACGGTCAACGGCGCAACGGTCGCAGGCGGCTACCTGTCCGCGACCAACGACGCTGCCATGAACGACGTCACGCTTTCCGACAGCGGGACCCTCATCCTCTCCGGCAGCGCCACTGCGAACAATGTCGAGATCAACGAGGGCGGCTCCATGACCATGACCGGCAACGTCAGCGCGGCCGACGTCACCGTGAACTACGGCGGATATTTCAGCGCCGGATTCGGGGGATATTACGGGAGCTACACGATCTATGAGGAAGACGAGCTCAGCAGCATCGGCGGCGCCGTGAGGGAAAACGGCGGCGCGGTCTACCTCGACTCCACGACGGTCGCACGGTACGACAGCACCCTCGGCGAGAACGGCGGCTATGTCTACTCCTCCGGCGTGATCTATCCGGTCGAGATCCTGCCCAACGCGTTCCGGGAGATCGTCTATTCGAACGGGAACAAGGGCACGGTCCACTCCAACACCATGGCGTACAACATCACCGCGATCAACGGCGGCCTGACCGTCTACGACGGCGGCATCGTCGCGGGCTACACGGTCACGCCGGTCTCCTATGTCAGCAATTTCATCAACTGGTCCTACGGTTCCGCCTACAACGAGGAAACGGGAGACTACGACTACTTCAGCTCCTCCTACCCGGACAGCGCGACCATTACCAATCTCGGCAACCTGACCGTCGTCACGGGCGGCACCGTCACCGGGCTCGTCGCCCAGGCGAAGGAAGACGCGGTCGACGATTACTGGGACAAGCCTTATCTTGATTTCCAGATCGCCCCCGGCACGGTGATCAGCGGCACGGTCGACGGCGTCGCGTTCGCGACGGAGAGAGGCATACTCCAGGACGCCTCCCTGAAAAACGCCGGACTGACGTACATGGACGGCGCGAGCGCATCCCGTGTCACGCAGACCAAAGGTACCGCCACGGTCATGTCCGGTGCGAACGTCTTCGACCTGAACTTCAGCGGGACCTATGTCGTTTTCAGCAGCGGCGCGCACGCCAACGGCGTCTATACTGCCCCCGTGACGTATCTCAGAACCGAGGGCGGCATGGGCTGGGGGAACGGGAATGAGCCCGAGGAAAAGATCGTCGAGGCCACCAGCGGCACATCCGTGACCGTCTCCGCCGGAGCCGCGGTCACCGGCCTCAACATGGATTCCCAGTCCTACCTGCGCGTACAGGTCGCAAAGAACACGGTCCTGCTGGGTTCGTCCGGCGGCGTCGCCGTCAACGTCAACGGCGGCATGTTCGCCGACGCCTCGCTCGGTTCCACCTACGTCGAAGTGCTCGGCGCCACGATATACGACTACGAGACCCAGACGTCTATTCCAGTGGGCGCGGGAACCGTGTCGAACCTGATCGTCAATCCGGGCGCGGTCGTTTCCGCCGCCGACGAAGCGGACGTCGCAGTCCTGAACATGGTGGAAAACGGCGGCGCTGTCTACCTCGGCTGGGGCGAAAAGCCGGAAAGCATCACGTCCTATTCGTTCGCCTCGAACACATTCTCATACGAGCATCTGGAATGCGGAGAGGAAGGCGGCGTCACGGTCCACAAGAACACTATCGCGCGCGACAACATCATGTTCGGCGGCAATCTGGAGGTGTTCAGCGGCGGCGTGGTGAGCAATTTCTACACCGTCGGGAGCGGCATGTACTCGAACCATGGCACGTTCTACACCGGCGCGATCGTGAGCAACTTCGACACGGTCCGCTATTCCGATCTGGGCAATTACCACCCCGGAAACTTCGACTTCAACGAAGGCGTGCAGGTCACGGTCGCCAGACTGACCGACTACGACGGGATCACGCTGTTTGTCACCCCCGAAACCGTCATCACGAACGGCTCGGTCGACGATATCCCGTTCTCCGTCGAGGGCGGCGTCCTCTCCGGCTTCAGGGGCGGCGACACCGGCTGGTTCAACGATAACATCGGGATCTACCGCGGCGCGCGGATGATCGACTGCCGCACCGACCAGTGGGCGAACGTCAACATCTGGCAGGGCGCGTCCGGCAGCAACAACACGTTTGCCGATGGCTACGTCTATGTCGGAGACCGCTCCAACGACGACGAGTCCGAAGAAGGCGGGATCGCCCTGCTCGAAAAGACCACGCTGGGCGTGGCGTGGAGCAGCAACAAGGGTACGATCCTGTATATTCAGGACGGCGGCGTGGTCCGCGACATCACCGTGAACCGCGGCAGCGAAATTCAGGTCGGTTCCGGCGGCAAGCTCACCGGAAAGATCCGGAAGGACAGCACCGAGATCAGCGTCAACTACGGCGGTGTCATCGACTTCGACATCACGGCGCAGGACGCGCTCGCCGAGGCGCGTGTCGACAGCCTGTGGAATGTTACGAACGACGGGCGGTATTCCATCACGATCGACGGCACGAACCAGGCCGCAGGCACGTACGTCCTCGCCGACGCGACCTATTTCGACAGTGTCTTCTTCTATAACGACAACGCTGCCATCTATTTCGACCTGATGGACGTCAGCGGGTCCACGTTCGGATATTTCTATGCCGCCCGGGAGAACCAGTATCACTACGACGAGGCAACGGGCGATGAATGGTATGAAAGCTTCGTCGGGTTCAACTATGTCGCCACCTCCACGGACCAGCCGGACTTCAAGTTCTCTCTGGACGAGGGCAAGAGATACGTCGGCGACGGCGGCTACTTCACGACGCTTACCTTCACGGTCGATTCCGACAACGTCGCTCCGGCATACGTCATGGCCCCGGTCGTCACCGCCGACCTCATCACGTTCACGAACAGCGACGTCGTCCTGACCGCCGACTTCAGCGAGGATGTCGTCACGAAGGAATACAGCCTCGACGGGCAGACCTGGCAGGCGCTTACCGTGACCGTTCCGCAGGACGGGACCGGAACGTCCGTGACTGTGGTGAATGACGACGGTTCGGTCACGACCATAACGGGCGGAGACGGAACCGCCGCCGCTCCGGTCGCCACGCTGACCGTCACCGAAAACGGCACGTACTTCTTCCGCGGCGCGGACGCCGCCGGAAACGTGTCCGACGTCACGACCTTCCGCGTGAGCAACATCGACAAGGTCGCGCCGACCGCGCCGACGGATCTCGACGCCGCCGAAACGGAAGACGGCGTGAAGCTGAGCTGGACCGAGTCCACCGACGACTACTCCGGCATCCGGGCGTACATCGTGACGTACAAGGAAAGCGGCTCCGACCAGGCCATTACCGTCAAGACCCCGTACAAATTCCTTGAGATCAAGAACCCGGTCCCGGACGGGACGACCTCCGCGACCGCCACGGGCGGCACAGCCTCCGCCCCCGAATACGAGTGGAGCGTGCAGGCCGTCGACTACGCGGGCAACGTGTCCGAAGCGACGGAATTCATCAGCGGCATCCCGGGCCCGGTCGCTTCCGCGAGCATCACGACTCCCACGAACGGCGCCGTGAACGTGGTGATCGGCACGATGAATCCGGACGTCGCGCAGTATGAGTACTCGCTCGACGACCAGAAGACCTGGAACCGGTATGACCTGGTGGGCGTCGTCGTTTCCGAAAACATCACCGTCTGGTTCCGCGGCATCACCGTGAACGGAGAATACACGAAATCGACCTTCATCAAGGTCGACAACATCGACCTGGTCGCGCCGGACGCTCCGGCCCCGTTTGCCAGCACCAATGAGCTCACGAATCAGAATGTGTATGTGTATGCCACGTTCAGCGAGGATTCCGTAAAGCAGGAAGTCAGCCTCGACGGCGTGAACTGGTCCGATTATTCTCCGAACGGCGTCCCCGTATCCGAAAACGGCATGGTTTATTTCCGTGCCGCGGACGCCGCCGGAAACGTCTCTACGGTCGCCGAATACGAAGTGACGAACATCGACAATGTCCCGCCGGCCGCTCCGACCGTCGCCCTGGCCGCCGCCGACACCTTCGAAGGCCTGCTGGTCTCCGGCGTGTTCAGCGACGACAGCGTCGTGAAGGAGTATTCGCTCGACGGAAAGACCTGGGAAGCGTACACCGAGGCGATCCCGGTCCGTGAAGTCGGCACCGTGATCTTCTTCCGCGCCGCCGACGCCGCGGGCAACGTCTCCGAGGTCATCGAATATACCGCGAACAGCCTGGTCCCCGG